>CAYLLY010000018.1:0-32615 GCA_964384595.1 uncultured Nitrospirales bacterium
CCATCATCCCGAACAGTGTCATGAACGTCATGAAGATTCCCCACGCCATTGTCCTCACCTCCTTTCATTTTTCATCCACCGACCGATTCGCTGTGACTTGTGCAGGGGTATGAGCAACCGCTGTGCCATGTTGTAAGAAGAGGGCGGGGCGTCCAGGACTTTCCGCGGAAACTCGCTGACTTATCGCTGGATTGTCGAGTCGCGATGCCGAACCGGCCGGGGGAAACACGGTGCCCTGTCTGCGCGGATGTATCCAAACGGATGCGCGCGATTATCTGTTGCGATAACCGGAAGAGGGCCGGCCGCATATTGACTTTTTTTCGGCATGCGACGATAGTGAACGCCCTCTAAGGAGACTTACTACGGGGGAAGATTATGTGGAGACGAACCGCCGTATCCGCCGTCGCTCTGTTTGCGATGGTAACCGGTGAAGCCTTTGCCGGTGGAGTGACTTTCTCAGAACATGGGGCTGCTGCGTCCGGAAAGGCCAACGCTTTTGCCGGGGAAGCGAACGATCCCTCGGCCGTGTTCTATAACCCTGCCGGCATCACCCAATTGCCGGGGACGCAGGTGATGCTCGGGACTGCGGTCGTCTACCTGGATACGGTCTTTCGGAGCGGGACCACCGGGGAGTCCACGCAACTCCAGGATCAGTTCACGCTCGTGCCGCACTTTTACGTCACCCACCGGTTCAAGAAGTGGGACGAGCGGCTCAGCGTCGGCCTGGGCGTCTTTACGCCGTTCGGCATCGTCGTCGACTGGCCGGACAACTGGCAGGGCCGGTTTGATTCGACAAACGCCAAGCTGCGCGTCACCATCATCAATCCCACCGTGGCGTTCCAGGCCACGAAGAAGCTCGCGGTGGCCGCCGGAGTCCGGTATGCAGACGTGGCCGCCGAGTTCGAGCAGAAATTCGACATCGGCACCGGCGAGTCCAAGCTGCGCGGCTATGACCTCACCGCGCACCCGATCGGATGGAATGCCGGACTGCTCTATCGCCTGACGGAGACCACGTCGGCCGGCTTGCAGTTCCGGAGCGAGCTTCAAGCCAAGCTCAAAGGTCAGGCGGACATCAACGGCGCGGGCGCGGTGGGACTGGGGTCGCTCACCGGATTCGCCACGGCGGGGTTTCACAGCAATATCAAGCTGCCGCCCCAGGTCGTCGGCGGCATTTCGACGAAGATCATTCCCCGGTGGACGATCAATGCCGATGTCGAGTGGGAGGGATGGGGGACGCTGGGATCGCTCCCGCGTGATTTTATCGGGAGCACGGCGCTCGACAGCGTCAGCCGGCGCCTGTGGAAAAACTCATGGGTGTATCGGCTCGGCGTGGAATACGCCGCGACCGACCGTGTGGCCTTGCGGGGCGGCTATTTTTTCGACGAGACGCCGATCCCGGATAACACGTTCGACGCCAACATCCCGAATTCCAACATCCATGCTCTCACAGGCGGAGCGGGATACAGATTGGATACCGTGACGCTCGATGTGTCCTACCTGATCGCCTTCTTCGAAAAACGCTCGATCGACAACTCTACGTTCGACCCGAACAACCGGGGCGGCGCCCTGGGGTTGGGCCCGTCGGCGTTCGGGTCGTACAATACGACGGCCCATGTGCTCACCATCAGCGTGACCACAAGGTTCTGAGCAGTCCGCGAGAATGTATCTGACCGGATACAGGCTGTTATCCGATTGTATACGTCAGAACTTGACAACATATGAATTCTTTGTCATACCTTGAACCATTGCAGAAAATCAGCCTACAGATACGAGTAAATAAAGGGCGTCTCCGGGGCAATGACATAAGACGAATGAATTCTTAAATAACATTCGGGCGATAGGCTCGGATAGTACCGGCAGGCGGAACCAACGGCCTGCAAATCGGAGGCGCACTTGAACTCTCTCCTTGGCATCGCCAGAGAGGACAAGGGTGCGCCTCTATTTGTTTTCGGCACACGCATTGCACAACAGGAGTCGAAGGGTGACGTCCTAAAGAGGGGATGATGGGCACCTTGATCCTGATGGTGGAAGATGACCCCGATATCGCGATGATGCTGGGCGACCGGCTCAAGCGCATGGGGCACGAAGTCATGACGGCCTACGACGGGCAGGCCGCGCTGGATGCCATGGAGAAGGTGGCGCCGGGTCTCCTGCTGCTCGATCTGGAGTTGCCCAAGGTCAGCGGGATGGACGTGCTCAAGCGGGTCCGCAAGGACTGGCCTGATCTGCCGGTGGTCGTCATGACCGCGCATGGGACGATCGCGAGGGCGGTGGAGGCGATGAAAGAGGGCGCCACCGACTTCGTCACCAAACCGTTCGACGACGACTATCTGAAACTCGTGATCGGAAAGGCGTTGGAGCGCGACGAGCTGAAACGTACGGTGACGGCCCTCCGGTCGGAGATGGAGAGCCGGTTCGACCCGCTCGTGGCCGCCAGCCCCAAGATGGCGGAAGTCGTCCAGACCGCCAGGAAAGTGGCGCAGAGCGACACCACGGTTCTTCTGTTCGGAGAGAGCGGGACCGGCAAGGACCTGCTGGCCCGTTCGATTCACGGCTGGAGCGGACGCCGGAGCAAGGTGTTCAGACCCGTGAACTGTGTGGCCCTTTCGGAAGAGCTGCTCGAATCAGAGCTGTTCGGTCACGAGAAGGGCGCCTTCACCGGGGCGTCGGCCCAGAAGAGGGGCATCCTCGAAGTCGCCGACGGGGGAACCGTGTTCCTGGACGAGATCGGCGACATGAAGCCGGGCCTGCAGGCCAAGCTGTTGCGCTTTCTCCAGAACCGGGAGTTCGACCGCGTGGGCGGCACGCGCACGATCCGGGTGGACGTGCGGGTGATCGCAGCGACGAATCGGGACCTCCAGCACGCCGTCAAGGCCGGGTCGTTCCGGGCGGACCTCTTCTTCCGGCTCAACGTGGTCAATCTGATAGTGCCCCCGCTGCGGGAGCGGCTGGAGGAGATTCCTCAGCTCGTCGAATTCTTCCTGAAGAAGTACTGCGGCGAGGCGAAGAAGCCGGTGATGCAGGTCACGCCGGCGGCCATGAAGGTGCTGGCCGCCTATCCGTGGCCGGGCAACGTGCGGGAGCTGCAGAACGCCATCGAGCGCGCCGTGGTGTTGAAGACGGGCGAGGTGCTGACGCCGGAAGACTTCGCCCTGCAGCCGATGGATCTCTCGGAGGAGGACGCCGCCGTCAAGAACCTCGCCTATCACGAATCGATCGAGCACCATAAACGGGAGATCATCCGGCGCGCGCTGGCCCGCGCGGGCGGCAGCCAGACACGGGCGGCCGAACTGCTCGGCCTCCAGCGCACGTACCTCTCGCGGCTGATCAAGCAGATGGACATCATGTAGCTGTGAGCAACAGAAGGAGGACCGGCTTCCGCAACAACTCTCGCGTCCCGTGGATTCTTCTCTGGGGGTCAGTCATGATGCTTTGCCTCCTCTCCGGACCGGCCTGGGCGCAAGTGCCGCCGGTCCAGGTGCCGCCGCCGTTCCCCTCCGAGCCGCCGCCGTTGCGGGAGGAGCTTCGCCCGCCCCCGCCTCCCAGCCCCATTCTCCCGCCCGCTCCGTCGCCGCCGGACAAGCCGAAGGCCCTGCCGCTCAGCGTGTTCGTGAAAGACATCCGCATCGTCGGCGGCACGGTCTTCACGCCGGAGGAACTGGCCGCGGTGACGGCGCCCTATACGAACCGCAAACTCACGTCGGAGGACCTGGAGGCGCTCCGGACGGCGCTGACGAAGTTCTATATCGATCGCGGGTACATCACGTCCGGCGTCATCATCCCGGACCAGGAGGTGACCGAAGGGATCATCACGCTGCGAATCATCGAAGGGAAGCTCAGCCGCATCGAGGTGGAAGGGAATGAGTGGTTCCGCCCGGGGTATATCCAGAATCGGATCGCGCTCGGCGCGGCTCCGCCGGTGAACATCAACGCCCTGCAGGAGCGGTTGCAACTGCTGCAGCAGACGCCCGGCATCACCCGGCTCAATGCGGAGTTGCGGCCGGGCGTCACGCGCGGAGAGAGCGTGCTGAACGTCAAGGTGGCGGAGGAGAACCCGATCAAGGGGTGGCTGGAGTTCAACAACTTCCTGTCCCCGACCGTCGGTTCCGAGCGGGGGCTGGTCACCGTCGCGCACCGGAACCTGACCGGCCACGGCGATCTCCTGAGCTTTCAGTACGGCAAGTCTTCCGGAATGGACCCTCAGATCGAGACCCGGTACGCCGTCCCTCTTAACGCGAGGGATACGACTCTGGTCCTGGACTATCGGAGGAATGACTTCGGGGTCATCGATGACGCCTTCGTGAACCTGAACATCAAGAGTCAATCCGAGATTTACGGCATCACGCTGCGGCATCCGCTCTATCGGACGCTCGCGCAGGAATTCGCTCTCGCGCTCACGGGAGAGCAGCTCTACAACAGGATCACCACGGCGTTTGACGCCATCTCGCCGTCGCTTTCCGACCAGCTCATCCCCGGGGCCCGAGGGGGTGTATCGCGGGTGAATGCGATGCGCTTTTCCCAGGAATGGACGCACCGCGCCATCAATCAGGTCATGGCCGCCTTCTCCCGCTTCTCCATCGGTATTGATGCGCTGGGTTCGACGAAAAACAAACAGTCCAAGACGGATGCAGGGGGGAAGTTCTTCTCCTGGCTGGGCCAGGCCCAGTGGGTGCGGCGCCTAGACCCGACCGGGGTCCAACTGCTTGCTCGAATCGCCGTCCAGCTTGCCGACGACCGCATTTTTCCGGTCGAGCAGTTTTCGGTCGGCGGACGCTTCAGCGTGCGCGGGTACCGGGAGAACACGCTGGTGCGGGACAACGGCGCGCTGGCCTCGGTCGAAGCCCGGATCCCGGTCCTGCCGTCCCTGCTCGGCGGAGACTTCTTGAAAGCGGCGCCGTTCGTGGACTACGGGCGGGGCTACAACACGACGACGCCGGGCCCCGAGCCGCTCAAGGATCTCGCCAGCGCCGGTTTCGGGTTGCTCTGGGACATCGCGCCGGGGAGCCGGTTTGAGTTCTATTGGGGCCACCGGCTCAACAAGGTGGACAACCCGCACGCGAATCTCCAGGACCACGGCGTGCATTTGCAGTTGGTCGTGGAGGCATTCTGACGAGTTGGCTTATGAGCGTGCGACACTATTTCGTGCTGTTGGCGGTGGCGCTGGCGGCCGGAGGATGCGACGGGAGGGAGCCGAGAGATTTGGCTGCCTGCGCCAAGCTCGTCGCAACGGGCTTCCGGCCGGTCGCTGCGGAGCGTACCGCACGGTTCCTAGGCAAGATGCAGGAGGACACCGCCCGCTGCCGCGGCGGGGACAGGGCCGCGGCGTTTCGCGACCTTCCCTGGGTGGACTGGCAGAACTACTGGGCTACACGCGACACCAGGTCCCGGGTCCGTGGCTTAGACTGGCTTCTCAGCCCCAACGAACGGGGCATCCGTGGGGCGCTGTTCGATCTCGAGCATCAGCGCATCGAGCTCATCAAGTTCAATCTTTTCGACAACAGCGGAACCTACCAAGAGTACGTGCGGGGCAGCAAAGGAGTCGCCGGACCCGCCCTCAAGGTGTGGGACCAGATGAGGCTACCGAAAGGGTATAAGGAGACGAAGAACGGGCCTGACCGGTATGAGTCCGTGGGCGGGGACGGGAAACAGATCTGTCAGGGCGAGTTGATCCGTTTCCGCACCCTCACCGGCATTTGTAACGATATCCGCAACCCGCTCATGGGGTCCACCAATCAGCCGTTCGCGCGCAACGTGGAGTTCGAGACCACCTTCCCGGACTTGGGAAAGAATGAGATGGCCAAGAACCGTCATGGCGGGCGGCTGGGCACGCTCAAGCCCGATCCACAATTGATCAGCCGCAAGCTGTTCACCCGCGCGCAAACGGAGCCCGACAAGTGTCGGGCAGGCCAGGGGCTGCCCGGCTACTCCTCCGACGCGAACTGCGACTACAAAAAGGCGCCGTTCTTCAACGTCCTCGCCGCGTTCTGGATCCAGTTCATGACCCACGATTGGTTCTCTCATCTGAAGGACGGCCATAACCAGGAAAAAACCGGCAAGCCCGTTTTGATGGCCGTCGGTTGCCCCGATGAGGTCGCTAAGCTCGGGTGCCGCCCGGGCGACAGGATGGACAAAGCCTATGTCGCGGAGCAAAGCGATCCATCGCCCTTTACCCACCAAGGCAAAGAGTATCTGAGCCGGGCCTACAAGACGACAGAGAATACGGTCACTGCCTGGTGGGACGCGTCTCAGATCTATGGCTACGACGGGCCATCTTACGGGCGCGTCAAACGGGACCCGCACGACCGAGCCAAGCTCCTGTTAATTCCGTTAAGCCAGCGCGCAGGGGAAGGTGAGAAGCAGGGTTACCTGCCCAAGTTCGACTCAGTTGATGAATCGTCTGCGCATTTCAACAGCACATGGCGCGGTCAGGAAGCGACGGCCTTCCCGGACAACTGGTCCATCGGCCTGAGCTTCTTCCACAATGTGTTCGCTCGTGAGCACAACCAGTTTGTGGACAAGTTCCGCGAACAGGACCCGACAAAGGACAGCGGACTGCTGGACCCCACGAACCCGAAGCGACGACCCATTCGTTATGGGGATGTCAGGCCGGACGAGCTCTTCGAAATCGCACGGCTTGTCATCTCGGCGGAGATCGCCAAGATTCATACCATCGAGTGGACGACCCAACTCCTCTACGACGAGCCGCTGTACCAGGGCATGAACGCCAACTGGCACGGCCTCCTGCGCGAGGACGGCTTTGTCTCCGAGGCCCTTGAGAAGATCGTGGTGCAGAACTGGGGCAAGTCCGAGGACGCCAAGAAAGCCAACCAGTGGTATTCGGTCTTCGCGGCCGGCCCAGGGATCTTCGGACTGGGCAACAGCGGTTGCTCCAGCGATAAGAACATCTTCGAGAAGGACGAGCATGGCGGCTTGAAGAATCCAGATTGCATCAACGGCGGCACGAATCATTTCGGGTCGCCGTTCAATTTCCCGGAAGAGTTTGTCACGGTCTATCGACTGCATCCACTGGTTCCCGATCTCATCGAGTACCGGGAATGGGACAAGGACCGGAACGTGATCCTGAACAAGATCCCGGTGGTGAAGACTTTCCGGGGCGATGCGACGGACTGGATGCGAGAGAACGGTCTCGCGAACTGGGCCCTCTCCATGGGACGCCAGCGGCTGGGGCTGCTCACGCTTCAGAACCACCCGCAGTTCCTGCAGAACCTGCCTATGCCAGCGTCCCGCACGGGGACGGGCAAGCTCGACGTGGCGGCGCTGGACATCATCCGTGACCGAGAGCGTGGCGTGCCACGCTTCAATGAGTTCCGCCGCCAGTACGGGCTCAAGCAACTAACGAGCTTCGACGACTTTGTGGACACGAAACTGGATGAGAAGAACCCCGTGCAGAAGGCTGAGCTCAAGCGGCAGAGGGAGACGGTGAAGACCCTGCGGGAAGTGTATAGCCAGCACATATGCGATGCGTCAAAGAAGCCCATCACCAGCGCGCTAAGCAACGACGACAAGGACAACAACGATTGCCTCGGGCGTCCCGATGGTAGCAAGGTGGACAACATCGAGGACCTGGACACCGTCGTGGGCTGGCTGGCGGAACCTGTCCGGCCCCACGGCTTTGCCATCTCCGAGACCCAGTTCCAGGTGTTCATCCTCAACGCCTCGCGGCGCCTCTTCAGCGACCGGTTCTTCACGTCCAGCTTCCGGCCTGAGTTCTACACGCATTTTGGAGTGAACTGGGTGAACAACAATGGGCCAGGCGAGAAGGAATGGGAAGAGAAGACCTCGAACGGCCACAAGGTGGAGAAGTCACCGCTCAAGCGCGTGCTGCAGCGGACCATCCCGGAGCTGAAGGAAGAACTTGAGCACGTAATCAACGCGTTCGATCCGTGGGCGCGCGACCGCGGCGAGTACTACAGCCTACAGTGGAAGGCGAGGCCGGGCGCCGAATCGGACCCGGCGTTTCAGGAACCCAGTGGGAGTTGAACCTTAACGACAAGGAGGTGGGGTTATGAAAACCTTCGATGCGCGCTTCTTAGCCGTCAGTTCTACGCTTAGCGCTCTGTTGTTGCTTTACAGTCCGGTTCCGGTCTTCGCTTGGGAGCATGACTCGAATGCGCACTTTGGCACAAGTGCGTGCAACGCGCATATAAGTAATCCTCAACCGCTGGGATCAGCAGATCCTTCCACGTTTGTGCTTTGCAAGAGGAATTCGAACGCGACCGAGTGGTATGCTGAGATCAGAAACTATATCACTGGCGCATTGGTCTGCAAACGACCGCTAGAAGACAATGGCTCGCCTATCGAGACCTGGGATGCGACTGGCGTCACTGAGCAGTCCTTCACCTGTACCGTTCCCAACGGGTCCTATAAGGGGAGAGTTTATTGGAAGGCGGGAGGCAATTCCTTCATGCCTCCTGAGGTCGACCAGAAGTTTACGAAGCCATGAGGAGTCCACGAAGGCCATTGCATCTGACGCGTGAATACATATCAATCCTCGCAAAGAGAGCGAGGGAGGAGGGCAGCGATGCGATCCAGGCTATTGCTCAATCGTGAAAACGTGCGGTCTCTGTTGGGATACATACTTTTGATCCAGACCCTCACCGTCTCGGGTTGCTACTATGGCCCGAACTTTGTCCCTTCCGGCGCTCCTGGAATAGTTGAATACCCTATTGTCCGCACCGTCATCGGAAGCCTCGACTACCCTGTAGTGCTGACGGTGAAGGAAGGTCAGAAGACGGTGAGGTTCGATTGGAAATTGAAAGGAAAAGTGACCTGGGACTGGCCCTGGAGCGCGGGATTCGGCAATACCGCAGGCCAGTGGCGGTTTGTGTTGACTGCACCCATTTATGATATGACCGATCCCAGGTCTAATGGTGGTAACCCCATTTGCGATTCTGGATGGAAGAGTTCAAGCGAGACGTATTGGGAATGCCCATTTAAGGTCGGGGACTACCTGAATATGCCCCTCACCGCAGAACTTGAATACCGGCTGGGTGGAGAACCGACCGGGGCGAATGACGACTACAGGACAATGGGACGAGTGTTTTACTTGATTAAAGACTCTCAGGCAATAAAAAAATAAAAATCTGACCACGAATCCGCTGAGGGACCGGAACTACTGGGGAGGAGATCTGTATCGAACCGGATACCTTCGTGTATCCGGTTCGATACGTGACTGCGAGACAGACTTTTCAGCTTTTGATCATAAAAGCTTAGCCGTAGTCTCTTGTCCTTCATTTTCCTGAGGCGTAGCATGAAGGACGCAGCAGGCACAGCCATTGCAGGGATAAGGCTCATATGAGAACCAAGTGTCTCTTGCTGGCAAGTCTCTTCCTCTCCTTATCCGGCATCAGCCATGCCCAAGTCACGACAAACATCACTCCCAGCGGCGGGCTGGGCACCACGCTGAACGGAGGCGTACCAGCCTGTACCAGTAACTGTACCATCACCGGAGGCACCAGGCCGGGAAACGGGCCGAACCTGTTCCACAGCTTCGGCAATTTTAGCGTCGGGGACGGCCACACGGCGAACTTCCTTAACAGGGATATTAATAACAATCCTGGACCTCTCACCACGAATATCCTGAGCCGCGTCACCGGTGGGGCCACCTCGAATATCTTCGGGACCATCCAAACGACTGACTTTGGCAACGCGAACCTCTTCCTGATCAATCCGGCGGGAGTGGTGTTTGGCCCATCCGCGTCGCTGGACATTGGCGGGTCGTTTCATGTGAGCACGGCGGACTATGTGCGGCTCTTCGATGGGACAAACAGCGCCAACTTCTACGCCAGCCCCGCGAGCGATGGATTGGCAAACAGCGTGCTGTCATCCGCGCCGCCGGTAGATTTCGGGTTTTTGACACCGGCAGCCTTCGGGTTTACGCGCAGTACACCGGCGGCGATCACCATCGACAACAGCTTCCTCTCGGTCCCTGCTGGTCAGACACTTTCGGTTGTGGGCGGGGACATCACCGTGACCGGCGGGACACTGAACGCGCCGGGCGGTCCGATCAATCTCACGAGCGTCGCCGGGGCAGGCGAAGTCACAACTGATACAGCAGAGCCGGCGGCCGGGATGGCTCTGGGAACCATTACCTTGGACCAAAACACTCTGTCCACGGTCGGCGACTTCTCGTTCGGGGACGGCAGTGGCGGCGCCGTGTCAATCCGCGGGGGGCAATTGGTGGCGACGGGAGCCACGATTACCACGAGCGCCGCCGAAGGCAGCGGCGGATCGGGAGGAGCGGTGGCGGTTTCTGTTTCGGACTCTGCCAGTCTTACTGATGTCGCCATTCTCACGAACTCAATCTCTGCAGGCGGCGCGGGGGCTGTGTCAATCACGGCCGACAACGGTCTGACGGCGACGAACGCTTTCATTGACTCGAGCGCGGTCTCCGCTCTCGGCGACAGCGGTCCAGTGACGCTCACGTCGAACGGGCCATTGTCTATGACCGACTCAACCATCCTAACCTTCAGCGATGGTAGCGGCAATGCGGGGCCGGTGTCGCTGACAGGCGACCTTCTCCTGAGTAACGTGCTGATCGCAACAGGTGCATTCTTCGGTGGAAATGCGGGGTCAGTCACGCTCACGGGGTTGCCAAACGTGAGCCTTGTGAATGGGTTCGGGATCAATGCAGACGTGGTTGGCGACGGAACGACTGCGAGCCGTCCAGGTGCCGTGACGTTGACGGCGGCGGACGGCACGGTTACGCTGTCGGGCCTATCTATATTCGAATCTTTTATCTCCACGACTGCTTCCGACACTCTTGCTGACGGAAGTTCGGTCAAGATCACCGGCGCAACCGTGAACCTGCTGAACGGAGCGATCGACGTGTTTACAAGTAACGACGTGGTCACTCCCAGCAGCGGCGGGGATATCGAGATCCGCGGCGAGGACGTGAGTCTGACTCAATTCCAACTAAGGAGCGGCAACGTTGGAACGCCCCAGAGCATCGGGACGGGGGGTCGCATTCGCTTTCTGGACGCCGAGAACATCCGGTTGACCGCTTCTGATGTGAGCACGAACTCCACTAGCGGGGGAGGCGCGGGGGCCATTGAATTCCACACGCAGGCGTTGAAAATGAGCGAACTCGCGTCCGTGAGCAGCGTAACCTTCGGGTCGGGGCCGAGCGGAACCATCACGGTCATAGGAGCGGAGAATGTGACGCTGGAATCCGGGTCGCTGGTGACAACGGAAACTGTTGCCCAAGGACCGGCCGGCAACATCCTGTTCGAGACCCAGCAGTTGACGATTAGCGGGGGAGGCCTGGTCCTTAGCAGTGCCCTTCCGCTTTCCACCGGGAACGCTGGAAGCGTCACCGTTCAAGGACAAGCCGGAGCCGGAACGTACGCAAGTGCCGTCCTGATCGATGGCTCAAGCAGCGGCATCTTTACTAACACCCAAGGCACAGGCGCGGGCGGTAACCTTACTCTGAATGCCAAGACGGTCACGCTCCAGAACAGCGGCACGCTGTCGGCGGCCACGTCAGGCACCGCGGCTTCGGCAACGGGCGGCACGATCGCGGTTGGCGCCACTCAAGTGCAGCTTAACGGAGCAACCATCACGGCGAGCAGCTCCGGGCCGGCCAATGCCGGCAACATCGCCGTCACGGCTACTGATTCTCTGGTGATGCAGAACGGCTCCATCTCCACGCAAACTGCCCTGAGTGACGGGGGGAATATTACGATCCACGCGGGGCGGCTCGTGCAGCTCACCGACAGCCGCATCACCACGAGCGTGCAGGGCGGGCTGGGCAACGGGGGCAACATCACGATTGACCCGCAATTCGTCATCCTGCAGAACAGCCAGATCATCGCCAACGCCTTCGGCGGCAACGGGGGCAACATCCTCATCGTGGCCGGCCTGTTCCTGGCCGACTCCACCAGCACGGTCAGCGCCTCCTCCACCTTCGGACTCAGCGGGACGGTGAACATCCAGGCGACGGTCACGAACCTCAGCGAGAGCCTGTCGCCCTTGTCGGGTGAGTTCGCGCAGGCTGCGGAACTGCTGCGGGCGCGGTGCGCCGCGCGGTTTAGCCAGAGTAGTCTCGTGCTGGCCGGGCGCGACGGGGTGCCGTCGGAGCCCGGAGGGCGGATGCCGAGCCCGCTGTTCGTCGAGGGGCCGCGGCTCGCTCATCCGGCGATGTCCATGAATGTGCCGAGCCTGCAAGTGGGGCGCGTGTGGAGCGAGTCGGCCGTTTCGCCGGCGGCCCTGGACACGGGATGCGCGTCATGACCGCCGGAATGCCGGCAGGCCTGGCGGTTGCGCTGGGGGGGCTCCTGTGGCTCTCGTCCGGCGGCGACGCCGTGACCGCATCCGAGACGGCTCCCGCCGCCGTCTCGGCCCCGGAGGGACGGTTGGACGAAGGCTTGAAGGCCTACCGGCGAGGCGCGTTTGAAGAGGCGGCGGTGAGCTGGACGGAGGCATCGCGCCTGTTCGAGCAGGCGGGCAGACGCGGCGAGCAGGGCGAGGCCCTTATCCGTCTTTCCCAGGCGTATCAGGGGCTGGGGCTTTACAACCGGGCGCTGCAAAGCCTGCAGGCGGCATCGGCCCTCATTGGTCCCACGGGGGACCGGTTGCGGCTGGCCGAGATTCGGGGGACCGCCGGCATGCTCTATCAGGCGACCGGCCAGGTGGACGACGCCGAAAAACAGTTCGGCGAGGGCCTGCAACTGGCCCGGGACCTCGGCAACCAGGACCTCGCGGCGTCCATATTGAACAATCTGGGCAACCTGCTGGCCTCGAAGAAACAATATCAGGATGCCGTCGCCGCGTACACGGAAAGCCTGTCTCTGGCGCGAGCCGTGCGCAACGATGCGCTGGCCGCCGGCGCGCTCGTCAACGCGGCGATCCTGCTGCAGCAGGGCGGCCGGCACGAGGAGGCGCGGGAGCGGCTGGACCAGGCCATCCCCTATGTCCGCTCCCTGGGCGACTCCCATGACAAAGCCTCCGGGTTGGTCACCATCGGGCTGGCCTACGGCGCCCTGCGGCCGTTTGTTCCGGCGGCGGCGCGCGAGGCGCTTACCCTGCGGGCGCACCAGGTGTTGAGCGACGCGGCGACGGTCGCCGAGACGATCGGGAACGCCCGCGATGCATCGTACGCCTGGGGACATCTGGGCGCGCTCTATGAAACGGAGCGCCGGTACGAGGAGGCGCTGGATCTCACGCGGCGGGCGGTCCTGGCGGCCCAGCAGGCGGTCGCCCCTGAATCGCTCTATCGGTGGTACTGGCAGTCTGGCCGCGTCCTCAAGTCGTTGGGCAGGCGCGATGAGGCGATCCTGGCGCACCGGCGGGCCGTGGAGGCGTTGCAGGCCATACGCCAGGAGTTGTTGCTCGTCGCCGGCGGCGCCCCCTCGTCGTTCCGCGACGCCTACGGGCCCCTGTACTTTGAGCTGGCGGAACTGTTGCTGCAACGGGCGGCCACGCAGCAACCGGACCATGCGCAAAAGGATCTCGTCGATGCGCGAGACACCATCGAGCTGTTCAAGGTGTCCGAGCTGAGGGATTATTTCCGGGACGAGTGTGTGGATGCCGCCCGGTCCCTGACCAAGGGGATCGAGACGGTTGCCCCCTCGGCGGCCGTGGTGTATCCGATCATCCTTCCCGATCGGACGGAGCTCCTGGTGACGCTGAAGTCCGGTCTCAAGCAGGTCTCCGTGCCGGTCCCGGCCGCCGACCTTATCCGGGAGGTACGGCTGTTCCGAAAGAAGTTGGAGAAACGGACGACGCGGGAATACCTCCCGCACGCGCAGCAATTATATGACTGGCTGATCCGCCCGCTCGAGCCGACGCTCGCGTCCATGCCGATCGACACGCTGGTCTTCGTGCCGGACGGCGCCCTGCGGACGATCCCGATGGCGGCCCTGCACGACGGCCGGCAGTTTCTCATCAATAGGTTCGCCGTGGCGGTCACGCCGGGACTGACGCTTACCGACCCGCGCCCACTGAAAAGGAGGGCCGTGCGGGCGCTGTCCGGCGGCCTGACCGAATCCGTCCGGAACTTCCCCCCGCTGCCGAACGTGTCCGAGGAGCTCGACGCCGTCACGCGGCTCTATCCGGGCACGCTCCTGCTCAACAAGGATTTTCTCGTGCCCCGGATGGAACAGGAGCTGAAGGAGGGCCGGTTTTCCATCGTGCACATCGCCTCCCATGGCCAGTTCGACAGCGACGTCCGGAAGACCTTCATCCTCGCGTTCGACGACAAGCTGACTATGGACGAGCTGGCCGCCTATATCGGGTTCTTCCGGTTCCGGGAGGAGCCGCTGGAGCTGCTGACGTTGAGCGCCTGCCAGACCGCCGCCGGCGACGACCGGGCCGCGCTGGGCCTCGCCGGCGTCGCGATCAAGGCCGGCGCCAGGAGCGCCCTGGCCACGCTCTGGTTCATCAACGATCAGGCCTCCTCGGCCCTGGTGTCAGAGTTTTACCGGCAACTTCAGGATTCGTCGGTGTCCAAGGCGGTGGCGCTGCAACGCGCCCAGGTGAAGATGTTGGATGAGCCGGCCTTCGACCATCCGGCGTACTGGGCGCCGTTTTTGCTGTTGAACAACTGGTTGTGAAACGCCATGTCCGCACTTTCGTCTGTAATCGTTGCGTTTATCCGACTCGATTCATTCTTGTATCTGTTCAGGTACAGGCCGGTCTATCGTGAATAGGTAAGTCCAGGCAGGACAAGCGATTATTTTTTGGCGTGTTGTTTGCTATGGTAGAGTGCCAAGGAGGAGGTGAGACCATGAGACTCCAAACGGTGAGCGTGTCGATACTCCTTGGGCTCGGCTTGGGGATATCAGTTCCGGGGGAGGCGGCGGACCAACAGGCGCGAAGCCCGGTTATCCCCGGCATCGAGTTGCAGGGCCAGCAGCAGGCGGCAGGAAGCGACCTTCCCGTGTACAAGCCGCGCAGGCAGAGCGCCCCGAAAGGCCGGGTGGGCGGCGGCATCCGCGGCGGCGACGGGCCGGCGCTCTATGTGCTGGCGCCCGACCATGTCGGCTATACCAAGGACGAGCAGCCGCTGTTGTTCTGTTATCTCTCCAAGTCCACATCGTTTCCGCTCGAATTCACCTTCATCGACAGCCGGGCCGTCCGGCCGATCCTCGAGATGCGCCTGAAGGCTCCCGTGCAGCCCGGAATACATCGCCTGTCACTGAAGGACTACGGCGTCAAGCTGGAGCCGGGGGTGCAGTACAAATGGTACGTCACGCTGCTCCTCGGGCCCGAGGCCTCGTCCAAAGACATCGTCGCCGGCGGGACCATCGAGCGGATTCCCTTTATCGAAGCCCTGGCGATCCACCTTTCGTCCGCGAAAAACGGGGACGCCGTCTTTCGGTATGCGGAGGCAGGTCTCTGGTACGATGCGATTGCGACGCTTTCCGAAATGATCGAGGCGACTCCGGATGATCGGAAGCTGAAAAGACAGCGAGCCGCCTTGTTGCAGCAGGTCGGCCTGTGGGAGATCGCCCGGTACGACAGCCCGGAATAGCGGCAGGGGGCCAGGCCGTTCTCACGGCGCTTTTATTTTAGAGGGGGCTTTGGCTGGCAGCTCGTCTTCATGGAGTCATCCGGCAGCAGCTTCTTCTCCCCCAGTTCGGCCACCAGCAGTTTGGCGGCTGTGAACAGATCGTCCTGTTCTTGTTGCGAGACCCAGAGCTTGGTTTTGATCCGCGTGACGCGCGCGGCGAGTTCCTCGTCCGGCAGGTCATCACGATAGAGAAGATGGCGCAAGGCCACATGCCGCACCTCGCACCGGCAAGAGTGAGGATCGGGCAACTGCACCGTGCCGCCGATCTCGCGATCCACGGATATGATGCCCATCTCCTTCAGCAGGCGCTCGCGCAGGTCTCCGAGCATCACATCGGTGGCGTCAATGGCGTTAGTGTTGACGAAATAATCCAGGACCGTCCGGTCCGACTCGCGGTCAGCGAGCCGCTCGTTGCCGGAGGCCGGGCTGGCATCCACGATGAAGATCACGCATCCCTTAGGGAACAGCGTGTCGAGGTTGGTGCCGGCCACTGCGCGGAGGAGAAACTCCAGCAGCGCTTGAACGCCCAGATTGTCCTTCGGCCCGCCGTCATACAGGTGGAAGTACTTGGGAGGGTCGGTATACTGCTCCAGCGTGACGTCGTCGAAGATCGCCGGGAACGCGGATGAGGCGTTGACCGCGTTGGCGATTTGATGCCGGGCCAAATTGGAGTAGAGCGCTTGGAACCGGTCGTCCGTAAACGTGAAGCGGGTGTGGTCGTTCCGGAGCGTCGAGTTGATCAGGATCTTAGGATGAGGCCTGAGGTCGGCGAAAGTCTTGTGATGGAAGAGGCGATCGTTGAAGACCTGGACCATGATGTCGGACCGCGTGAAGTCGGAAAGCCAGAACCGGAAGATATTGTGCGGGAGGAACCAGCGCCAGAGCCACGTGCCCTGAAAGTTGTACCCCAGGGCGTCACGGAGGGCTTGCTCCGTGAATGGACCGGCATTCGACGGCCCGAGGCCGTAATACGCAGCGGTCAGCGCGCCGCCGGACACCGCCGAGATCACGTCTGCCTTGTCCAGCAGGCTCTGGCCGTCCAGTTGATGGCGTTCCAACTCCAGCATGACCGCCGCGCTGAAATTCGCCGACCGGCTTCCGCCGCCGGACAGGGCCAAGCCAATGAAACGCCCGTCCTTCGTTTCATGCGCACTGAGCTTCCAGGAAGCCCCTGTGTCAGGCGGCGTACCTCTCCCTCGCCAGTCTTCGTTCCATCCCGGTCGCCAATGGCCCGGCAGAATTGCGCATCCCACGGGCAAGGCCAGCAGGAGAAGCAAAACCGCGCCAATCATGCTCCGGGCTTTCCACTGTACAGGTGTTTGTCCGTGCATGCTTATCCTTTGAACACTTTCCGTCCGGTCAGATGCGACGTCTGGCGCATGATATACATGTTTGCGCGAATGCGACACACCATTCTTGTATCCAACCGGAGTCCGACTGGTATCCAATCGGATACGCGGCGCTCGTATTCAGTAACCTAAGACATGGAATATCATTCGTTTTAATTATGGCATTTTGCTTGCTACACTTGGCCGTAAGGAGTGCCGGAGGAAGACGGCACAAGGCGACCAGAATTATGAGGCCTTCTTGAGGCGCACGCACTCTCCCGGCACCTTGACGCCAAGGTCGATCACGAAGGTCTTGTCCTGCGTCGGTTGGGCCTGGGTCTTTCTCTGCCTTCAGACGCTGGCCGCTCCCGAGCGGTCCCTTGCGGCCGAGGTCGCGATCCTCAAGTCCGCCGATCTCCCCGCATACAACCAGGCCGTCGTCGGAATCAAAGCCGCGCTGCCGCCCGCCACGACCTTTACCGAATACGACATGAAGGGCGATATCGCGAGGGGCCAGAATCACACGCGGAAGATCCAGGCATCAGACGCCTCGCTCCTGCTCGCCGTTGGAGTCAAAGCAGCGCTGGTCGCCAAGCAGGAAATCGTCGGGATCCCGGTCGTCTTCTGTATGGTGCTTGATTCGGCCAAGCATGATCTCAAGGCCCCGAACGTGACCGGGATCAGGCTGGAAATCCCGATCAGCCGCCAGTTCGGCGCCCTCCGTGCCGTGCTCCCCTCCGTCAAACGCCTCGGCGTCCTGTACGATCCCGACAAAACGGGGGAGCTGGTGGAAGAAGGCCGTCTTCAAGCCCGGGCCATGGGCGTGGAAGTCGTGGCGCGGCGGGTCAGCTCGGAGAAAGACGTGCCGTCGGCCCTGGGGGCCCTCATCCCGGATATCGACGCCTTGTGGCTGGTCCCGGACGGCACCGTGGTGACCGGAGACTCGCTTAAATTCCTGATGAGCACGGCGTTGAACGCCAACGTGCCGGTCCTCGGCTTCTCGTCCGAACTCGTGCGCAACGGCGCGCTTGTCGGCTTGTCGGTGCACTATGAAGACGTGGGGCGGCAGGCCGGCATGCTTGCCAGAAAGATTCTCCTTGAGCGATACCAGCCGAACTCGACGACATTTCCGCCCGATCGATTCCGCCTGGCGGTAAACCTCAAGACCGCCAAGTTTCTCGGCATTGTGATCCCGCCGGCGGTGGTGAGCAGCGCGGATGAGCTCTATTAAGGGAGCGGGACCACGATGAGCATCGTCAACACCCCGGCCGGCAGTCCTTCCGAGCCCCGCTTCCTGAGCATCCGGACCAAGCTCGTCGGGTTCGTCAGCCTCATCATCATCGCGATTTGCTCGACGTTGAGCATGTACTTCATCACCCAGCGGGCCGGCGCCAATGAGAGTTTCCTGCTCGAGACAGGGACGATTCTGGCGAAGAACCTCGCGCACAACGATCAGTTCCGATACGCCGTGTTCATCGAGAATCCCGAGATGCTGCGGCCGTTCATCGACAGCGTGCTGGAAGTCGACGAGGTGGTCTACGTCGTGGTCACCGGTCCCGCGGGCAAAGTGCTGGCCGAGAAGCGGAAGGGGAGAGTCTACCCGGACCCGGCCTTTGCCCGTGCGGCGGCGGGAGCCGTGTCTGAGAGTCCCCTGATCACGCCGTTCGTCGTGGCGGGCGAGCGGTCCCGGGAGACGCGCATCACTCGAGGCAAGGGCGGGGCGGTGTTTTTGCCGGCCGCCGAAGAGGGGCATTACGATTTCTCGGTGCCGATCATCCGCCGGAGTCTCTCCGATCGGTCCGTTCCGCCGTTCACGTTTGAGGCTCCGGTTCCGCGGGCGCTCCCGAAAGTGTACGGCGTGGTGCAAGTCGGGATGACCAAGGCGAAGATGCAGGCGGTCTTGAATGCGCTGGCCGGGAAGGCGGCTCTGTTCACGGCGCTGATCATTCTCTGCGGGATCGCGCTGACCGTTCTTCTGGCCCGCCGCATCGTCACGCCGCTGAAGAGCCTGGCCGAGGTCGCCGACCGGATCGCGCAAGGGGACCTGACGGCCTCGGTGGCGCCGTCGACTCATGACGAAGTCGGCCAATTGACCACCGTCTTCAATCGCATGACCGGCTCGTTGCAAGAGCGGGACCTCGCGATCTCCACCCATATTCAGACCATCACCACGCAGGTCAAGGAGTTGAACTCCTTGAACCGGATCAGCGCGACGATCACCTCCACCCTGGAGCTCGAGAAGCTCTTGGCGACGGTGCTGGACCAGTTGATCGAAAGCGTGGGGTTCTCCAAGGCGCGCCTGGTCCTGTACGACAGCGACCGTCGTGTCGCGTACGGCTCGCGCATGGCCGGCGTCCCTTACGAGGTGGAGCGGGAATGGCGTGACGTTGAGGTTCCGGTGCGGGAGGACGGCGGTCTCCTGGCCGAGCTGCTGCTGCATGGACAGCCGGTGCTGATCGAGGACGTCGATAC
Organism: uncultured Nitrospirales bacterium; assembly: GCA_964384595.1. Lineage (GTDB taxonomy): Bacteria > Nitrospirota > Nitrospiria > Nitrospirales > NS-4 > SCTG01. The sequence goes on from CAYLLY010000018.1 coordinate 19,333, forward strand.
GGTGGCGCACCGCCTGGCCCCGTTCAATCTCGATCCCGCGCGGCGGTTGGGCATCTCGTCGTACGTCTGCGCCCCGCTCAAGAGCAAGGAGCGCGTTCTCGGGTACGTCGCCGCGGCCCGTGGCGCGCAGCGGTGCACGCAGGACGACCTGGACCTGCTCGTCACGATCGCCAGCCAGGTGGCGATCGCGATCGACAACGCGTCCGTCTACCGCCAGGTTGAAGAGCTCAACATCGGACTGGAAGCCAAGGTGCGCGAGCGCACGGCCGCGCTGGAGCGGTTCCTGGCCCGCGTGTCCCATGATCTTCGGACGCCGCTCACGAGCATGACCGGGTTTGCCGAGAATATGCTGGCCGGGATGACCGGGCCGCTGACCGAAAAGCAGCGGCTGTATCTGGCGCGGATCATCGCAAACGGCTGCCGTCTGGGACGGCTGGTGGACGATCTGCTGGACCTTCTCCTGGATCCGGACCAGGTCGAGCTCTCGTTCCGGGAGGTGAACTTGCCGTCCCTGGCCGTGGACGTGGTGGAGCAGCTGCGTCCCCTTACGATCACCAAGCAGCAGCGGCTGGAGGTGCAATGCACAGAGAAGAACCTGGTGGTCTGGGCGGATGCGGACAAGCTGCACCGGGTCATGACCAACCTCGTGGATAATGCGATCAAGTACACGGGCTCCGGAAGGGCCGTGCTGGTCAAGGTGGAGACCGAGGGGCCGCTTTTTGCCAAGGTCACGGTGCGCGATACCGGAGAAGGAATCTCCGCCGAGGCCCTCCCGAAGATTTTCGATTCGTCCTTCCGTGTCAGTCGGCCGGAGGGGAAGCAGGTGATCAGCCACCGCCTGGGCCTTTCGATCGTCAAGGACTTGGTGAAGCGGCATGGGGGCAGGGTCACGGTCCACAGCGAAGTGGGCAGGGGATCGGAATTTACCTTCACCATCCCGATCCGTCGTGCCCTGGAAAGAAAGCAGACGGCATTCGTTCCCGGAACAAAGCGGCTGCTTGTCGCCGACGACGATCCCGATATCCGGCAACTCCTGTCGGACAGGCTGACGTCGGACGGCTATGTCGTTCAGACCGCGAGCGATGGCTGTGAAGCGCTCGCCGCGCTCCGCTCGGAGAAATTTGACGGCCTGATCCTGGATATCGGCATGCCGACCGTGAACGGGATCGAAGTGCTGCACACAATCAGGGAGGAACAGCCGGCATTGCCGGTGATCATGATCACGGCCGCGGAAGCCCGTACCCGTGCGCTCGGCGCCATACAGGCCGGGGCGCAGGCATACCTGCTTAAACCTTTCGATGCGGCGCAGCTCAAGGAGATCGTCGAGCGATGGGTGGGGCCGGGCATGTCAGAGCATACATGAGGCGGTCGGTGTCCCTCGCTCGTCCCTTGTATTGTTTCCGATAAATGCGTGTATCCTCTTTGATACCACCCCCGATTACGACCGCGTTTGCCTTCTGCCGGTAGAATCCTTCCTCTGGTTTTTCCCTTGATGATTCAATGGGTTTCGTAGGTCGTCTGTCCGTTCAGCCTCTCCACAGCTCCCGTGGCATGGCCGTTGCGTTACCGCTGTAGAAGCTGGGAAATGGAGGTTTGGCAATGAACGCGCAATGGAAGAAGCCGAACAATGGAGGGAACGGACGCTGCGCCGGGCGTGACGGGACGGAAGCGGCGTTGCGCGAAAGCGAAGAACGGTGTCGCCAGCTCCAGGACAGGCTCATTCAAGCCGAGAAGCTGGCCGGCCTCGGCACGCTGGTCTCCGGCATGGCGCATGAGATCAACAACCCCATTCAAGGGATCCTGGGAATGGCCGAGCTCGTTCTGGACGAGACGGATCCCGCCAACATCCGGGAGTACACCCGGGACATCATTGCGTACTCCAAGCACATCGCCGCGGTCGTCCGCGACTTCGCCTGCTACGCGCGCTCCAACTCGCAAGAGGACGAAGCCGACGTGGAACTCTGCGAGCGGCTGGCCGAGGCGGTCAAGATGGTCCGCCGGTGCCCCCAGTTCGGGCAGGTGGAGGTGGTCACCCGGTTCCAGCCGATTCCGCGCCTGCGGGCGCGCCGCGTGGAAATCGACCAGGTGTTCGTGAATCTCGTGGCCAACGCCGTGCAGGCGATGGAGGGCAAGGGGCGTCTCGAGCTGGAGACGCGGATGAACGAAGGGACGATGATCGTCCGGATTTCCGACACCGGCTGCGGCATCCCGAAGGCGTTGCTCCACAAAATCTTCGATCCCTTCTTCACGACGAAGAACCCGGACAAGGGAACGGGGTTAGGGCTCAGCATCGTCCACCAACTCGTGAAGAAGTACGGGGGCACGATCGGCATTGAGAGCGAGGAAGGCCAAGGGTCGACGGTTATCGTTCAGTTCCCGGCGGACAACTGCAGAGAGGAGGCTCACGATGGAATGGCGGGACCCTGTTACGGCAAACGGGAAACCGGGGCGAGTGCTGGTGATCGATGATGTTGCGGGCGTGCGGAAAGCCATCCGGGCGACCTTGGACAATGCCGGGTACGAAGTGCTGGAGGCGGAGGATGGAGAGCAGGCGATCGGAATGTTGCAGGCGATGGGGGACCCCATGCCGGTCGACGTCATTCTTAGCGACCTCCGGATGCCTCCGATGAAAATGGATGGCGCCAAGGTGATCGCCTATTTCCGCAGCCGGTATCCGGCCGTCCCCGTCGTGGCGCTGACCGCGTATCCGGATGTCGAGCTGGCGGTGTCCCTGATGCGGCAGGGCGTGCTGGACTTTCTCGTGAAGCCGGTCCCGCAGAATGAGCTCCTCTCGGTGGTCGAACGGGCTGTGGAGCAGGATGCGAGGCGTAAGTATCAGACGTTGCGGAACATATTTATCTAACCAAGGAGGACGCCATGAGTATGGGGAGAGTACTGGTCGTTGATGACGAAGCCGATGTGAGGAAATCGATCCGCTTGATTCTCACCAAGGCCGGCTACGACGTGGTCGAGGCCGAGGACGGGGAGAAGGGGATCGCCGCCATCAAGGCCGACGGCAACGCCTTGCTGGTGGACACCATCGTCTGCGATCTGTACATGCCGAAGGTCAACGGGATGGAGGCCATCGCGTATTTCCGCGAGCAGTTCCCGTCCGTTCCCGTCATCGTGCTGACCGGGAAGCCGGACATCCCGAACACCGCCGCGCTGTTCAAGCAGGGGATCGCGGAGTACCTGGTCAAGCCGGTCGAAGCGGAGCAGCTCACGGCCGCGGTGCACAAAGCGGCGGCGGCGCACGTGCTGTTCAAGGACCAGTTCGCCACGTGAGAGTCGAGGGAGGACGCCCGACCATGCTGACCACACGGACATCGGTTCATCACGCGCTGCCTTTTCCGAATCGCCGCCGGGAGTGGCGCCGGCACGAGGACCTCAAGCTCCTCAAGCGCGAACGGGAGCTGGAGGCCGCGCGGCGCATCTGTCAGGCCCTTTTCCAGCACATCAATGTGGATGAGCTGGTCGAGCGGGCGCTCCGGACGGCGCTGGACGTGGTCGGCGCGGAGGCGGGCTCCGTTCTCCTGGCCGACGCGGAGTCCCGGCAACTGGTCTTTCGCTATGTGATCGGCGGCAAGGCGGAGCTCCTACATGGTGCTGCGATTCCCTGGGACAAGGGGATCGCGGGCGCCGTGTTCCACTCCGGAGAGGCGGCGGTCATCGGTGATGTGTCCCAGGACGGACGGCATTTCTCGGACATGGATGCCCATACCGGCTATAAAACCCACGACATGATCGTGCTGCCGCTGAAGCGCTGGGAAGGCGAGCCGATCGGCGTGCTCGAAGTGCTCAACAAGCGGGAGGGGCGGCTCGACCAGGACGATGTCGCCATCTTGACCATCATCTCGGCCCTGTCGGCCGAGACGATCGAGCAGGCACGGCTGTTCGAGGAGGCCAAGCTGGCCGAGGTGGTCCGCATCCTGGGCGACATCGGGCACGACGTGAAAAACCTGCTCCAGCCGGTCGTCACGGCCACGGGGCTCCTCCAGGGCGAGATGGATGAACTCTTCGACGGCCTGCCCACGATGGAACAGACCAAGACGGCGGCGAGCCACGAAATGTGCAACGAGATGATCGGCATGCTGCGGGACACCACCAAGCGCATCCAGGATCGGATGAAGGAAATCGCCGACTGCGTGAAGGGCCTGAGCGTGCCGCCGCTATTCGCGTCCTGCCGGGTGACGGATGCCGTGGGGCACGTCACGAAGACGCTGGGGAAATATGCGGAGGAGAAGGGAATCGCGCTGCGGACCGAAGGCCTTGACGATCTGCCGGTGATCCTGGCGGACGAGAACCGCCTCTTCAACGCGTTCTACAATCTGGTGAACAACGCGATTCCGGAGGTGCCGACGGGCGGCTCCATCACCATTCGCGGCAGCGCCAAGCCGGACGCAAGGGTCGTTCTGCTGGAGGTCGCCGACACCGGCCGGGGCATGTCGCCGGAGGTCCGCGCGCGCCTCTTCACGGCCCGCGCCATCAGCCGGAAGGCCGGCGGGACCGGCCTGGGAACTAAAATCGTGAAAGACGTCGTCGTCGCCCATGGCGGCGAGATCACCGTGGACAGCGAAGAAGGGAAAGGGACCACATTCCACATTTTGCTTCCGTTCCGCCCGCCCGGCTGCTACGCTCGTTAGCGTATGGCTGAGCCCATCCGCTTCGCGTACACCTTTCAGTTCCCGAACGGGGCGGAGCAGCGCTTCGAGATCCTGCTGGACGCCGACACGCTGGCATTACTGGCGCCTCCGGATGCGCCGAAGCCCGCCTGGACCAAGCTGAAATATCACCAGTGCGAAAATTGCCCGCTCGGCGACGACGTGGAGCACTGCCCGGTGGCGGTGAACCTGGCGTCGTTGGTCGAGAGGTTTAAAGATTCCGTCTCGTTCGAGAGCACCACCGTGAAGGTCCAGACGGCCGAGCGGACCTATGAAAAGGACACGGCGCTGCAAAAAGGGCTCAGCTCGATCATCGGGATCTACATGGTGACGAGCAACTGCCCGGTGATGGATGCGCTGCGCCCCAACGTCCGGTTCCACCTGCCGTTCGCCTCGATGGACGAGACGATTTACCGGGCCGTGGCGATGTACCTGGTGGCCCAGTATTTCCGGATGCGGAAAGGCAAGGAGCCGGATTGGGAGCTTACGCGGCTGGCCGAAACCTATCAGGCCGTCGCCAAGGTCAACCAGGGCATGTCGGACAGGATTAGGCACGCGACGGCTGAAGACGCCAACGTGAATGCGGTGATCATCCTGTCCACCCAGGGCGGCATGGTGCCGACATACGTGGAAGACAGCCTCGCCGAGATGGAGCATCTGTTCCGCGGCTATATCGACCGCTGACGTCCCACGTATCGTAAAAGATACTGACAATTCAGGAAATTTCTTGACAGTTTTCGATTCAGTTGCAACACTGCTGGTAGAACCGTCACTTTTTTAGCCTTCTTGTAGACATTTTGTGAATCTAAAAAGATACAAAAGTATCTTAAAAGATACTTTCAGATTTTTGAGCTGTACGGCTTTTACCGCATCGAAGTCAGACCAACTCCGAAGGAGAAGCTGCAGGTTCGAGACGCCTTCGCGGGCATGATCAAGGGCTTGCAGAGTGCAGGCGCAATGAAATCGTCTCCTGACGTTGCACGGGAGACGGCGGGTTGCGCCTCTTTCATTCCCGGCACTCGCATTGCTTGCTTCAGGAAGGGAACAGATTCCAGACAGAGTTTCCGACCAGCCGGCGCGGACCGTTCGCCGGGAGATGGAGCGTACTGCGTTGAGCAAGAAAATTCTCGTCGTCGACGACGATCCGGATATCCGGCAGATCCTGCAGGACCGCCTGAGTTTCATCGGGTATGCCGTGGAGACGGCCATGGATGGGCGTGAAGCGATGGATGTGCTGGGGCGGAGCCGGTTCGACGGCATGTTGCTGGACGTGCGGATGCCCGGGATTGACGGACTTGAGGTGTTGCGCCGGACCCATGAATGCCATCCTGCCCTGCCGGTGGTGATGATCTCCGCCCTGTCGGTTCCGGAACGGGCCGCCCAGGCCGCCGTGCACGGCGCGTGTGCTTACCTGATCAAGCCGTTCGATCCGGCGCAGCTCAAGCAGGTCACGGAGCAGTTCTTCGGGGCCGCCGCCTGAGGGGAGACGATGAGCATCTCCGTTTTGGTCGTGGAAGACAATGTCGATATCGCCAATGTGCTGCGTGATCGGCTCCATGCGATGGGCTACGAGGTCCTGACGGCCTACGACGGTCAGGCCGCGCTGGATGCCATGGAGAAGGCGGCGCCGGGTCTCCTGCTGCTCGATCTGGAGTTGCCCAAGGTCAACGGGATGGAAGTGCTCAAGCGGGTCCGCAAGGATTGGCCCGATCTGCCGGTGGTCATCGTGACCGCGTACGGGACGATCGCGCGGGCGGTGGAGGCGATGAAGGAGGGCGCCGCCGACTTCATCCCGAAACCGTTCGATGCCGACTACCTGAGTCTCGTGATCGGCAAGGTGCTGGAGCGCGGCGACCTGAAGCGTACGGTGACGGCCCTCCGGTCCGAGCTGGAGAGCCGGTTCGACCCGCTCGTGGCCGCCAGCCCGGAAATGGAGGAGGTCATTCAGAGCGCCCAGAAGGTTGCCCAAAGCGACACCACCGTGCTGTTGCTCGGAGAGAGCGGGACCGGCAAGGACCTGCTTGCCCGTTCGATTCACAACTGGAGCGCCCGCCGGGGCCGGCTGTTCATGCCGGTGAATTGCGTGGCGCTCTCGGAGGAGCTCCTGGAGTCGGAGCTGTTCGGCCACGAGAAGGGGGCCTTCACCGGGGCGTCCGCTCAAAAGCGGGGCAAACTGGAGGTGGCCGACGGGGGCACCGTGTTTCTGGATGAGATCGGCGACATGAAGCCGGGTCTCCAGGCCAAGCTGCTCCGGTTTCTCCAGAACCGGGAATTCGATCGCGTGGGCAGCACGCGGACGATCCGGGTGGACGTGCGGGTGATCGCGGCGACCAATCGCGATCTCCGGCAGGCCGTCAAGGCCGGGGCCTTCCGTGAGGACCTCTTCTTCAGGCTCAACGTGGTGACGCTCACGTTGCCGCCGCTGCGGGAACGGACGGAGGAAATTCCGCAGCTCGTCGAGTTCTTCCTCAAAAAATACTGCCGTGAAGCGAAGAAGCCGCCGATGCGGGTGTCATCGCAGACGATGAAGATGCTGACCGCCTATTTCTGGCCGGGGAACGTGCGGGAATTGCAGAATGCCGTCGAACGGGCCGTCGTCTTGAAGACGGGCGGCACGTTGAATCAGAGAGACTTCGCCTTGCAGCCGATGGACCTCTCGTCGGATCAGGCTAAGCGAACGCGTCTTCTCTTCCACAAGGCGGTCGAGCAACAAAAGCGGGAGATCATCCGGGAGGCGTTGGCGCGCGCGCGCGGGAGCCAGACGAAGGCGGCCGAACGGCTCGGCCTCCAGCGCACATACCTGGCGCGGCTGATCAAGCAGTTGGACATTGACGTGAGAGGGGGGTGGAGTTCATGAGCGGCTTCACCGATGTGGATCAGGCGGCCGATCCGCGGTCATTCGTGCGCTGCCTGGAGAAGGCCAGTCAAGCCGGCCGGTTTTTTGCCGCCGTGACGGGGTTCCTCGTGGCTGGAAAGAAACCGTGAGGGTGATGCATGTCTGGTACGGCCGAACCGGTAGCGCCGCTTTCGCATTCATTTTTCCTGGAGTGTCAGCTTTGTTAATTTTGTCGCTAATTCAACCTGATCCTGAGGCCTGGGCCGGCCGGCAGGGAACGGTCGACCCGGTGCTGGAGATTCTCAAGGACCAGAATGTCAGCATCGCGGATCTTCACGAGGTCCCCATTTCGGAAGCCTCCGGCAATGTCTACGTCATCACGGATGAGGACATCCGGCATTCCGGCGCGACGGATATCCCCACGCTTCTGCGGCGCATTCCGGGCATCGAAGTCATGCAGATGACCGGCGCCGATTTTAACGTGAGCGTCCGCGGAAACAATCAGACCGCGGCGAATAGGCTGTTGGTGCTCGTGGACGGCCGCTCAATCTACGAGGATGTTTTCGGCAGCGTCTTCTGGACGCTGCTCCCCGTAACGTTGCCGGAGATCAAGCGCATCGAAGTGTTGAAAGGTCCGGCCTCGGCCTTGTACGGGTTCAACGCTTTCGACGGCGTCATCAATATCATCACGAAGTCGCCGGAGGAGATGAAGGGCAACAGCAACGGCACGACGCTCCAGTTCGGCGGCGGTGAGTTCGGCACGATCAGGTCGGCGGCGATCCAGGCGGGCGCCTACGACAAGCTGGGTTATCGGCTGTCGGTAGGCCGCGATCAGAACCAAAAATGGAGCGATAGGAATCAATTGGCCCTGCGCTCGAACAAATTTAACGTGCAAACGGAGTACGCGCTTCCGGGCCTTTCCAAGCTGGTCTTCACAGGCGGCGTCGTGGACTCCAACCGATTCGACGGCCAGGTCTTCGACGTCGTCCATGAAAATTCGACCATCGAGAACGGCTATGCCAACGTGGAGTACAAACGGCCGGATTTTTTTCTTCGAGGCAACTGGATCAGATGGAGCGAGAACCGCCAGGAACTCGCTGATCCGCGCCTCGCGCCTTTCGTGGTATTCAGCGATAGGAGTGGGAATATCGATCAAATGTTCAAGCAGGATGTCTATAATTTGGAGGCCCAACATGCGTTGGAAGTTGGCGCCACGAATCGGCTGACCTATGGCTTCAATTACCGGCATAATGCCGTCTCGCTCAACGTGCTCGATCAATTTACCCGGGAGAACCGGTTCGGGCTTTACCTCCAGGATGAATGGAGCGCCACGGAAACCGTGACCGTCGTGGCGGGATTTCGGTGGGACCTCCATACAGAGATCAACCCCACCTACAGCCCCCGCCTTGCTGTTCTTTTCAAGCCGGCGCAAGACCATACGTTCCGCCTCTCGGGGTCGGTCGCTTACCGGCCGCCGAATAACCTGGAAACTCATACAGATCTTCGTACAGTATTCCCGACTTTCGGCGGTTTTACCGCCATAAGCCGCGGGTCACAAAATTTGGATCCTGAGAAAATTGTCTCTTACGAGGCCGGGTATCAGGGGTGGTTTCTGCGGCACCGGCTGCGATTCCGTGGGGATGTTTTCTATAACCATATTTCGGACTTCATCGTTGTGGTCCCTACCGCAGATCCCTCTGTCCTTACCTTTGCAAACCTGGGCAAGGCGGATATCTACGGGGGGGAGGCCGGTATCGAGTTTCTGGCCACCACCTGGCTGACCGGCTTCGCCAATTATTCCACCGCGCAACTGTGGCAAAGCTCGGACTTGGTTGCCGCTGGTGGTTTGACCCAACGCGGGGCGCCTCCCTACAAAGTCAGCGCGGGACTGCGGGGCGAATGGGACAATGGGGTGAGCGGCGAAGCGGCCCTCCATCATGTGGCGGCCGCCTCCTATCCAGTCAATTTTCTCTTTCCATTCTTTGCGCCTGTCGGTGGCTTTGCCGTCCCGGACACGGGAGTGGGTAGCTACACGCTTGTGAATCTGCGCGGCGCCTATCAGTTCTGGCATGAAAGGGCGGAAGTGGCGGTGTCGGTCTTCAATGCGCTCAATGACAGGCACCAGGAAAATCCTGTTGGAGAGACCATCGGTAGTAGGGTCATGGGCTGGCTGACGATCAAATATTGAGCATGCAACATCTCACGTGTCCGGGGGTGTCTTTACGGTGCAGCAATGTATTCTCTTTTCGGAGCCACGCGCGCCGCCTTCACGGTAAGGGCTATTGCTATGGGCCGATTGATAAACTCGCGAACGAGGGCTGAGTAGAAGCCCTCCCTAAGGAAGGAGATCGCCGTGGATAACAAGCACAAAGTCGAAAAACTCCATCTCCAGAATGAATTGAGCTATGAGGACCTGAAGACTCTCGGCTCGGCCATAGACGATGATTCCAAGGATGGAGGGAAATCCCCTCGGCCGCTGCCGTCTGCGTGTGTGAGTGCATGCACGAAATGAGGTAGCGACGGGCATGAGAGCCTCTATAGGGCTCTCATGCCCAGCTGATTGGCCAAGATTAGGTAAGGGAGAAGTTAGATGTCATTAGTATCTACGATCAAATTACAGGCGCCGGCAGTTCAAGTCATTGAGATCGCCGATGGGGTAATCCTCAAACGGGGCTGCACGGAATTCAAGATCGCCGGAGCAGGCGCCGCCGAAGCGGTGAAGAAGATTCTGGCCGTTGCCGGCAACGGCGGGGCGACCCGTGAAGAAATTCTGGAGCTGTTTGATCCCGAAGCAGGCCCGATTATCGAGCGGCTCAGCGAGCAGTTGCTCGGCAGGCGACTGCTGGTACCTTGCGAGGAGAATGATTCAACAGAGAGCCCTGAAAGCAATCTCGATATTTTCTACTGGCACTTCGGCGAGAAGACCAAAAGGGTCACTGAACGTTTGAACAAGCGCTCTCTCGTCATCCTGGGCGTCAACTGCATCTCTCGCCAGCTTGCCGTTTCGCTGGCGGCTTCTGAAATGGAAAATTTCCACGTCCTGGATCATCCACGTTTCCGCAATCTGCGTTTGTTTGATAACGCGGGCAGGTTGAAGGCCGATCAGTGGCCGGCATCGTTAAAGGTCCCCCAGGACTGTACCGATGGACTCGGTTCTCACTCGTTTGACTGCCTCATCGCCACCTCCGATTTCGGCGGCCGGGAGGAGATGCGAGAATGGAACAAGCTCTGCGTTCAGGAGAAGCGCCATTTCCTGCCGGTGGTCCTCCAGGATTTGATCGGGTATGTAGGGCCTTTGGTGGTGCCCGGCGAGACAGCCTGCTTCGACTGTCTGCGTATCAGGCGGAACAGCCAAATGCATGATGAGAGGCCCCGGCGTTTTACTGAAGCCGTGGCCTTCGAGGGACAAGGGGCGATCGGATTCCATCCCTCGATGGCCTCCATCATCGGCAATATCGCCGCCTTTGAACTGATCAAGTTTTATAGCGAAACGCTCCCATTCAGGAAAGTCGGCACGTTGATCGAGGTGAATTTGCTCGCCACCGAGATGAAAGCCCGCCGGGTCCTTAAGATCCCGCGTTGCCCCACCTGCAGTCCTTTAATGACACGGCCGTCCACTACTCCCTATAAACCGAACTTTGCTCCGCCTGAAGCGAACGACAGGTGATGATTTGAGCCCATCTGCTTCAAGTCTCTTCGACGTTGCGGAATATCTCGTCGACGATCGCGTCGGCATCATCCGCGAGGTAAGGGAAGAGCCCAACGACGCGGGCAGCCCGGACTTTTTTTGTTTCTTTGCCTCCGCTTGCGATACCAGCGCCATCAGCCGGTATAAAAACGCCGGGATTCCTGGTGGAGGCGGGGCCTCGACGGAGAGGGAAATCGCCATGGCCAAGGCCATCGGCGAGGCGGTGGAACGCTACTGCGCCACCATTTACGACGCCCAGGATTTCCCACTGACCTCTTTCGAGTCCGCCCCATTCCCCTGCGTCCAGCCGGGTGAGTTCGCTTTGTATAGCCGGGAGCAATATGCGCGCCCAGACTTCCCCTATGTCCCGTTTGAAAACCACACGCCGGTGCGCTGGGCGCCGGCCCACGATCTGACGAATGGGAAGACCTGCCACGTGCCGGTCCCCATGATCTTCCTGTCCTACCGCTATGAGAACGGCGAGAAACCCATTGCCCAGTCCGTCTCCACCGGCCTTGCCTGCCATGTGGACTCGAACAGGGCGGCCGTCTCCGCCATTTGCGAGGTCATCGAACGCGACGCCTTTACCATCACCTGGCAAGCGAAAGTGCCCAGGCCGCAAATCCGCATCCGGACGTTAAGCGATCATAACCGTGACCTCGTGCGGCGGTTCGAGCGCACGGGCGGCGCCGTCACCTTGCTGTACCTCCCGATGGATCATGGCGTCGCGACTGTCCTGGCCGTCCTGCGCAGCGAGGCGCATGAAGCCGCTCCGCTCGTCTTCGCTGCGTCGGCCGACCTGGATCCCGAACGGGCCGTACGAAAGAGTCTGGAGGAACTGGCACACACCCGATTATTTTCCCAATGGGCCAGGAACCATTTGTCCCGCCTCGTGCCCGGCCCTCGCTATGAGAATGTGGTGACTCTGCACGACCATGGGAATCTGTACTGCGACCCTCTGAACACGGAGCTGACCGATTTTCTCTTCGCGCCTCGCCAGATTGACTTTCAGGAGATGGAAAACCTCTCAACAGGCGATCCGGAACAAGATCTGCAGACGCTTCATGACAGGATAAGGGCCGTCGGCCACCGTCTCATCCTGGCCGACGTCACGAGCGAGGATGTGCGCGGTCTCGGACTCTCGGTTATCCGCGCCGTGATTCCGGGGTTTCACCCCTTGTTTTTCGGTCACACCATCAGGGCTTTAGGAGGGATGCGTCTCTGGAAGGTCCCTCAGAAGCTTGGGTACGCGGGGATTACACCGGAAGGCGGGGATAATCCCGCGCCGCATCCCTTCCCATGAGAGGTTCGCAGGTGAATCAGAAACGGTGGGCTGAAACGCTTCTGTCTCCGGGCAATGAGGACCAGGTCTGGGAGCTGTTCCATGAGAACTCCAAGCTCAGCCGGTACGACAGCGGCCTTTACGGGCATGAAATCCTCGAGCGGATCAAACGGCTTCACGAGTCCCTGCCGTTCGAAGGGTACCCGGCGGTGCCGCTGCCCCGCGAGGCGGCCCCCTTGAAGCTGTCCCTCGAAGACGCGATCACCACCCGCGCTTCCGTCCGCGACATGCGCCCGTCCCAACTGACCTTGAAGCAAGCGGGGACGCTCCTCCGCCATGCTTATGGTGTCACGAGGAAGGATAACGGGGGCTTCCCGCGTCCCTTCCGGGTCGTGCCTTCGGGCGGCGCTCTGTACCCGCTGGAGATTTTTTTCCACAGCGCCCGTATCAAAGGATTGCGCGCGGGGCTCTATCACTACAATCCGGCGGAGAGCCGCCTGCGGTTGCTTCGGGAAGGAGACGAAACCGGGAGGATCGCCAAGGCGATGGTGCAGACGGAAGTCGCGCTGAACGCCTCGCTGATCATTTTCATCACCGCCTTCTTTGAACGCTCGGTCTTCAAGTACGGGGATCGCGGCTACCGGTTCGTGTTGCTGGAGGCCGGCCACGTCGCGCAGAATCTGAACCTCGTGGCGAATGCCCTCGGGCTCGGCTCTCTGAACATCGGCGGATTTTTCGATCGGGAAATCGACGAGTTTCTGAACCTCGACGGCGTCACCCAATCCACGATTTACATGGTGGCGATCGGCAAGAAAA
>CAYLLY010000019.1:0-20000 GCA_964384595.1 uncultured Nitrospirales bacterium
GTTGCCCACGAGATCCTAAGTCTCGCGCGTCTGCCAGTTCCGCCACTCTCGCAGAGAAAATGGAAAATGGGGACTGTCCCCATTTTTCAACACGTTCTTCAACAGTGTTGTACTGTATCGTCTCCTCACGCGTCAAGGCGACGGGAAAAAATTGGGACAGTCCCCATTTTCCCTCTCATCACAACACGAAATCCTGCTCGTAGATGCGGTACGCCGTGAGGGTCATGCCCAGGCGCGCATACGCGGCTTGGGCGGCGGCGTTGTCTTTCTCGACGTAGAGACGCACGCCGCAGACGTCACCACGCGCGCGCGCCTCCCGCATGACATGCCGGTGGAGGATCTGATAGACGCCGCGCCGACGGGCGGACGGCTCGACATAGACGCTCTGGATCCACCAGAACACGCCGTTGCGCCAGTCGCTCCATTCGTAGGTAATCAGTACCTGAGCGACGACCGCGGCGCCGGCCTCGGCCACCAGATAGCGACCCCGCTCACTCGATTCGAGCACCGTCCGCACGCCCTTACGCAAGCGGCCCGGATTCAGCGCGCGGCCCTCGGTCTCCTGGGCCATCGCCGTGCTGAACCGCACCAGCACGTCGAGGTCGGCGAGCGTGGCGGGGCGGACGGTGACATGGGGGCGGCGGGAACGACGCGGCTTGGACGGCATCCGGCGGAGAGCCTTACTTGGCGGCCGCTGGCACGACTTTGAAGCGGGCAATAGACAACAGGCTGATGTCGTTGACCGCCTCATAATGAATTTCGGCGCGGTACTTGCCGACGGGAAACCCCCCGGGGGGCTGTCTCATCACGAGGAACCCCCCCGTGTCTTCATTTTCGAATTGGGCCCGGTCGGTGTATAGCAAAGTCCCGACGGGTTTCCCCTCCTCATCTTCCAGGATGAACCGGCCGATAAGCCGGAAATCGGCGAACGTGGGCTGCAGGAGCTCAAGCACGACGTAAATTTCAGGGGTGTTGGGGGGAAACGTGTCGGAGACGCCGATCATTCTGATCTTGTGCTGCCCCGCCCGGCTGTCATCAAGCTCGGCACCCCGCGCCGTCACCACTCGCCGGAAGAGCCCCTGGAACTGGGGATCCCCTCCCTTGCCCCCGATCGGATTGACCAGCGGGACCGTCAGGGGAGGGTTCTGCGGCCCGGCTGCAGCCGCGCCGGGCGAACCGACAAGCGTCACGGCCGCCACGATGACCAGTCGCATGATCCTCCCTGTGTCCGTGCATGGATTCATCGTGAAACGGTTCCCGTGGCCGAGTCCGGCGCGCGCGCGCTGTCACGCGCGGCCAGAAGCTCGCGGTCGATGTGCTGCCGGAGCGCCTCCAGCGTCTGGAAGCCCGACAGGTAGCGCCCGTTGATGAAAAAGGTCGGCGTGCCGCTGAGGCCCAGTCTCTGGGCGTCCGCGAGATCCCGGGCCACCGCGGCCTTCGGGCGCGCGCTGGCGAGGCAGGCCGTGAACTCCGCCTGATTCAGGCTCAGCCGCTCCGCCAGCGCCACGTAGTGGGAGGGTTTGAGGTCCGGCGCCTGGGTGAAGAGTGCGTCATGGTACGTCCAGAACTGTCCCTGCTCGTGGGCGCAATGGGCCGCCTCCGCCGCCGGGCGCGCCTGCGGATGCCCGGACAGGGGAAAGTCCCGATAGACGAGCCTGACCTGGTCCTTGTAGAGATCGCGCAGCTGCTGCAGGACCGGCAGGCTCTCCTTGCAGGCCGGACATTCGAAGTCCGCGAACTCAATGACGGTGACCGGCGCCGCCGGCGGGCCCCACATCGGGTCATCGCCGACCGGGATCGTCATGACGGGAGGATCGGGGGGCTGGATCGTCACCGACACGCCGGCCTCGCGGGACAGCCGCTCGACCAGCTCCTGCAACGCACGCGTGGCGCGCTCGCGCACCAATACGTTCCGCGCGTCCTGCTTCGCCCGTTCCTCGTCCCCCGGCGGCTGGTCGCGGTTCGCGCGCCACCGCGCCTCCACGTCCTCCGGCGTGATCGTCGCGATGCGACCCTCCACCTCCGCCGAAACGAAGGCCGACACCGACTGTCCCTGCGCGGCGGCGGCGCGTGCCAGAAGCCGTTCGACGATCATCTGGTCCAGGCGCCGCCTGGTCAGGCGATACTTCTCCATCTCCAGCTCGTACAGCGGGAGCCGGAGCGCCTGCTCGATCTCGGCCTGGGTGATCGGCGCCCCCCCCACCGTGGCCATGACCGAGGAGTCGGCCCGGAGCGGGAGAGGCAGGAGACAGACGGCCGCGACGGCGATCGCCGCGGCGCGCAGGCCGATGACGGGGGAGATGCGCATGGCGTTCCTTCTGCTTGATGATACTAAGCTTCATCCGTCGGGCGCAACTCCCGCGCGGCGCCCGCATGGTAGAATCCAGCCATGCGCCCGTTCCGTCTACGGCCGGCCCTGCCGGTCCTGCTCACCATCCTGCTGAGCCAGGTCGCCTGCGGCCCCGGCAGCGAGGCCATCGTCGTGATCGCCTTGCACCCGTCCAATCCGAACATCCTCTACGTGGCGACGAACGACTACATCTACAAGACCCGGGACGAGGGCCGGACCTGGGAAAAAATCTCCGGCGGGATGAGTCATTCGCGGGTGATCTCGATGGCCATCGATCCCTCCTACCCCGCCACCATCTATGCCGGAATGAAAGGCGACGCCGTGTATAAAAGCTATGACGGCGGCCAGCGGTGGACTCCGCAGAAAGCCGGGCTGGATGACGTGACGATCACGTCGGTCGTGAATCAGCTGCTCTTGGATCCGGGTGACAGCACGCACCTATGGGCGGCCACCACCATGGGCGTGTTCGAGTCGGCGGACGGCGGCGACTCCTGGCGGAAGCGCATGGACGGGATGACGGACGTCCTGATGGTCGTCACGCTGGCGATCGACCCGCTGCGTCCCGACGTCATGTACGCCGGCACGAGCGGGGGCGTGTACAAATCCATGAATCGCGCCAAGGCGTGGGGCAAGGCGAATGCTGGCCTGATCTCTCCCGAGCTCCTTTCCTCGTCCCGCGCGCTCATGGTGAATGCCCTGCTCATCGATCCCCGGCGACCGGACACGGTGTACGCGGCGACCTTGAACGGCTTGTACAAGACCATGGACGGGGCGCGGTCGTGGACGCGGATCGGCCAGGCGCTTCCGGACCAGATGATCAACGTGATGGCGCTCGATCTCTCGGCGCCCGGCGCGCTGTACGTCGCCGGCCGGCGGGGGCTCTTCAAAAGCGCCGATGGGGGCGCGACCTGGCAGGCAAAGAACGCGGGGCTGGCGAGCCTCAACATCCGATCGCTGGCCATCAGCCCGAGCGATCCGAAGACCGTCTATCTGGGCACCAACGGCAGCGGGCTGTACCGAAGCCGCGACGGCGGCGCGACGTGGGAGCTCCTCCGTCAGAATTTCGGATAATGCAAATTCAGGCAGTCGGGGCAGATGCCGTGGCTGAAGTCCACGTCGGCGCGGTCCCGCATGTACGTTTCCACCGTGTGCCACCGGCCCTGATCGTCGCGGATCTTCTTGCAATGCGAGCAGATGGGGAGCAGCCCCCGCAGCACCTTGATGTTGTCCAGGGCGTGCTGCAGCAGGAGAATGTGGTTCTCGCGCTCCTCTTCCCCCCGCTTGCGCTCGGTGATATCCCGCGAAATGACGACGCCCCTGGTTTCGCCCTCCGCCGTGGTGTAGGCCTTACCGGTGCTTTCCATCCAGCGCCACTCCCCGTTTTGATGGCAATAGCGGAAGACCGATCGGCCTAGGCCGGAGGGGCTATTGAAAATGTCGACCACGCCGGCAAGGTCGTCGGGATGGACGAATTCGAAGGCATTGCGGCCCAGCAAATTCTCGGCCTGATACCCCAAGACCTCGGCATAATTCTGGCTGACATACAGGTACCGGCCGTCCTGGTCGAGCTCGCAGAGGAGGTCGTGCATGTTATCGACCAAGGTCCGATAGCGTTCCTTGCTTTCCCACAAAGCCGCCTTCGCCTGCTCGAGCGTCGTGATGGTTTCGAGCAGCCCGGCCTTCCGCCGGCGCTCCCGGCGCACCGTATCGACGCTGACGCCGTAGAAGATCGCCATGATCAGCAGGACCGGGATCCGGAGCAGGCGGCCCTCCGAGAGCGCGCCGGCATGCCATTCCCCCCAATACTGGATCACCCCATAGGCCACGCAGAGGATGACCGAGAGCGCGATGTGCTGTTTCAGCGAGGGCGTGACGGCGGCGATCAGGATGATCAGGAAATAGACCAGGTAGAGGTCGGTGAAGGTGTCGGTGGACCAGTAGATAACGGCGGTGGTGAGCGCGGTATCCGCCGTCACCAAGCCTCCGATGAACCATTTGGCGCCCATCACGCGCGCCGGCAGCAGCATCACGCTCGCGAGCACCAGCAACAGCCCCAGCGTGAGGACCTGCTTGCTCTCCACGGACAGAACGGTCACCCCGCTGAAGAGCACCTGGTACGAGAGCACGATCGTGACGAGGGTCTGCAGCAGCACGAACTGCGCGCGGTTGGGAGACGCAACGGCGGCCAGGCGCGACGGGTCGCCCGTGGGCACGGTCTCCACCGCCGGGAGGGACACTGCCGCGGGAGCCGTCATCAAAAGTTCCCCAGGACCTCGTTCTTCTTCTCGCGGTATTCCTCGTCCGTAATCAACCCCTGGTCCCGCAGCCGCTTGAGCGCGCGCAGGCGCTCCTCTGCAGCCGCGGCCGGGAGCCGGCCCGCGTCCGGCGCAGGGATCACTTTCTCTACGGCCGTCGCGGGCGGCCGGACGGCGGGCGGGGGCGCGCCCAGCAACGCCCGGTATTCGATGACGATTTCGGGCCCCGAGCCGGACGACAGCGCGGAGAGAAGCCCTGCGCCCTTCACCACGCTCTGATACTGGCCCTGGACCACGTCATAGAAGGGCGCGGCGATCGCGCGCAGCGGCTCTGCCCACAACCGCTCGCGGACGGTGGTCCTCGTCACGCTGTGCCGGTAGTTCGACAGGAGGAGATGGAGGCGCGCCCCCTCCGCGAACCACCCACCGGTGGTGATCTCGTTCAGGCCGGAGGGGAGCACCTTGCTCATGGCAAACACCACCCGCTCGTCCGGGCGGGCCTTGGCGAAGGTCTCGCTCAGCGCCCGGCTGAGGTACACGATCTCGTCCGGCGCGAACGCCTCGGTCGGCGGTTCCAGGGCACGGGTAAACAGGACGCTGTCCTGACGGCGTTGAATGCGGATGCCGGCCAGGATGCGCGCCCACTCGACGGGGCTCAAGACGACAGGATGGGCAAACCGCGCCGCGCCTTCCCGGCGCGGGTCGTCGGCGCGCGCGTCCAGGCGGACGAAGCGTTCCTGCTCCTCCATGGCGGGCTGCGCGCTCCGCTCGGGCCCCACCATGCAGGCCTGGCAGAGAAGAGGCAGCGCACACGCCGCGAGGAGGACGACTGACTGGGAATGGGATCGGGGGGACGGCAGGCAGGCTGCGGCGCTCAAGGGGGTCGTCAGCTCATGATCTTGATCAGGGCATCCACGACTTTGGGATCATAGAGCCCCTTGCCGACGCTCCGGCCGATTTCGTCCAGCGCGACGTGCCGTTCCCAGGGCTCCCGGTAGGGCCGCCACGAGATCAGCGCGTCGTACGCGTCGGCCACGGCCACGATGCGCGCCCCGATCGGAATGTCGTCCCCCTTGAGACCGTCCGGATAGCCGGTGCCACTGAAGTTCTCGTGGCTGTGGTGGACGATCTTGATCATGGTCTCGTTGTCGTACCCCAACTTCCGCATCATTCGGGCGCCCTCCACGGGATGCATCCTCACCATGTCCAGCTCCCAGGAGCTGAGGCTCCCCATCCGGTTCAGGAGATGATGGGGGACGATCTCCTTGCCGATGTCCGCCAGGAAGCCCGCATGGAGGATGTCCTGCTTGTCTTTATCCGGCAGGCCGAAATAGCTGGCCAGCGCATAAGCGAAGATCGCGACCATCTTGGAGTGGCCGATGCTGCCGTCCAGGGCCTCCACAGGCAGCGTCACGTCGCCGGGGATCTGGAGGAGGTTCTGCACGTACCGGTATTCCTGGGCAAACTTTTGAGAAACCTTCTTGGTGTCCTCGAAGGGGTCCTTGAGGCCGATGATCTCGTACGCTTCGATGCGCTGCCGCCGGCCTCTGATGTTGATCTTCTCGCTCTCCCGGATCTTCAGGCCCGCTTCGGCATACGCCAGCTTGACTTGCGTGTCGCCGGGGTCGAGCTGCAGGGCTTTCTCGAAATACTGCAGCGCCTCGATCGGCTCGTTGAGGGCAAAGTGAATTTGCCCGATCTCGTAATGATACCGGGCGTTGCCCGGCTCGGCCGCGATCTTCTCGTGCAGCTCTTCCAGTTCCCGTTCTTTCTCGCCCTCCGTGACGTCCTTCGCCGGCAGGTCCCGTTTCTTGCGGGCGTCGAGGAAGAGGCCGACGGTTTCATAGGTGTACCGGTCGATGAGCACCTTGCCGGGGGCGCAGGCCTTTTGCAGTCGGGCGGAGATGTTGACCACATCGCCGATGGCGGTGTAGGACTGCCGCTTGCTGCCGACGAGGCCCGTGATGGTCGAGCCGGAACTGACCCCGATCCGCATCTCCCACGGATAACTCATCTTGGCCATCTTTTCCTGCATCTTGAGCGCCGCCAGCACGCTCAGGATGCGGTAGGTCTCGTAATCATGCGGCGCCCCGAACTCGCACATGATACCGTCGCCCATGTAACGGTCGATATGGCCGCGGTAGGCCATCAGGATCGGTTCCATGTCGCCGATATAGCGGTTGAGATCGCGGATCACGATTTCCGGCGGGTTCTGCTCGGAATGGGTGGTAAAGCCGACCAGGTCGGAGAACAGGATGCTCACGTTGCGCTTTTCGTTCCGCAGCCGGCCCTCGATGATCAATTTGACCACGGAGGAATCCATGGTGGAGTACAGCGCCTCCTCCACCTTGGCCTTCAGGGACTCGATGGACTGCTTGGATCTCTCCAGCTCCTCGGTCCGCTCCTTGACCTTGACTTCCAGGTTCTCGCTGTAGTCCTTTAGGGAGGCGTTGGCGCGGCCCAGCTCCTCGGTCCGCTCCTTGACCTTGTGCTCCAGGTTATCGCTGTAGTCCTTCAGGGTGGCGTTGGCGCGATTGAGCTCTTCCTGGTGGTGCTGCAGTTCCCGGTTCAGGTACTCCAGGTTGTCGGAGTTGGCCTTAAGCGCGGTGTTGGCGCGATTGAGCTCCTCATGCTCACCCTGCAGTTGTTGGTTGAGCCGGCGCGTGGTCTCCACCTCGGACCCCAGCTTCTCGTGCAAGCCCCCGACGACCGCGCCGGCCAGGATGAGAAAGCTCCCCCAGGCGATGATGTGGCCGTACAGCGCGCCCTCGGTCGACTCCGCCATGAACGCCTCGGGTTCGTAATACACGTACACGACGATCATCAACACGGCAAAAAACGCCCCCATCACCGCTTTACGGCGACCCAGGTAGTACCCGCTCAAAATGATCGGCAGGAAGTAGAAATTCAGGAACGCGAGCTTCTGGGTGATGAGCGGGTGGTAGTTGATGAGGGCGGTGACAAGCAGCGTGAGCAGGACGAACGTCTGCTCGAAGTACTGCAGAAAGTAGGCCTTGACCTTGTCCAGGCCGCCCGCGCGCGTCGATGGACCGGGCGGAGGCGGCTGTTGCGCGAGGTCATCCGAGGGTGGGCTCGGCTCGACGGATGCTGTCGGAGTGGTCGTCTCGGTTTCGCTCATGGATCAGCAACTACAGCGCAGCCCTTCAAAGAAAGGACAACCTATCCCATCAGGCAGGGCTTGTCAAGGCGTCAGGCGGGCCCGCCGCCGGCCCTCATCCCCATGATCTGCCAGTAAAAGTTGGAGATGACGAGCAGGACGGGGAAGCGGAGCAGGTCACCTTCCGACAACGGCTCGCTCCGGCCGGTCAGCACGTACCAGATGATCCCGTAGCCCGCGCAGAGGCCGAGCGAGAGCGCGAAATGCGCGTTCACCGACGGCGCGTACATGGCGCTCGGGATGAGCAGGAACAGGGCGATGTACAGGCCCGGATCGTCCAGCCCCGCAAGGTAGAACACGTTGGCGCACAGGGCCGTGTCGCCCAGGATGACGGACCACACGACCAGGCGGGTTCTCCACAGATGGTGTGGAATCACCATCACGACGAGCACGATAACCAGCAGCCCCGCCACGACGAACTCCAGGATCTCCAGGGCAAAGGCGCTGCTGCGGGTAAAGAGCAGGAGGTAGCTCAGGGCGATCGTCAGAAGGACCTGCTGTATGGAGAACGCGGAGGCGGTGCCGATGGTCCGTGGCTGAGGGGCGGCGTCGGGAACGGGCTCGGGCTGGGCGGATTCTCCGTCGGGTGGTACCATACGCGTACCTCCTAGGAATGGGGCTGGTTAGGGATTGGTCGAGAGCAGGCTATAAGAAACCCGCGGACGAGTCAAGCGTGCGAGGAAACCGCCGCAGGAGCACCGCGGGCGGCGCCCGTCTTTATCTGGTCCAATGGCTGCCTCTATTTCTCTCGGGCCTCGCCGGTCATCGGGACAAAGGCCACGGGGAGGAGCGTGGTCCGTTCGTAGCCGTTCTCGGTGCGCCGGATCAGCACGAGGTTTTGGGACGCCTTTTCGCCCACAGGGAGGATCATCCGCCCGCCGACGGCGAGCTGATCCAGGAGGGGTTGGGGCACCTGCTCGGGTGAGGCCGACAGGAGGATCGCGTCGAACGGCGCGGCGTCGGGCCAGCCCCGACGGCCGTCGCCGGTCCGCACCCGCACGTTGGTGTAGCCCAGTTCCTTCAGACGCGCGGTCGCGTGATCCAGCAGGGACGGCACGATCTCGATCGAGAACACATCGCGCGCGATCTCGGCCAGAATGGCCGCCTGGTAGCCCGACCCGGTCCCGACCTCGAGCACCTTTTCGTCGCCGAACAGCCGGAGGGCTTCGGTCATGAAGGCCACGATGTAGGGCTGGGAAATCGTCTGGCCGGCGCCGATCGACAGAGGACCGTCCCAATAGGCCATCGCGGCGTTGGGATTCGGAAGGAACCGGTGACGCGGGACTTTTCGCATCGCCCTAATCACCGCCTGGTCCTTCACGCCGCGTGCCACGATCTGGCGCTCGACCATCGCGTCCCGCTCCGCCTGACGCGTGGGGTCGAGCGTAGACGGGCCGGCATTCGAGCCCTCCCCGCAGCCCGGCAGCAGGAGCTGCGCTCCCAGCACGGCGGCAATCCACAACCATTGCATCATCAGCAGGGACAAAAACGGGATCAGCCCAATGGGCCTTGCAGTGCCGCAAGGAGTTGGGCCCCGTCCGGTTCGGTCTTCTTGACAAAGATGGTGATCGGCAGATCCTGGGCGTTCTTGAACGAGACGAACAGATTTTCGCCCGCGTCCTGCACGTACAGAATTTGATCGAGGTTGATGAAGTAGTTTTGAATCCTGACAAAGTTCATGCGGCACCTCCTCTTCTTCGTCATCGTCGTCTCGTGGGGTCATGAGGCTCAAGCGCAAGCGGTATTGCATATCCGGCACGTTCGATCGAAGTGCCGGCCTAGCAAGCTCGGAGTGGTGGGCCGTGCAGGGATCGAACCTGCGGCCCGCTGATTAAGAGTCAGCTGCTCTACCAACTGAGCTAACGGCCCACCCGTGAAGAACAGGAGAGAGGCATAGTGAATGGTGCGCCTGACAGGATTTGAACCTGTGGCCCTCAGCTCCGGAGGCTGATGCTCTATCCACTGAGCTACAGGCGCGTCCGCCAAGCCAGGGCGAAGGGACCTTAGCACACCGCGTCGGGCGCTGTCCAGGCTAGCTCGGCTGCGGGCTGGGCGTGGCCGGTTCAGCTTCGGGCTCGTCGTCGATCGGCGGCAGCTCGAAGATCAGTTCGCCGTCTCCATTATAGAAGCCCTGCCCGTCGATCTGGACCATCCCGTCGCAGTTCTCCTGGAAGAACTGGAGGATCCACCCGTTGAAGTCGTACCCCTCGTCCGTGATGTCGTTCTTGTCCAGGATCGAGGCGACGTAGAACCGGCACGCGTGCAACTGGTCCGCCACGCGCCAGTTGTCGATCTCGCGATGCGCTTCCACGAAGTTCAGGAGGCCCTCGGTGTCCTGCTTGAAGAGATCGTCCTGGGCGCCGCCTTTCCGGACGCAGGTCAGCACGATCGGGGTGCGGTCCTTGTGGTAGCCGATCTCGATGCCCACCCAGTTCCAGCTGTTCAACAGCTTCTCGTTGACTTCCGTGGGCAGGATCGGCGTAGCGCCCCGCGCCTTCAGGAACTCGACGAGCAGCCCGAGCGGGGGCGGCTCCCGGCGCAGGCAAAAGACCCGCGTGAAGAACAGCTTCGGCTCCTTTTTCTGCGGGCCCGCGATCGTGATGACGGGAATTTCAGCCATGGCCGTAATCTAGCCTACCCTCGCGCCTCAATTCAAGACCGGACCCGCCGATGTATAATCAGCGCAGGGGCGCGCCTGAGGCGTCCCTGCGCACGGAGACCTCCATGGCGGACCGGCTGGCCACAGAAGCCGACATCCGGCGGCACGCCGAACGGCTGTACGAAGGCGCGGCGGCGACCCACCCGCGCCTGTTCGACCGCAAGTGGTGGACCGGCCGGCTCCTTGAGTGGACCATCCGCGACGAGGCCTTCAAAGTCCAGCTCTTCCGCTTCATCGACGTCCTGCCCACCTTGAAGACGCCGGCGCAGATCCAACGACTCGTGGATGAATATTTCCGCCAGGACACCGGCCCGCGGGACGCCGGGGGGCGCTCGCTCGTGCGCTGGGGGATGCGGGCGCTGTCCTCCGCAGGGTTCGGCGCCGGCGTGACGGCCGATACGATCTACGCCCAGGCGATCCAGATGGCGAACCAGTTCATCGTGGGCGCCGGGATGAAGGAGGCGCTGCCGGTCGTGGCCGATCTCTGGACGCGCGGCCTCGCCCATTCCGTGGACCTCCTGGGCGAGGCGCCGGTCTGCGAGCCGGAATGCGACGCCTACGCGGCCCGCTACCGGGACGCCTTCACAGCGCTGGCGGACGCGGCCCGCGAGTGGCGCCCCGCGCCCGCGCTGGAGGCCGACCACCTGGGCGCGCTCCCCCGCACGCAGGTCTCCATCAAGCTCTCGGCGCTGGACTCGCAGTTCGATCCGATCGACCAGGACGGGTGCTACGCGGCCGTGGCGGCGCGGCTGCGTCCCTTGATGAGAACCGCCATACAGCGGTCGGTCGCCGTCACGTTCGACATGGAACAGTACGCCTGGAAGGACCTGACGCTCGGGATCGTCCGCCGCCTGCTCATGGAAGAGGAGTTCCGCGACTACCCCCACGCGAGCCTTGCGCTCCAGACCTACCTCAGGGACACCGAGCGCGACGTGCGCGAGCTGATCGCCTGGGCCAAGACGCGCGGCAGTCCGGTGGGAGTCCGCCTGGTCAAGGGCGCGTACTGGGACTACGAGACCATCCTCCACCGGCAGCGCGGCTGGCCCGTGCCGGTCTTCGCCCACAAGGCCGACACCGACGCCTGTTATGAACGGCTGATCCCGCTCCTGCTGGAGCACGCTGCGGTGATCCGGCCCGCCTTCGGCACGCACAACCTGCGCCACGTCGCGATGGCCCTGGCCGAAGCCGAACGGCGCGGCATGCCCGCGCAGGCGGTGGAGCTTCAGATGCTGTACGGCATGGCGGAACCCCTGCAGGCGTCCGTCGTGAACGCGGGCCATCGCCTGCGGGTGTACGCGCCGGTCGGCGATTTGATTCCGGGCATGGCCTACCTGGTGAGACGCCTGCTGGAGAACACCGCCAACGAGTCCATCCTGCGCCGGCAGTTTCTGGGGAGCCAGAGCCTCGATGACTTGCTCCGGCCGCCCGCTCCCACCCCCTCGCCTCCGCGCAAGGATCGGGGCCTGCATTTTTCCAACGAGCCCCACACGGACTTCTCGCGCGCGGAGTCGCGTCAAAAGATGGCGACCGCGATCGCGGCCTTCAAGGAGCGTCTCGGCGGAGGTCCGCGCACGATCGACCTGGCCTGGCCGGCTCCTCCCGGCGGCGGGCGCTCGACGCTCACCTCCCGCAACCCCGCGCGCCCCGAGGAGGTGATCGGCCTCGTGCCCGCCGCCGCGCCCGAGGACGTGGACCAGGCGGTCGCCCGCGCCGGCGCGGCGGGGCGGACGTGGGCGGATGTGCCGCCCCGGGACCGCATGGCCCTGCTCTCCGCCTGCGCGAACGTGCTGCGACGGCGGCGGTTCGAGCTGGCGGCCTTGGAAGTCTTCGAAACGGGCAAGGGCTGGCGGGAGGCCGACGCCGACGTGGCCGAAGCCATCGACTTCCTGGACTATTACAGCCGGCACATGCGCCGGCTCATGCACCCGCTGCGCCTGGGGCATGAGCCGGGCGAGCTCAATCATCTGGTGTATCGCCCGCGCGGAGTCGCGGCGGTCCTCTCTCCCTGGAACTTTCCGCTCGCCATCCCGACCGGCCTGGTGGCGGCGGCGCTCGTCACCGGCAATGCCGTCGTGTTCAAGCCTTCGGAGCGCGCGCCGGTCACCGGCTATGCGCTGGTGGACGCGTTCCGCGAAGCCGGTCTCCCCGACGGCGTCCTGCACTTCCTGCCCGGCTTGCCGGACGTCGGGCGCCGCCTCGTCGCCCATCCCGACGTGCCCATCATCGCCTTCACCGGCTCGAAGGCCGTCGGCCTGGAGATCATCGCCGAGTCCGCGCGCGTCCGGCCGGGACAGCGGGAGGTGAAGAAGGTCATCGCGGAGATGGGCGGCAAGAACGCGATCATCGTGGACGACACGGCCGACCTCGACGAGGCGGTCGCGGGCGTCACGGCCTCCTTTCTCGGCTATCAGGGCCAGAAGTGCTCCGCCTGCTCGCGCGTCATCGTGCTGGATTCGATCCACGACGTCTTCGTCGAGCGGCTCGTGGAGGCAGCGAGGAGCGTGCGGATGGGCCCGCCCGAAGAGCCGGGCGCGGGGCTTGGCCCCCTGATCGACGAGCGGGCGGTGGGGAAAGTGCTCGAGTACCTCGACATCGCCAAGACAGAAGGAACGCCCGTCCTGCTGCCGGATTTCGACAAGCGGCCGGGACCCAACTTCGTCGGGCCGGCGATCGTCACCGGCATCCGCCCCGGGCATCGCCTGGCGCGCGAAGAGGTCTTCGGGCCGGTGCTGGCCGTGCTCCGGGCATGCGACTTCGACGAGGCCCTGGCGTTCGCCAACGCGTCGGACTATGCGCTGACCGGCGGCCTGTATTCCCGCAGCCCCCGCCACATCGCCCGCGCCCGCGACGAGTTCCTGGTCGGCAACCTCTACATCAACCGGGGGATCACCGGCGCGCTCGTGGGCCGGCAGCCGTTCGGCGGCGGGCGGCTCTCGGGGATCGGCGCCAAGGCGGGCGGGCCCGACTACCTGCTGCAGTTCGTCACGGCGGCCGTGGTCTCCGAGAACACCCTGCGGCGCGGTTTCTCGCCCGACAATTCTTGATTCATCCGTCCCTCCCCGCTATGCTCCCGCCATGAAACCCGTTGCGTTTCTTCTCGTCTTCCTCATCATCACCGCTTGCACCACCGCGCCGAAATACGACGAGACCTGGACCTGGGACTCCCCGATTTTCGACGAGGAAGCGGCGCTCGGCCAGGCGGGCCTGCTGTCGTCGCAGAAGGACACGTTCTACACATCGATCTGGACGCTGGGAGGCGGCGCGTTCCAGCGCCGCCAGGAGCATCACCTACGGGAGCAGCATGAGTTGTGGGTGCGGCGGCAGGTGGAATTGAAAAAGATGGCCGTCGAGGAGGCGCACGCACGGATCCGGGACTACGTGCCGTCGAAAGATTTTTGAACGGAGGCGAAAAAAGATATTGCACGAGAAAAATACTGTGTTATAGTGCGCTTCACATGCGATGTAACACGGGCGAAACCACAATCAGCCAGGAGGTACTCGATATCGATGGACGCATTAGCCAACGCCGAAGGTGCGATCTTGCCAACGATGGCCCCAACTCCCGCCGCCACGGGCTCGACGGACGAGCTGATCGGGGACGGGAAGGCTTGGGGCCTCTCCACTGCAGTTGACCTCCAGGACTGTAGGCCCGACACCATCCGGGACCGCGACCACATCGAGGCCTACGTCATCGCGCTCTGCACATTGATCGGGATGAAACGGTACGGCGACTGCCAGATCGTCCATTTCGGAGACGGACGGGTGGCGGGCTACTCGATGATCCAGCTCATCGAGACCTCCCTGATCAGCGGACACTTCGCCAACGACACGAACCGGGCCTACCTCGACATCTTCAGCTGCAAGGGCTACGACCCGGTGGTGGTAGAGGAGTTCTCCAGGGAGTTTTTCGGAGCGCGCAGCAGCACCATCTCCGTGACCTTACGGCACTAACGAGCACCGGGCCGGGGCCGGCTCGGTTTCGCTAGACCGCCAGCGTATTCACGACATCAATGAGCTGCCGGAGCCCCCCGGCGCTTCGCCGGTGGTACGGCACGACCAGCCGGGGAAGCGCGAGGAGCGCGGGCTCGTCCGCTTCTTCCGGCAGGGCCTGGCGCTGCTCGATCTTGCCGTCCGGGCAGAGATGCGCGAACCGGACGTTGAGGCTGTCCACCTGCGCGGCCGTCAGCGGATGCTGCAGGCGGAGCACCAGCCGGTCCTTGACGAACCGGCTGGAGTGATAGTTGCGGTAGAACCCGTCGATCTCGGCCACGGCGGCCTCGGCCGAATCCACGATTCGGAAGAGCCCCAGATCCGCCTGTGCGATCAGGCCCGCGGCCAGCAGGTCTTCCCGGACGAAGCGCTCCCATTCCTTCCAATAGGCGCCGCCGGGCAGGTCCAACAGAACGACGGGGTGAGGATTGTTTTTCCCCGTCTGAAGAAGCGTGAGGATTTCGAACGTTTCATCGTGCGTCCCGAAGCCTCCGGGAAACATGACGCTGGCGTGCGACTCACGGGCGAAGAACAGCTTGCGCGTGAAGAAGTACTTGAAGTGGATGAGCTTCGGGTCGTCCGCGATCGCCGGATTCGCCTCCTGCTCGAAGGGCAGGAGGATATTCACGCCGAAGCTGTTCTCCCGCCCGGCGCCCTCGTTCGACGCCCGCATGATGCCCTCGCCGGCGCCGGTGATGACCATGTAGCCGCGCTCGGCGAGGAGCCGGGCGAAGCGGCGCGCGAGATCGCACAGAGGATGGTCCTTCGCGATGCGGGCCGAGCCAAAAATGCTGACCTTGCGCCGGTCGCGGTACGGCATGAAGGCCCGGAACGCGTAGCGCATCTCCCGCAGGCTGCGGTGCAGGATCTTGAGATCGAGCATGTCCAGCCGCGACTCGTTCAGCCGGAGGACCGAGCCCAGCAGGTCCTTCAGCAGCGCGGCCTGCGGGTCCGTGTCGGGAAGCGCCAGCAGCTCTTCGAGCTGCCGTCGGAGTTGGTCGTCCGGCACGGGCGGGGTGGCCATGGCGCTGCCCTGTCAAAAGCCCCTACCGCTTGGGCTGGAGTCCCCGATCCGCCACGACGACGTCCCCGAGGAACCGCTTCACGCTCTCCCCCAGGGCCTCGCTGTTCAGCTTTTCCAGATCAGTGGGGCAGAAACAGAACACGGTCGTGGTCCCTTCTCCCGCCACCGTCGTGCGGACCGTGCTGCCGTCGCCCGTGTTGGACGCCCGGAGCACCAGCCGGTTCTTGGACATCAGCTCGGTGTGGAAAAACCGTCCCACGGCCTCGTTCCAGTACGACTCGATTTGGCCCGTGAGCACGACATCGGCCGCGCCCGCCGCCGCGCCCGATTGCACGCGGGTCACTTGGAAGCCCGCGCGCTTCAAATACTCCGCCACAAACTCCGTGACCTGCTCCGACGCGGTTCCCTTGGCGGGGACCAACTGGTCCACTCTCGTCTCGACGTAATGTTGGTACCGCCCGACCCGGCCCTTGTCGGCCCGCAGGTCTTCGAACAGGGCCACCGCCACCCGCAACGCATTCTGCGCCTTCTCCGGCGCCGGGACCGTCGCCGCCGAAGCCGAGAACTTGACGGTCTGGCCGGGGCCCCCGCATCCCGCGAGCGCCAGAGCCAGCACCGCCGCCGCTGTCCACACTCGTTCTTTCACAGCCTTATCCCCCTCCGTAATAAATTGATGAACACGCGCGCAGCCTGAGGAGAAGCAGCTTAGCCGATTGGCATGATCGGCGCAAGCGCCCCTACACCCTCTTCTTCAGGCTGAGCATGTAGGCGGTCAGCTCGTTGAGTTGCCGCTCGTCCAGCGGGAACTTCGGCATGATCGATCCGGGCGATGTGGACTGCGGATCGCGGAAGTGCTTGATCAGCCAGTCGCGGTCACGGTGATCGCCAATGTAGGAAAGGTCCGGCCCGACCGCCCCGCCCGCGCCGTGAATCCGGTGGCACCCGGTGCAGCCGAACTGATCATAGAGCGCTTTGCCTGACGCGACGGCCGGGTCGGTGCGCTTCATCGCCTGCAGGTCGTGAAGCGACAGCCCGACCAGCGTGAAGACGCCGACGAGGAACAGCGTGCCGATGCTGAGCGTCACGCGACGGGACGACGGCGCCCTATCCTTGGAAGGGTCCAGAAAGGGAAGCGCCAGCAGGAGGCCGATGAACGCGCCCGGGATCACCCACGTGGCGATCGGCCCCAGGATGGGGCCTTCCATGTACTTGAGGAACTGATAGTAGAACAGGAAATACCACTCGGGCACCGGGATGAAGCTGTGGTCCGACGGGTTGGCCTTGTCCGTCAGGGGAAAGGGGATGGACAGCGCCAACACCGACACCACGAGGAACACGCCCACCATCACCACGGCGTCCATGAAGACCTGCCGGGGATAGAAGGGCTCGCTTCTCCTGGCCCGGCGCTCGGTGGGCGGGCGGGCGGGCTGCCCCTCCTCTTTCGAAGGCGGGGGAGACGCCGGCGGCGACTCCGGGCTCCGGGCACGGCGATCGAGCCCGCCCGACCACGGCCCGGCCGGGCCCACCCGTCGCAGGATGAACATGTGGAGCGCGATCAGCGCCACGATGGTCGCGGGCAGGAACAGGACATGCACCGCGAAGAAGCGGGACAGCGTGAGCGCGCCCAGCATGTCCCCCCCACGCATGACCTTCACGAGGAACGTCCCCACGAAGGGCACGCCCCCGGCCATGTTGATCCCTACCTGAGTGGCCCAGTAGGCGTTCTGGTCCCAGGGCAGCAGGTAGCCGGTGAAGGCAAACCCCATCGTGAGCAGCAGCAGCAGCACGCCGACGATCCACATGACCTCGCGGGGAGGCTTGTACGCGCCGTACAGGAAGACCTGCAGCATGTGCAACCCGATGGCGACCACCATCGCAGAGGCCCCCCAATGATGAAGGCCCCGCACAAAGGTCCCAAAGAGGACTTGCGTCTCGATGTAGCGGACGCTGTCGTAGGCGTGGTCTGGCGTGGGGGCGTAATACACTGCGAGGAACATGCCCGTGATCGCCTGCAGGAAGAAGAGAAACAACGTGGCCGAGCCGAAGACGTAGATCCAGGACGCGCCCCCGGGGATCGGCTCATCGAGCAGCGTCTCCTTGACGGGCTTCAGCTTGAGCCGGCTGTCCAGCCACTCGTAAATTTTTGAGGCCATCAGATCTCCACCTGACCCTTTGTGCCCGACTTGAACTCTTTGTATTGAACCATCAGGCGCCCGTTCTCGATTTTGACCGGCAGGCGGTCCAGCGGTCGGGGCGCCGGCCCTCCGACAACCTTGCCGTCGGCATCGAACAGGCTCCCGTGGCACGGACACTTGAATTTCTTCTCCTCGCCGTCCCACCGGAAGCCGCAGCCGAGGTGGGTGCAGATGGGCGAGTACACCGTCACCTCGTTCGCCTCCCGGCGCAGCGCCCAGACTCCCTTCACGGACGCGACCTCCTGGTACCCGTCGGCAATCGTCATGACGACATCCCGCTGCGCCGGCTCGCCCACGGGCAAGTCGGCCACCGGGCCCACGTCCACCCAGCTCTTCTCGCGCCGCTTGAGGGCCGGCGAGACCACGTAGCCGCCCAACGGCACCGCCAGGCTGATGCCGATCAGGCCCGCCGACGCCATGATCAGCCAGGCAAAGAAGCTCCGCCTCGCGCCGTCCGGAACGTCCGCCTTATTCTCTTCCATTCGAATCACCCCGCAAAATAGTCTCGCCCTGCCGGACCCGCCGAGCCAGCAGCCAAGCGAAAATCAGCGTGCCGAACGGGAACGTGAGCGCCGCGCCCACGGTCCAGCGGGCCGCCTCGGCATACAGGGACGCCGTCCGGTTGATGAGCAGGAGCAGAAAGAGGTCGGCGATGAGCCCGGCGCCGAGCAGGGCGATCGAGACGGCGGGCATGAAGTGATCGCCCCGCGTCGTCGCGAAGGCGCCGATCAGGGAGGCGCTGAACATCAGCCCGGTAAAGACGGACAGGTATCGCAAATGATCGGCGTGCCGCGCGGCTAGCGCGGGAAGCGGCCCGGCAAGGACGCTCGTGGCGACATTCCATCCGCATTCAGGGCAGACCGGATCATCCGCAGCGATGAGGCGGCACTTGGGGCAGATCCGCATAGCGGCATTATAGCGTACTTCGTTGAACGTCGCGACCGGAAGGTGTACCCTAGGTGCCACGAGGGGGGGCCACGCGTGCCGCATCCGGACCCGAGAGAACGGCGCATCGAAAAACTCGAAGCGATCCTGAACGTGGCCATGGCCATGGCCACGGAACGGGACCTCGGCGTCCTGCTGGGAGAAATCGTGGAGCACTCCCGTTCGGTGGTCGAGGCCACGCGCGGCAGCATCTTTCTGCTGGACAAGGATAAGAACGAGTTGTGGAGCAAGGTGGCGCAGGGCGCGCGGGAGATCCGGTTCCCCGCCGACAAGGGTATCGCGGGCCACGTCGCCCAGACCAAAAGGCCCCTGAACATCCCCGACGCCTACGCGGACCCCCGGTTCAATCCCGCCGTCGACAAGGCGACCGGCTTCCACACGCGCAACATGCTCACCGTTCCGATGCTCTCGACCAAGGATGAGGTCGTCGGGGTGCTCCAGGTGTTGAACAAGAACCCCGCGGGGCATGAGGCCGAGATCGAGCAGGGATCGCCCGGTCCCCCCTTCGACGCGGAAGACGAGGAGTTGCTGATGGCCCTGGGCGGGCAAGCCGCCGCCGCCATCGAGAACGCGATCCTCTACGACGAGATCAACAAGCTCTTCGAGGGCTTCATCGCGGCCAGCGTGGTGGCGATCGAAGCCCGTGACCCCACGACCTCCGGGCATTCCGGGCGGGTGGCGACCCTCACCTGCGGCCTCGCCGAGATCGTGGACCGCGTCGAAACCGGCCCGTTCGCCGAGATCGCTTTCGACTACGACCAGATGAAGGCGATCCGCTACGCCTCCATCTTGCATGATTTCGGGAAAGTGGGCGTGCGGGAGAACGTCCTGGTCAAAGCGGAAAAGCTCTACCCCTCCGAGGTCGCGGTCCTGAAGGCCCGCTTCGACTTCATCAAGCGGACGCTGGAGAAGGAGGCCCTGGAACGCAAGATCTCCATCTACCAGTACTCGAACCCCAAAGAGACCACCGAGCTGCTCGCCCAGGTCGACGCGGACGTGGCACGCAAGCTGGAAGAGACCGAAGAAATCTTACAATTCCTGCTCAACTGCAACATCCCGACCGTGCTGGAGAAGGGCGGGTTCGAGCGGCTCAATGAGATTGCCGCGCAAAAGTTCACCTCCTTCGAAGG
The DNA here is from genome assembly GCA_964384595.1 of uncultured Nitrospirales bacterium. Lineage (GTDB taxonomy): Bacteria > Nitrospirota > Nitrospiria > Nitrospirales > NS-4 > SCTG01. Next base: position 19,727 of record CAYLLY010000019.1, read on the forward strand.
ACCTAAGCCCTTCCTCACCGCGCCCGAGCTGGTCAGCCTGTCCATCCCCAGGGGCAGCCTGACCAACGAAGACCGCCTGGAGATCGAGAGCCACGTCACGCACACCTACCGCTTCCTGGCCACCATTCCCTGGACGAGCAAATTGCGGCGCATCCCCGAGATCGCGTACGGCCATCATGAGAAGTTGGACGGCAAGGGCTATCCCCGCGCGATCTCCGCGTCGGAGATCCCGATCCAGACCCGGATGATGACCATCAGCGACATCTACGACGCG
>CAYLLY010000019.1:20100-31454 GCA_964384595.1 uncultured Nitrospirales bacterium
GTCGGAGATCCCGATCCAGACCCGGATGATGACCATCAGCGACATCTACGACGCGCTGACGGCCTCCGACCGGCCGTACAAGAAGGCGGTCCCGGTCCCGAAGGCCCTGGACATCCTCGGCTACGAGGCGAAGGACGGCCACATTGATAAAGGCCTCTTCGACCTCTTCCTCGAAGCCAAAGTGTTCGAGCGGACCATCCGCGCCTAGTCCCTCAGTCCGGCAAGGGTTTGCCGCGCGTCTCCGGCGCGAACGGCAGGATCGCGAGCCCCACCAGATAGATCAGCGCGATCGCGCTCGCCGCCCGTCCCAGGCTCCCCAGCGACTGTTCCAGGTACCCCGTGAGAAACGGCCCGACCGCGGCCAGCACGCGGCCGGCGTTGAAGCAGAACCCCGCGCCCGTCGCGCGAATGCGGGTGGGATACAGCTCGGGGAGATAGATGGGAAACCCGCTGAAGATCCCGTTGTTGAAAAACCCCAGCAGGGGGAGCAACAGCAGCACGTGCTCGTACGGGCGCGGGACCAGGAAGATGACCGGCAGCATCACGAAGCCGCCCGCGCACATCAGCGCGAAGATGGGCCGGCGCCCGAAGCGATCCGCGAGCGGGCCGAATGCGAGGTAGCCTGCCAGCGCGCCGACGTTCAGCCACATGATGGCGTAGCTGACGTTGGTGGCGACCGTCGCGGCGTCCAATCCCTTCATGTCGGGAAGGCGCCGGACCAGCGTGGCGGTCCAATTCGTGGCGCCCCACAGGCCGAACACCGCCACGAACGCGAGCCCGGCCCCCACGAGGGTGGGCCGGAGCAGATCGCCGCGGAAGAGCTCCGGCAGCTTCACGCCCCGTGCCGCGCCGGCTTGCAGCTCCAGCGCGCGGGCCTTCACCCAGCGCTCCGGCTCCTTCACCCACAGCCGGACCAGCAGGGCCACCAGCGCCGGCAGCACCCCGACGAGGAAGAGGACGCGCCAGCCGTATCCGCGAAGGAGCAGATTACATGCGGCGGCGAGGAAGAAGCCGACCGCCCAGGCCGATTGAAGGATTCCGGCCGCCTTGGCGCGCTTCTCTTCAGGCCAGACTTCCGCCACGATGGCCGCGCCCGCCGCCCATTCCCCACCGACCCCCAGCGCCGTGAGGAACCGGTAAATCGCCAGGTGCCACCAGGTCTCGGAGAGCGCCGCCATGCCGGTGAACACGGCGTAGATGAGGATCGTGGCGATGAGCGTCTTGGTCCGACCGAAATAATCGGCGACCACGCCGAACAACACGCCGCCGATCGCCCAGCCGATCAGGAAGATCGAGAAGATGATGCCGCCGTACCTGCCGATGTCGGCGTCGCTGACCGGCGCGCCCCCTGGGCCGGTGTGGAGCAGATCATGCAAGGCGGGATGGAGGACGATCGCGTAGATCGTCGCGTCCATGGAATCGAAAACCCACCCGAGCCAGGCCACGAGCAGGACACGCCATTGATAGGGAGTGACGCCCTCGCGCCAGTTCGGCAAGCCTATTTCCTCTTTTTCAAGGCCTCTTCCGCTTGCTTCAGTTGTCGTTCCAGCTCTTCCAATTCCTTCTGCGCGGCCTCGGCCTTGGCCTTTTCCGCTTCCAGCCGGGCCCGGTCTTTCTCGACAGCCTTGGCCTTCTCCGCGTCGACGACGTCGCCTTTTTTCCGGAATTCCGGGAGGAGCCGGAAGACAAACTGGCCGCCTTCGTCGCCGGCCGCCATGATGGGCGCGCTCTTGGGCAGTTTGCCCTGCTTCTCATTGGACACCCGCACGGCCAGGGGCTCGACGAGATCATCGACGATCATATACGGGCTGGTGTTCGACTCCAGTACTTTGACGAGGTGCCAGGCGAACAGGCTGTGGCCCTGCTTGTTCTTGTCGGCCAGGTCCGGCTCCGGAAAATTTCTGCCCGATATGAGGACCCATCGCGACCTGTCTTTATACAACGACTTGGCGAGGTCCTTGCCGCCGACGAGCGCGCTGGTCTTGCCCATCAGCTTGGCGGTGAAAAAGGCGTCGGCGACCAGGAAGACATGCCGGGCCGCATAGCCCTGGGTAAAGTCCCGAACCTGGGTATTCTGGAGCGCCGAGGACGGGTCGATCGACGGTTCCTCCGAATCGGCGAGCAACCAGAACCCGATCTCGTTGCCCTTCTCGATCCGCCCTTCGTAGGCGCCGTGGCCGGCGAAATAGATGAACAGGCTGTCCTTGCCGGTCAGCTCGCGCTTGAGGTTGCTGAACGCTTTGAACACCGCCTTGCGGGTGGCCGCTTCGTCGTACAGCTCGATTATCCGCTCCTTGGCGAACCCGTACCGGTCGCGCAGCACGGCGGCGACCGACTCGGCGTCCTTGCGCGCCGACTTGAGCTGCTTGTCCTCCGGCAGGGCGGAGTATTTGTCGATGCCGATGATCAGGGCCCAATAGTTACCCTCTATGAGCTCCGCCGCCGCGCGCGCCTCGCCGGCCCAGGGGAAGACGCTCGCCAGGACCAGGAGCAGGAAACCGAAGAGCATGTCTGTCGGAGAGTGCCTGGAGTTCCTCATCTGCGCCTCACACGGGTTAGCAACGGAGGCACGGTACCTCCAGACAACCGGCCATGTCAAATGCCCTTGCGGGGGGGACCATCCTGGAGGAAAAAGCCGGGGCGTATCAGGAGCGACCAGCGCCCCCTGGTGGAGCGGGAGAGGCAGGAGGGGACTTCGCCGCCGTCGCCTGGCGGATCGCCGGTTCGTCGACCTGGAGGATCTCGGTGACGGAGAGATTCACGATATCATGGTGCTTGTAGTTCCGTATGGACTCCGGATCGAGCAAGTCGACCACGCGCGAGTAGGTCTTGGGGATCCAGACCTCTCCTTCGGCCGCCCGCCTTCGAATCCCATACACGATGTGGTCGTCCACCTCCGGGGGCAGGGTGCTCAGGAATTGCTTGGACACCCAGAGCGCGCCGCTTCGCGCAAACCCCGAAAGCCGGCTTGCGATATTGACCGTATCCCCGAGGGCCGTGAACTCCGGCGTCGGCACGGTCGGGATATACCCGAACCACTCGCGGCCTTCGTGCAGCCCGATGTTCAGCACCAGGTCGTTCGTCCAATGCTTTTTCCCTTTCCAGGCCGCATTGACGGTGACCATGCACTCCCGAATCGCCTGCGCGCAGAGCAGGGCCCGCACAACGTGGTCCGACACGCTGCCGGGCTTGGCCAGAAAGTAGCGGACCACGCCGTCGCCGATGTGCTTGCCCATCGTCCCTTGATGCTTGCGGAAGGGCTCCTCCAGCCGAGCCCAGATTTCCGTGATCAGCTTGAAGTACTCGTCGGGAGGCAAGTCGGCGGAGATCTTGACCGAGTTCTGCAGGTCGGCGACCAGGACGGCCATCGAGCAGAGCGCCGGCAGCCGGTGCATCAACAGGTCGGTGATGACCTGCTGGCGCCCGGTGAGGAAATCCAGGATCGGGTCCATGTTCACCACGGCCGGGATCCAGATGACGAGCGTGCCCTCACGGAAGAGGGCCGCCACCCGGTGGTAGCGCTCCATGTGCGCCGGCCGGAATCGGATCTTTTCCTCCCGGCGATCGATCGCGCTGATCTTCGGGCCCCCTTCGGCCGGCCACAGCCGCGCTAACCAGTTCACGCTGTCCCCGCCGATCGGCACCAGCAGCGGGTTCTGGCGCGGGGGGGGAATGTCCCCCTGCACAAGCGGCAGGTGGCTCTTGACGAAGGCTTCGAAGTCGGTCACCAGGTCGCGCGAGTTGGTGGTAAAAAGGAGCTTGAAGAAATGGCGGTCTTCGATGTTGGGGATCTTGCTGATCGGCCGGCCGAAGAGCAGCTGTTCCGCCCCCTCGTTGATCCACTCGACGTCCCAGTTCCGGTTCAGCATGTACGCGGGGTACCCGATCTGGGTGATGGACGTCGGGATGTCCATCTTGGCGGTCCGCTTGGACGGCACACGGACCCCCGGCATCGGGACGACCCCTTGGTCCTGCAGCGCAAGCCGCTCCGCGATCCCGTCGAGGCTGTGGCCGTCGTCCTTGAGCCGCTGGATCGCCGCGAGGCGCTCCAGAACGGAAGGCGGGAAATAGGACATCTTGCGGTACCGGCGCGCGGAGTCGCGGTCCCGGCACAGGTCGGGTTTCGGGATCAGCCCGCGCCGGACGTAATTGTGCAGCGTGCTACGCGAGAGCCCGGTCTGCCGGCATACCTCGTCGAACGACAGGGTGTTCGGCACCGCTTCAGACAGTCGCGCCACCTCAATCTCCTTCCCGAGGCAAGAGACAGACTTGAGGCTAGAACTTCACGGCGTTCAGCTATCCATGAACAGTAAAAGTGTAGAGTATATTTATACAGTGTCAATACGCTAAATATATGGCCTTTAAAACGGTGATCTACTATATACGGGGTCAGAACGCTTTACGCGGGTCTGGTTGCGCGAGCACCGCCCGTGCCTGGGCTGTGCGGTAGTGGTGCAGCGCCCGGCGGAACTTCGGGTATTGCCCCGCGAGGATCGCGACCGCAAAGAGCGCGGCGTTCACGGCGCCGGACTTGCCGATCGCCAGCGTCCCCACGGGAATCCCGGCCGGCATTTGCACCATCGAGAGCAGGGAGTCCAACCCCTTCAAGGCCTTGGACTCCATAGGCACCCCGAGGACGGGCAGGACCGTCTTCGCCGCCGTCACGCCGGCGAGGTGGGCCGCCCCTCCGGCCGCCGCGATGATCACTTCCAGCCCGCGCCGCTCGGCCGTCTCGGCGTATTCGAGGAGTTGGTCCGGCGTGCGGTGGGCCGAGACCACGCGCACTTCGAAAGGGACGCCCAGCTTCTCCAGCGTCTCAATGGTATGGGCCATCGTCTCCCAGTCGGACTTGGAGCCCATGATCACGCCGACCAGCGGCTGAGCCGCCTTGCCTTTCCCGCGCGAATTGGATCGAACCGCTTTCCTCATACGCTGTCGCCCTCCTGGAGCCCCCCGGACAATCATATACCGAAAACCGGGAAACGCTGTGGGAAAAAGTATGGGGTGGGTAAGGGGTTTCGAACCCCCGACCTCCTGATCCACAATCCGGCGCTCTAACCAACCGCGCTATACCCGCCACCAAGAGGAGAAGTGCTGCGGGCGAACCGGGAAGCGAGATGAACCCTAGCAAACGCGACGAACGGCCGCAAGTATTGCTTACCCCCCCGTACGTCAATGCCATTTCGATCTCGGCCTGGATGGCGCGGGCAGCGGCTCGGCCGGGTCAGGCGCGCGCGCCCGCGAAACACGAAGTCGCAGTCCTGGCACAGGGACGGGTCGAGCAGGAACCGCCCGTGCCGCTCGCGGTGCACCGACCTGGCGATGTGCGCCAGATGTTCTTCGACCTGCCGCTCGGAAATGCCGAGGCGGTGGGCGAGGTCCCGGGAGGAACAGCGGGTCCCGGTGATCACCTGAACGATCTGCTGTCTGACGGTCATGCCGTCGCCGGACATGGGGCCCTCGGAGCGCTAGCACACGCGAGTGGCGGCTAGCGGTCATGCCCTTGCGGAAGAGCCACATCTCCATTACTCTTTCCGTTGGAGAGGTATGATCATGTCCTCACGCCGGACCGCTCTCATCAGGTTGGTACTGTTCCTGCTGCTGGGTTCCATGAGCCAGGCCTGGGCTTCAGGGACCGGCATTCAGCAATCGAAGCTAGGCAGCATCGACTTCCCCACGTCCGGTTCCGCTCACGCGCAAAGTCACTTCCTGCGGGGCGTCGCCGCGCTGCATTCCTTCTGGTACGAAGAAGCGCAGGAGGCGTTTCGCGAAGCCACGAAGGCCGACCCTGACTTCCTGATGGGCTACTGGGGCGAAGCCATGGCGCACAACCATCCGATCTGGAAGGAGCAGGACACGGAAGCCGCTCGAAAGGCGCTTGAGAAAATCAAAGACAGCGGCAAGCTGACGCCGAGAGAACGCGCGTATCTGAGCGCCGTCAAGGTCCTGTATGGAGAGGGCGACAAGGCGGCCCGCGACAAGGCCTACGCCGCCGCCATGGAGAAACTCTACCGGGACCATCCCGATGATCTGGAAGCGGCTTGCTTCTACGCGCTCTCACTGCTTGCTCTCGCCGGCGAGTCGGACAGCCGGGTGCGCGCTCGGATCCAGGCCGGTGCGGTCACGCTCGACGTGTACCGCAAGAATCCCGATCATCCCTGCGCCGCGCACTACACCATTCACGCGTTCGACGACCCGGACCACGCCATCCTAGCGCTACCGGCCGCTCGACGCTACGCTCAGATCGCCCCCGACGCCCACCACGCCCAGCACATGCCGGCGCATATCTTCCTGCAACTGGGCATGTGGCCGGAAGCGGCGGCCTCGAACGAAGCCGGGTGGGTGGCCTCGGTGGCGTGGGTGAAACGCCAGGGACTGCACCTGGGACTGCGCGACTACCACAGCCTGTATTGGCTCCAGTATGTGTACCTTCAGCAGGGGCGATACAAGCAGGCCGAAGAACTGCTCGCGCTCAAGCGCAATGACATGCGGGAAGCCGGCCACCAGCAGAAAGGAAAACCCTTCGGACACAAAGGCGACGTGGGACGCTACTTCGACGAGATGGCGGCGACCTACGTTGTGGAAACGCAGCGGTGGGAGGTGGCAGCGCAACTCTTCGAGAGAGCAGCGCCCAAGGACGACGGGAAGACCCGAGCCCTCCCCGCGTACATCCGCGGACTGGTCGCGGCCCAGCGAGGGCTCCCGGAGGCAGAGACCGCCTTCGCTGAGCTGCAGGCCCTCCGCAAGCAGGGCAAGGACGCGGACCAAACCCGCCGCGCCAAGCCGTCGGAAGTCAAGGAGTTGCAGGTTGCGGCCGTCGCCCGCGCGGCGAAAGGCGCCTATGACGACGCCATCGCTCTGATGAAGACCGCGGTCGAACTTGAGGAAAAGGAGAAGCCGCCCTCCGGGCCTCCCGACATGATCAAGCCCTCCCACGAACTCTTCGGCGAAATCCTGCTGCGCGCAGGCCGTCCTCACGAGGCGGCCCAGCAATTCGCGACCTCCCTCGCGCGGCACTCCAAGCGTGCCCGGTCCTTGCTCGGCGCAGCCCGGGCCGCCGTGCAGAGCGGTGATCGGCCCAGTGCGATGACCGCCTACTCCAAATTGCTGGAGGTCTGGGCACAGGCGGACGCCGACCTGTCCGAACTGCAAGAGGCGCGCCAGTACGTCGCGAAGGCCACCGCTCGGTAAGGGTCAAGGCGCGTGGGCCTTGCCGTGCGTCATGAGTGTTCCCGGAACAGGCCATGGGTCAGCCCGTCAAGATTGTCGTCAGGCCTGGCGGGGCAGACTGTGAACGGACCGTGACAGGGCTTCCAGGCGAGGCTCGGCCATCACGCGGTCGAGCACGTCGGCTAGGCAGTCCGCATCCGCCTTGGTGAATACCATGGGCGGCTTGATCTTCAGCACGTTGCGCCACGGGCCGTCGGTCCCGAGCAGGACACCGCGGTCCTTCATGCGCTCGATCACGTAAGCGGCCTCGGCGGTGGCGGCCTCCAGCGTGCCCCGGTCCCGAACGAGCTCGACGCCCAGAAAGAGCCCCTCCCCGCGGACATCCCCGATGAGCGGGTACCTAGCCACCAGGGATGTCAGTTGCCCTTTTAAATAGGCGCCGACCGTCAGCGCGTTCTGCTGCAACCCTTCCCGCTCGATCACGTCCAGCACCGCCAGCCCCACCGCGCAGGAAACGGGATTGCCGCCGAAGGTGTTGAAGTATTCCATCCCGTTATCGAACGTCGCGGCGATCTCCGGCGTCGTCACGACCGCCGCGAGAGGATGTCCGTTGCCGATCGGCTTGCCCATGGTCACGATGTCAGGCACGACGTCCTGCGTCTGAAAGCCCCAAAAGTGCGTGCCCACGCGTCCCAACCCCACCTGCACCTCATCGGCGATGCACACGCCGCCGGCTGCCCGGACTGCCCGATAGACCTCGGCGAGGTAGCCCGGCGGCGGGACGATCTGGCCGCCGCAACTCGGCAGGGATTCGCAAATGAACGCGGCCACGCGCCGGCCGGACGTGCGAACGGCCTCCAAGACCTTGGCAACCTCGCCGGCGTAACGCCAGCCTGCATCCCGCACGTCCCTGTACGGGCCCCGGTAGGTGTCGGGCATGGGGACCTTGTGGACGTACGGCGGCGCCCCGGTGCCGCCCGGGCCGTCGAACTTGTAAGGGCTGATGTCAACGAGCGTGGTCGTATTGCCGTGGTAGCCGCCCTCCACCACCACAAACTCCGTGCCTCGAGTGTGAGCCTCCGCCAGGCGTACGGCGAGCTCGTTCGCTTCGCTCCCCGAACAGACGAAATAGCAGACCCGGAGCGGTGCCGGCAGGGTCGCGCAGAGCCGCTCCGCGTAGTCCACGAGCCGGTCGTACAGGTAGCGCGTGTTGGTGTTGAGCAGGGTCATCTGCTCCTGGGCCGCGCGGACGATCGCGGGATGACCGTGGCCGACGTGGGCCACGTTGTTCGTCGCGTCGAGGTATTCGCGGCCCAGGTGGTCGTAGAGGTACTGCCGCCAGCCCTGCACAAGCTTCAACGGCTTCTCGTAGGAGACGCTCAGGTTGGGTCCCAGGACTCGCTTCCGGGCCGCCACAATAGCTTCAGGGCTCCGCCCGCGGCCTGGCCTCGACAGGTCGGGAATCTGGAGGATCAGGTTCGGATCGGGACACACGCTGAGCCAAAGCCCACGGGCCCGCGCGGCACAGACGCCCGGAAAGTTCCCGGCATGATCCAGCAAATCCGTGATGAGCTGGACGTGCACGTGCGGCGGCCAGCCACCGTTGGCCGACGCGTCCCCGATCGTCCCGATCCGGGCGCCCTTGGGCACCGGCATGCCCTCTTGGAGCCCCTTCAGCGACTCTTCGCTGAGGTGCCCGTAGAGGGTGAAGAATTCGCCGAGGCCTTCGCTCTCATGCCGCAGGATGATCGTCGGTCCGTAGTCCAGGGGCTCGGCGTTATTGCCGAAGCTGTGCACCGTGCCACCCAGGGGCGCCAGGACGGGCGTCCCCGGCGGCATGAAGAGATCCATGCCCAGGTGGACCGTGCGCCAGTCCTCCACTTCGCCGCCCGGGGAGTGGTACTGCGCGCCGGCATACCCGCGGCGGGCCTCGTCGTATCGCCCAATGCCGGCGCTCGCCCCCGCGGCCTGCATCCGCCCGAACAGAGTTTCGGCTAAACCCGCCACGTCCGTCTGGTCCGCCAGGCAGGCCGGATCGGCGCTGCCGGGTTCCAGCTCGAACACGACGCGCTCGCCCTTGCGCACATCCGGTTCAACCACCGGCCCGATGGCGCCCGCATGGACCTTGAGCCACTGGACGACGGCCGACGTGCGTGGGTACACGGCCAATCCGCAGGCGTCACGGAAGGCATAGAGGAAGAGCCGCGGGCTCAGCCGCGCCAGGCATTCCAGCGCCTCCCACGCCGGGGCTTCGGACACGGTCAGGTAGGGGTTGTCGGGATGCTTATTCTTCTCGCGAGCCGAAATGACGACGCTCGTACACAACCGCATGGCGATGAGTTCGGACAGCAGCTCCAGCTCCTGCTCCGTCAGCGGGTACGCGCGATGGTATCCGCCGACGACCTGCGCCGCCGCGGCCACCGGATTGGCCTTGCCCAGGATGGCGTACGCGCAGCACACCGCCAGTTCGAAGACGGTGTTGGTCTCCACCATGTCGCCGAAGTCCACCACGCCCGTGACCGTGCCGCCGCCCGAGTGGATGCTCGTCACCAGGACGTTGTAGTCGTTGCCGTCGTTGTGGATGACACTTGTGCGCAGGCCCGGCAGCGCCGGCTCGGCGACTTCCTGGAAGCGCCGGAGAAAGCGTCCGACCAGCTCGCGCCGATCCCGCTCGGGGATGTGCTCAATGTGTTGGGCGACGACCGCGCCAGCCTGCTTGAGATCCCATTGCAGCTCACGTCGTCGCGTGGGGTGCGAGAAGTCTTCCAGCGCCCGATCCAACCGCCCGAAGAAGGCGCCGAGGCTGTCAAGGAGTTCCGGCGTATGGGGACCCACATGGACCAGCAGATGCCCGGGCACATAGGTGAGTAGGCGGACGAAGCGGGATAAGCCGTCCACCCCCTGCGTTTTCGCAACAGCGTCGCCCGAAATGGCAGGCCGCACGCGCGGGCACTGCAGGGACGGATTGCGACGGGCCACATGCTCCAGCGCCGCATTCTGGGCGTCGAGCGCCTCCCGCGCCTCAGCCGCGTTCGCAATCTTCAGCACGAACACGGGCCCGGCACCGATCTCCAACAGGAAATTCTGATCCCGCTCGCTCGGCAGAGAGCGAGCCATTGCTGTGACGCCGAACAACTCACGCGCCAGGGCGCTGGCGTCATCCGCAGAAAACCGAGGTATGGCATCGGGTATCGCCGTCATGCCCCACCCATGATACCGGAACATGACCTGCGACAACCAGAGCGAAGACCGGGCCCCAACTGTCTTGCATGAATCAGGAGAACAAATGGGGTGGGTAAGGGGTTTCGAACCCCCGACCTCCGGATCCACAATCCGGCGCTCTAACCAACTGAGCTATACCCACCACCAAGAGGAGAAGTGCTGCGGGCGAACCGGGAAGCGAGATGAATCCTATCAAACGCGACGGGCGCGCCGCAAGTTTTGCTTAGCCGCCGTAGGTAAGCGCGACTTCGATCTCGGCCTGGATGGCGCGGGCGACGGCGGCCGGGTCGGCGGCGTCCCGGATGGGGCGCCCCACCACGAGGTAGTCCGCGCCGGCGGCGATGGCCCCGACGGGGGTGGTGACGTGGATCTGGTCGTCATGCGAGGCGCCCATCGGGCGGATGCCGGGGATCACGATGAGCGGCCCCTTGCCGAACTCCCGCCGGATCAGCGCCGCCTCGACGCCGGAGGCCACGACCCCGTCGGCGCCGGACGCTGCCGCCAGGCGGGCCCGCCGCATGACCGTGTCGTGGATGGACCCGGCGATCCCCGTCTCACGGAGGTCCGTTTCGCTGAAGCTGGTCAGCACCGTCACGGCCAGGATTTTCATCGGGCTCCCCCCGCGGCCCTCGACGGCGGCCCGCACGGTCTGGCCGGTGGCGTGGACCGTGAGGAACGTCGCGCCCAGTTCGGCCGCCGCCGCCGTGGCCCGCTTCACCGTTTCCCCGATGTCGAAGAGCTTCAGATCGAGAAACACCCGCTTGTTTTGCGCCACGGCCCAGCGCACGATGTCGGGTCCGGCGGCGGTGAAGAGCTCCAGGCCGATCTTGACGAAGCCCACGGCGTCCCCCGTGCGGTCGAGCAGGCGCTTGGCCTCGTCGGCCGACGGCACGTCCAGGGCAAAAATCAATCGCTCGCGGGGCTTAAGCGACATGGGGTCGCCTTGTGCGGTCAAGTAATGT
>CAYLLY010000020.1:0-30939 GCA_964384595.1 uncultured Nitrospirales bacterium
GGCGGTGAGGAGGATGGCGAGCAGGATCGGACCGAGGAAGAGGCCGATCAGGCCGTAGGCGCCGAGGCCGCCGAGGATGCTGAAGAAGAGGAAGAGCACCGGCAGTTTGGCCTCCTGGCCGATGAGCAGCGGCCTCAGCACATTGTCCACCATCGTCACCACGCCCGCCCCCCAGAGCAGCATCGCAACGGCCTTCCACATCGGCCCGGTCCAGAACAGGTAGAGCGCCACCGGCCCCCAGACCAGCACCGTGCCGCTGAAGGGAAGCGGCGCCAGGATGATGGTGAGGGCCATCAGGAAGACCGGCACCGGCACACCCAGCGCCGCGTACGCGATACCCGCCAGCAAGCCCTGCACGATGGCTGTGATCACCATGCCCTTGACCACCGCCGTGATCGTCTGGTCGAGGCGCGAGAAAATCTTCGCCTTGTGCGACTCCTCCAGCGGGATGACCCGGTAGAACCCGTCGAGCAGACGCTTGCCGTCCTTGAAAAAGAAAAACAAGGTGAAGATCACCACGAGGAAGTTCGCGGCCAGCAGGAACACGTTCTTGGCGAACCCCGTGACCTGCTCGACGACAAACCCGCTCAGGGCCTTGCTGCTTTGCAGGAGAAAGGATTCGAGGTCTCCGGGCGAGACCACGATCCGACCGATCAACTCCTGCAGATAGCCTCCGAACGGGAGAAGGGCGATCGTGTGCGGCATCCGCTTCACGCCGCCGGATTGCACCCAGGCATTGATGGCGCTATAGGCGCCGGCGGCTTCCTGGACAAGCAGGGACGCCAGAAAAACCACCGGCACGACGACGATCGCCATGATGCCGATGGTCAGCAGCGCGGCCGAGAGCGTCTCGCGTTCTTTGAGCAGGGACGTCAGTCGAGTATGCAACGGAAACGTAACGTGCGCCAGGATGGTCGCCCACAGCACGGGGAGGAGGAACGGCTTGAAGATGACGCCTATCTGATAGAGCAGGACCAGCAGGCCCGCGAAGAAGCAGGCGGCGAAGAGTTGCCGGCGCGTCATCCGGAGCGCCTGGTGTACAGGGTGTCTTCCTCGTACATCGTAAAGAGGCGCTTGGCCTCCGGGTGGAGGACGGCTTGCGAGGGCGACGGCGGCATGGCGACCGTGCGGAACAGGGGCGTCAGCTTGCCGTTCGGGTGCAGGTACCCTGCCCGCAACGGCACCGAGCGGCGCTGGTGGCGGATGAGATGGCAGGGATTGGGCCGGATGCTGGTCAGCCACGCGGCCAGTTCCTGCGGATTGCCGATGGACGCCGACAGGAGAAGCAGCCGCGCCTGGGACGGGCAGAAGATGATCGTCTCCTCCCACACGACGCCGCGCTCCGGATCGGCCAGGAACTGGCTCTCGTCGAGAATGACCAGGCCGAGCGTATCCAGGCGGACGTCGATTTCGCCGCCCGCCGCGTCGTACAGCAGGTTCCGGAGGATCTCCGTCGTCATGATCAGGATCGGCGCGGTGGGATTGTCCCGCCGGTCGCCGGTGATGATGCCGACGAACTCCGGGCCGAAGATCTTGCTGAACTCGGTGAACTTCGTGTTCGACAGGGCCTTCAGCGGTGACGTATAGACGACGGTCCGATCTTCGTACATGGCGCGGCGCGTTGCCTCGACCGCCACGTAGGTCTTGCCGCTGCCCGTCGGGACGCTCACGATCACGTCGCCCCGTTCCAGCGCATCCACGGCCTCCGCCTGCCAGTCATCCGGCACGAAGGGATGCGGTTCCGGCACGCCGATCCCGTCCAGGAACGAGCCGAGGTCGGCCGGCTTCCCGGCCTTGGGATCGGACGCCGCGTCCACCGGCGTTGCGGGAACGGCGGCGACGGCCTGCTGCTCAGCCTGATGGGTCCGGATCGCCGCCTCGATCCGTTCCTGATTGGTCTCGGCCTCCGCCATGATCGCATGCATGAGGCGGCGCTTGCCCATCCGCATGGCCGGAGGGCCGGCGATCGTCCGGGCCAGGCGGCGCAGCAGCCGAAAGGGCAGTTCGGCCAGCGCGCGCTCGAGTTCGTCCCGCGTCACGGCAGTTCCTCCAGCACGCCGCGGCGGATGCGGCTCAGTGCTTCGGCCGCGATGGACGCCAGGTCGGGATGCGTGGCCTGCAGTTGGTGGACCTGTGAGAGATACTCGAGCGTCCGGGACAGCAGACGGTAGATGTCGCCCTCCGCCATCGATGTGGACCGGCAGAGCTGCGTCCAGGTGACGGCCGTATCACCGACCCACCGTTCGGCAAGACCGCCCACATCGGCCCGCAGCAGCGGCGGGTCGTCGTGCGACGCCAGGGAGTCCGCCATGCGGCGCGTCGCGGCGATCAGGCCGGCCAGCGCGGGACTGATCCGCGGGAACGACCCGGGCCGATCGTTTTCGTAGGAGATACAGGCCATGACGCCCGCCAACGCCCCGGGGGTGACCGCCTGAAAGCCGTGCGCGCGGATCATCTCGGTGATGAGCAGCGAAAAATCAATCCGGATCAGCCGGGCCCACTCGCCGTCGTCCGTCAGCTTGTAGGCGTGGTCCAGGTAGCCCAGGTCCTGAAGCGTGTCGGCACGTTCCTGGAACTTGTGCCAGAGCCCGGTGCGGAGCGACTGCACGGTTCTGGTGTGGTGCAGCCATTCCTGCTTGACCGTGTTCGCGGCCTTGAACTCCTTGGCGCAGGTCGGGCGGCAGGGGCACGTGGGACAGGGAAAGAGATCGCCGAGGCTCTTCACCAGCTCTCCCATGCCCTCGTCCGCGGCCGACAGAGGGGTATTGATCGCGGGCAACTGCTTGGGCAACTCGCCGAGTTCCTGTCCCAGCCAGGACAGCGCCTCGGGCGCCGCCCAGGGGAACGCAGGCGCCGGGGCGAAATCGAACGTGCGGTCACTCACGCCGGTGATGTCGGCGACGGCGCATTCGGCCACCGTCCCGCCGCTGCGGAGAACCGTCACCATCTCATGATGCTGCCCCTTGCTGCGATAGCGCCGGAGGACCACGCCGCGGAAGCGGGAAAAGGCCACCACGCGCCCGGGCGTCAGAAACGGCAGGCGGCCGCGGACTTCCGGCGGATGGTGGCGCCGGGCATGGAGCTTCTGGGTCGCCTGGCGCGTGGCGTGGTCGTAGGCGCTCCACTGCGTCAGCCAGTCGGAGCACTCGCGCGGCTGGTACGAGTCCAATTTGGCGTGGAGCTTGTCGATGCGATGCTCCAGGGTCGCGGCCTGCGCATTCATCTGATACTGCGCGAAGCTCTTCGCGAGGATCGACTGGATGTGGTCCACGGGATGCGCCTTGAGCAGGTTCAGCACCATGGGGTAGCTGATGATGAACTGGCTGTCCACCGGTTCGGGACGGCCCGTCAGGCCGCGCGTCAGGACGCCCAGGTCCATGTAGGGAGAAGGGGTGACAATGGCGAACCCCACGCTGTCCTTGCTGCGGCGGCCCGCCCGCCCGGAGATCTGGGAAACCTCCGCCACGGTGAGATCGGAGAAGTCCTGATCGCGGCGCACGCCGGATTGCGTGAGCACGACGGTGCGGGCGGGAAAGTCCACCCCGGCCGCGAGCGTCGTGGTGGCGAATACGGCGTCGAGACAGCCGCGCCGCATGAGTTCCTCGATGGCGATCTTCCAGGACGGCAGGTGGCCGGCATGATGGGCGGCCACGCCGTACGTTGTGACCATCTGGCGCAGCGGATGATCCTGGATGCTCGGATAGGCGGCCGTCAGTTCAGCCAGGACCCCGGTGATGACGTCCTGCCGGGCGGGCGGCAGGGTTTCGGTGGTGGACTCGAAGGCCTGGAGCGCTTCGTCGCATGACCGTCGCGACGTCAGAAAGACGATGGCGGGCGTCAGGGATTTCTGCCGTAGGACCGTGATCAAGTGGACCGGATGAATCGTAGGGGGCATGGCGTGTTCGCAAACATTGTAGCACACACCGCGGAAGAGACGGTTCGGAAATACGTTCAGGCAGGACTGACGGGCGACGGTGGCGTGATGGGCGCCGGCGCCTCCATGATCCCCGCGCCGATCGCGAGCGCCATCAGGCCGATTCCCAGCCACCAGACGTAGGGCTGAATGCCGCCGGCATCCTGGATCAAGCGATTGCGCGCCTCCTGATCGAGGCCTGCGCGTCGTTCGATCATGGCCAGAGACAGCTTGATGTGCATGTAATACAAATAATTGGCGGCGGCGGCGGCGAACAGGTTCCAGATGACCACGCCGGCCAGCCCCGCGCCGAGCACCATGGGCAGCAACCCGCCGAACAGAAAAACGGCGGCATGCAGGTACATCTTGCGGTAGAGGTACCACAGCCACCCCACGCCGAAGGCAGGCCAGTGCCAGGTGGGCGCGAACCGCTCATCCGTCCCTTCACGAAAAATCCGGAACCGCTCCAGGTACAAGTCCGCACGGGGGCCGATGAATTGCCGCCAGAGCGCCTGTTCGGCAATGAGGGACGGGGCGGGAGCGGGAGCAACGGCGAGCTGTTGCCCGCACTTGTTACAGTAAAGCGCCTCTTGCGGGTTCACGCTGGCACAATGGGGACAGGTCGTCCGGAGCGTATCGTTGTTCATGGGACGGGGGGCGACGGCGTGGATGGGGCGGCGGCGGCCGCGGGTTTCGGCGGAGCCGGCTTCTCGGCCTTGATACCGGCATTCCAGTAGGGCCCCTCATAGGCGCCTTCGGCGGGCACGGCCGCCTTCAAGGTCAGCTCGTAGTTGCCGGCGGCCTTGTTGACGGTCGCGCCGACCCCCACGACATGCCGCCAGTCCGCAAGCCGCGCGCTGATCCGGCAGTCTCCGCTCTCCGTCTTGTCCATGAAGAGGGCGACGGGATTGCCCCGCGCGCCGTTCGGCCAGAACTGGACGGTCCCGACGAACTCAAGCTTGGGCGCCATCACGCCAACCTTTCCGATCGAGCAGGGCTTACCACTGGCCTTGCGCCGCCGTGCGCTTCTTGGTGATTTCCTGCGAGCTGAGCTCGGGACCGGGGTTGATCATTTTGAAGAGCACGCCCCGGAACTGGCCGAGCGTGGCGGACTGCTCTTCCGTGATCATCACTAAGGCGTCCTTGCCGGCCGCTTCAAACTGCTCGATCGCGCACATCACGCACCGGGCCGTTTCCAGAATGCGCCCCGCCTCGAATGCGTCCAGGGATTCGACGAGCAGCGCGCTGACGCCTTTGATTTCGCCCGGCAGGCGCTGGTCGCGGAATGCGTAGACGGCGGACTCATACTGGCGAACCGCCACTGACGGGGGCTTGAGATGGTGGGAACGGGCGGCGGCTTGATGGCCGTAGGAGTCCCTGATGAGACTCATGAGTTGCTCCACGGCGGTGATGAGGGAACCGGCATCCATAAGCGTCTCGCCTGCGTCACGCTCACTAAACACCATCATTGTCGGGGTTGTCAAGCCGCTGACCGGACGGCCCGGCACGGCGTCCCGGACGCCATATGTGGCTGATTGTTCAAGTGAACTCAGCCTCCAGGCGGCTGCCGGCGCCTTGACAAGACCCTGCGAGTTCACTACCATGCTCTTTTGCTTTGCGCGCTCCTGACTTGGGCGAACCGCGCAGGCCAATCCGGCCCGAACCGAGAAAAAGCGCATTGGTCATAAACAATTGAGCAGGCAGATTTGAAGGAGGCAGGTTAGGACGATGAGTAAGATCGTGGTCGTTGACGACGTGTACGCGGAACTGCAACTGATTGAAGGAATTTTGAAATCGGCCGGCCATACGGTGCTGTCCTATATGAACGCGGAGAAACTGGAGGACAAGCTCGCCACCGACAAGCCCGACCTGATCGTCTTAGATGTGATCATGCCAGGCCGAAACGGCTTCCAGGCCTGTCGGGACTTGAAAAACGACGACCGCTTCAAAGCCATCCCAGTCATGCTCTGCACCTCCAAAGGCCAGGAAAGCGACAAGTTCTGGGGCCAGCAGCAAGGGGCCGATGCGTACGTCGTCAAGCCGTTCAAACCCGAGGATCTCTTGGCCGCCGTCAAGAAAGCGCTCGGCTGATGGACCTTCCGGAACCATCCACGCAGGTTCTTGCGCCGGCCGGTACGGCCCCGCATACCGGCTATCCCTCGCGCGTGTGCCTCATCACGCTTTCCGGGGGGCTGTTCGCCCTCGACCTGCGCAGCGTCCGGGAAGTCTTTCCCGTCGAGTCCATCACCCCGGTGCCCGGCATGCCGTCCGTCCTCTCGGGCGTCACCAACCTCCGGGGGGTCGTGGTGCCTCTCGTGGATGTCCGCTCCTGGCTGGGCCTGTCCACCGCCGGAATCGCGCCGAAATTCGGCGTGGTGATTCACCACGGTGCGAACCAGGTGGGCGTGCTGGTGGACCAGGTTCCGGAAATCAGGACCGTCCAGCAGGAGCAATTCCTTCCCGCTCCTCAGACCGGTGAGGCGGAAGCGCGGCCGTTCGTCTCGACTATTCTCCGAATTGAAGACCGCCTGGGCGGCCTTCTGGAAGTTCCGACCCTTCTCGCCCACATGGACACTGCCGGCGCGTCGAGGGGGAACACGTGAAGTCTTCTGAGATGATACCGAGCCAAGGAGGCGCGTCATGGGGTTTTTAGAAGTCCTGCTCAATAAATTCAAGAACCTGAAAACGCTGACGAAGTTGATGGTCGGCATCATCCTCGTCGCCGCCATGATCGGGCTGGTGGGCTGGCTGGGCGTCTTCGGTCTGGATCAGCTCAGGAACACGCTCCAGATCGTGTACGATGATTCGACGCAGGCGCTGGCCGACCTGGCATCGTCCGGCAGCAACTTGGGCCTCTACCACGATGCGATCCTGGAAGCCGGCCGAGCCAGGACCAAGGTCGAGTTCGATGTCGCGATCGCACCTCTGGCCGGCCGGAAAGCCGCGACGCTCGAACCGATCGCGCGCATCTCCAAGGGTCAGCTCCCGAAATCCCGCAGCGGCCGTGACGAAAAGCAAGCCTTGACGGCTCTGACCGCCGCTCTGAACGCGTATTTCAAGGCCGCGGAGGGGGTCATCGTCACGATTCGTGACAGCCTCGATCCGCAACTGGGGGAAGACCAGCGCGAGCTGTTCAAAGGTCTCGCGGCGACCTCCATCGCGACCGACGTAGCCGCCCGCTACACGGACACCACCAAGAAATTCGGGGAAATGGTGGCCTCGGCGCGCGAGGTCGCCAAGGACCTGAATGAAGACGGGCAGGCCGTGGCCCAGAAGCTGGCCACCTACGTGGGAGGCGGCGCACTCGCCGCCATTGTTATCGGTTTCGCCTTCGTGTACTACGTCGCCCTGTTCATCGCGCAGGGCATCACGCACATCCGCGACGTCGCCATGCAAGCCACGGCAGGGCAATTGCAGGCGCGGACCAATCTGCGGAGCACGGACGAGTTGGGCGAGACGGCGCAGGCGTTCAACACCATGTTGGACCGGATCACCGGCCTCGTCCAGAGCGAGGAAGAGCGCAACCTGATGCAGAACCGCACGATGCAATTCCTTATGCTGGTGTCCGAGGTCAGCAAAGGTGACCTGACGAAGCGCGGGGAAGTGACCGCCGATATGTTCGGCAACCTGGCCGATGCCTTCAACCTGATGTTGGACCGGTTCGGCAAGCTGCTCGGCCAGGTGAGGGACGCCGCCGGCCGCGTGAACGAGTCGGCGCGCGCGATGCGGGACACGGCCGGGCAGGTGGCCCAGCTCTCGCAACAACAGGAACAGGAATCCACCCAGACGCTGGCCGCCGTCGAAGGGTTGGCCATGGCCATGCGGCAGGTCGCCGCGACGGCCGGGGCGACCTCCGATTCCGCGCAGCAAGCGCTCAACGCCACCGAGCAGGGCCGCCTGGCGGTGCAGGAGACCGTGCAGGGCATGCAGAACATCCGGTCCGCCGTGCAGCGCATGTCGAAGCAGGTGAAAGGGTTGGGAGACCGTTCCATGGAGATTTCGCAGATCGTGTCCACGATCCGGGACATCGCCTCCCAGACCAACCTGCTGGCGCTCAACGCGGCGATCGAGGCGGCCGGCGCCGGCGAGGCCGGCGCGCGGTTCGCGGTCGTCGCCGACCAGGTGCGGAAGCTCGCGGAAAGCACGACCCAGGCCGCGCGCGAGATCGCCGATCTCGTGGCGGTGATTCAGAATGAAACGCAGGCCGCCGTCGTCGCGATGGAGCAGGAGACCCAGGCCGTGGAGGCCGGGTCGGCCTCGGCCATCAAAACCGGCGACGTGTTCCAGGAGATTTCAAAGATCGCCAGGAAATCGGCGGAGCTGGCCCAAACCATCGCCGACTCCTCCATGCAGCAGACTGCCGCGACGGAAGGCGTGACGGAGGCCATCCACCGGTTTGCCACCGGCGCGAGCACGACACGCAAAGCGGCCGAGGAAACCCGGCACACGGTCGAAGACCTGGCCAAGCTGGCGGCCGGGCTGACGACATCGGTGGGCCAATTCAAACTGTCCCAAGCGTAGCCGTTCATGCCCGACTTTGACCGACAGGGCTTGATCAACATCTTCGCGACCGAGGCTGCAGACGGCCTGCTCAAGGTCGCGTCCGCCCTGGACCCGCGGGACGGGTCGCTGCCGGCCCAGCAATCCCTGGGCGAACAGTTCATTGTCGCGCATGGTCTGACCGGCTCCGCCTCCCTGTACGGGTTTGCGGGCTGCGCCGGCCTGGCCAAGATACTGGCACGGATCCTTGAGCAGGCCGGGACGATCCCGGAAGAGGAATGGCCAAGGAAGGTGCCCTTCCTGCGTGACATCGTCATGACCCTTCGCAACCAGATCGATCACATCAATCAGGAAGGCCAGGAAGATCCCACCATCTTCGATGACTTGAAAGCCCGCTATCGCCACTTGATGGAGGAGACGACCGCGCCTCCCGCGGCCGCCGCCGAGCCCGCGCCGGAGCCCGAACATTCCACGGCTTCCAAGCCGGACAGTTACTTCATCCCACCGGTGGAAGCCGACGTGCTGGAATTCTTCGTCCCCGAGGCGCAGGAATACCTGGAGGCCATCACCGACTGCCTGCTCAAGCTGGAAAAGAACCCCGAGGACAAGGACACGATCCATAAATTGTTCCGCGCGGCCCACACGCTCAAAGGGTCCGCCTTCACGGTCGGGGTCCAGGTGATCGGCGACATGACGCATTACATGGAAGACATTATGGGCGCCATCCGCGAGGGGCGGATGCGCGTCACGCCGGAATTGACCGACGTGTTCTTCCACGCCGTGGATGAGGTCCGTCTCCTGCTGGGGCGCGAGCAAGGCAAGCTGGCCGAGATGCGGCGGGAGTTCGATCCGATCATGCGTCGGCTCCTCCAGGCGTCGTCCGGGAAAACGGAGAAGGCGCCGGCGCCGGTGGCCGCGCAGCCCGTCGCCGCCGCGCCGGTGGAAGCGCGCACCGAGACGCCGGCGGTCGCAAAGGAAGAGCGCGCGCCGGCTCCCGGTGCGAAAGAGGCCGTCGGCACGGTCCGTGTCAGCCGGGACCGCCTGGAGCGGCTCCTGAACCTGGTCGGCGAATTGGTCATCGGCCGCAGCCGCTTGGAGCAACGGATCGCGGTGCTCGAGCAGCTCTCGCGTCAGGTGCTGGCGTACAAAGGGCGGATGATGGACACAGTCCGGACCTTCGAGGAAAAGCACGCCTTCACGCTCCCCTCCCAGTCCGCCGAAACGCCCGGCCAATCTCCGCTCGCGCTGCCGGCCGATTTCGGCAGCCTCGAATTCGACAAATACGACGACTTCAACATCCTCGCGCGCCGCATGACGGAAGGGGCGGAGGACGTCGGCGAAGCGATGGCGCAGCTCAACGCCTCGATTCGCAAGGCCCGTGAAGACATGGGCCTGCTTCAGCAGTTGACCACCGATCTGCGGGACGAGATCGCCCGCACCCGCATGGTGCCGATCGGGGCCCTGTTCACCCGGTTCCAGAAAGCGGTGCGCGAGACGGCCCGGACGGTCGGCAAGCCCGTGGAAGTGGTGTTCTCCGGCGCCAACACCGAGGTCGACGCCGGCGTCGTCCAGCGTCTGGCCGATCCGCTGATCCATATCATGCGCAACGCCGTGGCGCACGGCATCGAACCGGCGGCCGCCCGCGCCGCGGCCGGCAAGTCGGAAACGGGTACGGTGTATCTCAACGCGTTCAACCGCGGCAATACGGTCGTGATCGAGATCGAGGACGACGGGGCGGGGCTGAACGTCGAGAAGATCAAGGCGAAGGCCGTCGCGCTCGGCCTCGTCCGGCCGGAGCGGGCCACCGCCATGTCATCGACGGAGGTTATAAACTTGATCTACCTGCCGGGCTTCTCGACCGCGGAGGCCGTCGGCGATCAGGCGGGTCGGGGCGTCGGTATGGACGTGGTGAAGCGCGCCATTGCGGACATGAACGGGCAGATCGAAATCGAAACCGAGCCGGGCATCGGCACGAAGTTCACCCTGAGCCTGCCGCTGACCCTGCTCATCTCAACGGCCCTGATGGTGCGGGTTGGCGATCAGCAATACGCGCTGCCGCTTCCCAGCATCCGCGAAATCCTTGTGCCGCCCGCCGGCGCCGTCGACGATATCAGCGGCGTTCCCGTCCTGCAGCTGGGGGCCGGCGAAGCCATCGAAATCAAGTCGCTGGCGCGGCTGCTGGGCGCCGAGCCCGTGCCGCACGACGGCCCCACGCCGGTCGTGGTGATCAGGACGGCGAAGGGCGTGCTGGGACTCGAGGTGGACGCGCTGCTCGGCTTGCAGGAAATCGTGATCAAGACCCTCGGCTCGCTCAGGCTCTTCCAGGGGTCCTCGTACAGCGGCGCCACCATTGATCCGGAAGGGCGGGTCGTGCTGGTCATCGATCCGGCCAATCTGCTCGGCGCCCCTGAGCGCGTGCACGCCCTGTCCAACGCCGTCGCCTTGCAGGACGTGCTGAGGCTGGAGATGGGCGACGAGGCGGCCGGCCCGGCTCCGGGCGACGATCGTGGGCTGCTCCTGATCGATGACTCGCTGAGCGTCCGGAAGTTCATCGGGCGGATGCTCGAGGCGGCGGGGTACCAGGTCCAGACGGCGTCGGACGGTGAGGAGGGCCTGCGCAAGGCATCAGCCACGTCGTTCCGCCTGATCATCACGGACCTGGAGATGCCCAAGATGAATGGGTACGAGCTGATTCAGGCGTTACGGGACCGGCCGGAGACGAAAGCGACGCCGATCATCGTGATGACGACGCGGGCGGGCGACAAGCACCGGCAGTTGGTGCAAAGCCTGGGCGTGTCGTCCTACATCACGAAGCCGGTCGAGGAACGGGCCCTGATCCGGGAGATCAGCCAGTTCGTGAGCAGTCCGGCAGGCGCGAAACACTAGCGCACGCGGGGGAGAGACATGAGTCTTCGGGGGCACACCAAATCCGTGGCCGGCGCCGGCGCGACCGAGCGGATGCTGGTCGTCACGAGCGGCCCGATCAATCTGGCGATTTCCGCAACAGCCGTTGAAGGCATCCTGCCGCCCGAGGAAGCCGGCATGGCGGGTCCGGTGACGCTGCGCGAGATCACCTATCCCATCACCGATCTGGCTCGAAGGCTGGGCCACGCGCCCGCCGCGGCGGCAACCGACCCGCGAGTCATCCTCTGCGGAAGCTGCGGCCGACACCGGGGCTTCAAAGTGGATCAGGTGCTGGGCCTCACCGAGGTGGACATCAGACACATCCGCCCGCTGCCGCCGCATTTCGCGGGGGAGGAGCGAACCTGGTTCAAAGGCTATTTTCTCTATCGCGAAGGCGTCGCCTTATGGGTGAATCCCGACTGGCTCATCGTGCCCGACCCGGGCGACGAGCCGCCCGAACCGCACGTGGAGACCACGCGGTTCGTGGAGGCGCACACGCGCCCGGGCGACGAGATCATCGAATTGGAAGTACTCGATGCTGAGAGGGCAAAGTAAACAGGTCGGCGAGCGCGCGGCCTCGTGGTCGCTGATGGTCTTTTCCATCGGCGGCAGCCTGCTCGCGGCTCGTACGGAAGACGTGGAGGGGGTCCTCCCGTGGGCGGGCGCCATGCCGGTCCCGAGCCGCACGCCGTTTGTCAACGCCGTGATGCGGCACGGCGAGGACGTCCTGCCGGTGTTCGACCTGGCCGAGATGCTGACGTTACAGGTGCAGGGAGACGCGCCCATGTGCCTGATCGCCAAACGGCAGGACGGTCCGATGGCGATCCGCGTCGACGCGACCATTCCGACGCTGACGACGGTCGAGAAGACCGCGCTCTATCCGCCGGCGCAGCCGGACCCCAATATCCTCTGGCACTGCCGGATCGAGGGCACGGCCGTGCCCATTTACGCGTTGTCCAACTTAGCCATACCGCCCGTCCACACTTCCTAGCGAGGGACCATGCCGATCATATTGGTAGCCGATGACAGCCTGAGCGTTCGGAAAGTCGCCGAGCGGATGTTACGGGAAGCCGGGCTCGAAGTGGCCCTGGCGGCCAACGGCGAAGACGCCATGACCTGGATGTCCACCAAGCGGCCGGACCTGGTCATCGCCGACGTCATCATGCCGGATAAGAGCGGCTTCGAGGTCTGCGCGTTCGTCAGGGCTCAGGCCGACCTGGCCAACACGCCGGTTCTCCTGATCTCGGGCTTTGTGGATGATGAAGTGACGCGGCAGGCTGAGGCCTGCCGCGCGGATGGAGTGATCAAGAAGCCTTTTCAAGGCGCCATGCTCTGCGAGCGGGTGAGGGAATTGCTGTCCTCCCGCAAAGAACCGGCGGCACCGGCCGCCGCTCCCGAGCTGGTGCTCGAGGTGCCCCTCGCCGAGCTCAAACCGGCGATCGAGATGCCGGCGCCCGCGCCCGAACCCGTCAGCGTGATCGCGGCAGCGCCTCCGATCCCGGCTCCGGCGGCCATGGCCGCGCCGGTCGCAGCAGCCGCGCCCGCGGCTCAGCTTGGGGAAGAGATGCGCACTCTTCACGAAACCATTCAGCGCCTTGAAGGCCGCCTGGCTGAGCAGGAAAAAGGGCTGGCGCAGCTCGAACGGCAACTGCAGGCCTTCCGGGAGAGCACCACCCAGGCGTTCAAAGACCTGAGCGCCGGCGGCCAGTTCGAAGCCCTGCAAACGCGGCTCGCGGAGCAGGAGAATCGCGCCGCGCAGGCGGTGGCGCAGGCGCAGAACATGGAAGCCAGACTTGCGGAAGAGGAGAAACAGTCCGCCGAGATGCGCCAACGGCTTGCGGATGTGGAACCCGCCGCGGCATCCGCAAAGCAGTTGCTCCAGACGCTGGCGGATTTCGCCCGCCACGCGCTCAAGCCCGGAGAAGGCGGGGAGCGGTAGCCCACCGACGGACCATGGGATACCGGAGACCTGACGCATAACGATGGCCGCCAACGAAGACCAGTTTCAAGAAGAGGTCCTGAAGCTTTTCGCCGAGGAAGGGCTCGAGTGGGTCGGGCAGATCAGAACGGCCCTGCAGGAACTCGAGAAGGGGGCCCCGCCCGAGCGCGAACCCAAGCTGTACGATACCGTCATCCGCAGCCTCACGAATCTCATGGGCTCGGCCGCCACCGTCGACCTCGCCGCGCTGCAGAAACTCGCCCTCGCGATGATTCCGCTGCTCCAGGCCATGCACGGCAAAAAGGTGGCGCCCACCCCGGAACACTTCGCCACGATCCGGCAGGGACTCGCCCTGCTGGCGTCGGCGGTCCAGGTCCTGGACATGGCGGAGTCCAAGACAGTGGTGACCGTCAATCTTGAAAGCATCATGCAGTTACAGGCCGAACACATTCAGCGCGTGGTCTCGAAGCTTCAGGGCGTCGCGCCCTCCCCTCCCAAGGAGGATGCCTTCAAGGAACGGAACTTCCTGGCCAGGGTCGTCGAGACGCTCCTCGACCTCAAGCACGCCCGGCCCTCCTCGTTGGAGCCCTCCAGAAACCTCATTGAGTTCGTGCTGCGGCGGCTGCATCGCATGCTGGATCAGGAAACAACGGGCATCACGGCCGCGACCGTCTCCAGCCTGTTGCACCAGATCGAGGGCCTCGATGAGCGCTTCCTGGGAGAAATCCAGCAACGATTGGCGGCGGTTATGAAGGTGTTGAAGGACTTGAAATCCGCCGGCGGCAAGCCGGAGGTCCAAAAGCGCAACCTGCAGGATGCGCTGCGGGAAATTTCCTTTCTCTATGAAATGGCCGGGGACGTGGGAGCCGTCGCGATCGCGCAGTTCCTACACGGCTTGGAGACCCTGCTGCTGGAAGTCGTTTACAAGGGCATCGCGCTGAGCCCGCAGCGGGTCGACGGCGTGACCTCACGCGTGGAGGCCATCATCACCATGGCCCAGCAATGGGTGGAGATGGGGCGCGCGGAAAACGCGACGATCGAAAAGACCCTCGCGACACTGCTTGACGCGAACCTCGCGCCCAAGTAAGTGGTGCCGAGGGACAGAATTGAACTGTCGACACCAGCCTTTTCAGGGCTGTGCTCTGCCAACTGAGCTACCTCGGCACTTTTGCTCTTGTAGCAAGTTCCTCCCCCCGAAATCAAGGCGCGCTGGAATCAAGTCACTTGTCACACCGGCTCGAACACGCTATGGTATCCGTTGTCCTGCATGAACGGAGGCCGATGCGATCGTTCAGTCGTCCTGGATTTCTGATTGCCGCGTTGCTTGGGGGACTCGTCGGGTGCGCGACCGCGCCCCCGCCTTCGGAATCGCTCATCGTCGCCTTTCGCGCCCAGCACCGCGACCTCATGACGCGAGTCGCATCCGGCGAACTGACCGCCGGGCAGGCCCGCGATCGCTTCTACGCCGCATTGGACGCGGCCCGTCCCCCTCTGCCGGGCCTCGACGCGCTGATAGCATTCCGCCGGCAACTGGCGGCCCGAATGGAGACCGGGCAGCTCACCCGTGAACAAGCCGAGTCGCTCCTGACGGCCAGGGAAGCAGCCATGCTGCAACACTGGACGGACATGGCGGCGCAAGACGCCAGGGAGCAGCGTGAGATTCAGCGGCTTCGGGACGAGCAGGAGCAAGGCCTGTGGCAACAGAGGCAGCTCGAGCAAGGCGACAAGGTCTTTCGCGACCGTCCCCGGCTGTGATCATGCCGAAAGTGATATTGACAAACACGCGCAAACAGCATAGAACCCCGTGGCTTCCTCGCTCCCGTGACGGCATGACGAGGGACCGCTGCAGGACTGACCGATGATCTATGACGTGCTCGTCGTGGGGGGCGGACCGGCCGGGTTGAGCGCCGCCGCCCATGCCAAGAAAGCCGGCCTGAGCGTCCTCGTCCTCGAGCAGGACGAAGTCGCCAATACTATTTTCAACTTTCAGAAGAAGAAGCACGTCATGGCGGAGCCGGGCATGATCCCCCTCCGCAGCGATCTCCAGTTTGAAGCCGGGACCCGCGAGGCCATCCTGCAAAGCTGGCACGACGCCGTCCGGCAGTACCAGGTCCAGATCAACCGCCCGGAGGCCGTCAGGCGGATCGCCAAAACGGACGGGGTGTTCGAGATCCAATCGGACAAAGCCGCCTACCGGGCCAAGCACGTCGTGCTCGCCATCGGCATCCAGGGCAACCCAAACCGGCTCGGCAAGCCGGGCGAAGATCTGCCGTTCGTCTCCTACAAACTGACGGACCCGTTCATTTACGAAGGCAAGGACATCATGATGGTCGGCGCCGGAGATGCGGCGATCGAAGGCGTGCTGGCCCTCTGCGAGAAGAACCTGGTCACGGTGGTCAACCGCAACACCGAGTTCTTCCGTCTCAAAGACGCCCTCGACCGGCAGATCAGCGAGAAGATCAAGCTCAAGAAAGTCGTCGCCTATCACAATGCGGCCATCGAACGGTTTGAGCCCGGGTACGCGTACGTCGCGCTGCCGGACCGGATCGCGAAGGTGAAGACCGACCTGGTCTTCATCCGCATCGGCGCCTCCCTTCCCAGGCCCTTCCTGGAAAATTGCGGAATCACTTTCGCGTCGAAAGAGCGCAGCGCCTTGCCCGCCATTTCCGAGCGCTACGAATCCCGCATCCCGGGACTCTTCGTCATCGGAGCGGTGGCCGGGTACAACCTGATCAAGCAGGGGATGAACCAGGGATACGAAGTCGTCGAGCGCATACTGGGGCGGCCGATCGAACCGGTGGACGAGCCCATCGTGAACGAGAAGCTGAGCTTCCTGCCGGGGACGGCCGACGAGCGACTGGCCCAGATCGCCGCAACGATTCCCCTGCTGGCCAAAGTCCAGAAGCAGCCGCTCCGCGAGGTGATTCTCCAGGCCGCCGTCCACCAGTTGCGGGGGGCCCAGGTCGTCTATCCGGAGGATGATTTCAGCGACAGCCTGTACATGATCCTGGACGGGAAAGTCTCCGTGCGCTTCCGGAGCCAGCTGCCGGGCGAGCGGCCGATCATCATGCGCAAAGGAAACTTCTTCGGCGAGATAAGCTTGCTGTCGGGCCGCCGCAGATCCGGCACGGTCACGACGGTCGGCCCCGCCACCCTGATCGAAGTGCCGCGCAAGGCGATGTTGCGCCTCATGGCGAACGAGCCCTCTGTCAAGCAGGTCATTGACGAGACATTCATCATTCGCGCGCTTCGCACCGCCCTCGTGAAGGACATCGACGACGACCTTGCTCAGGAGTTGGCCCATAAAGCCCAGATCAAGTCCTTCAAAAAAGATGACGTGATCGTCACACAAGGGGAGACGGGCGATGCGTTCTATGTGATTCGGTCCGGAGCGGTCAAGGTCTCCAAACGGGAAGGGGACAAGGAGACGGTCGTCAGATACCTTCCGGCAGGCAAATATTTCGGGGAAATCGCACTCCTGGACCGAAAATCCCAGGCCCGGACGGCCACCGTCACGGCCACGTGCCGGACGGAGGTCATCAAGCTGCTGAAGGAGGATTTCTGGACCTTGCTGCGTCGTCACCCCGAGTTCGAGCAGCACCTTCGCGAGAACATCCACAGCACACTCATTCAATGCCAGGCCGTCGAGCTGATGCAGACCGGAGAATTAAGTTTCGTCAACAAGATGCTGGAAGAGGGGGTCTTCGAAGGAACCGACGTGCTCCTGATCGATGAGAACAAGTGCGTCCGGTGCGACAATTGCGTCAAGGCCTGCGAGACGACCCACGGCGGGCAAACGCGACTGTTTCGACAGGAAGGGCTCCTCTTCGGGAATCTCCTGGTCCCCACCTCCTGCCGCCACTGCGAAAACCCCCTGTGCCTGCTGGATTGCCCGCCGGGGGATGCGATCCAGCGGGACCCTAAAGGCGAGGTCTTCATTAACGAGGCGAAATGCATCGGGTGCGGCAACTGCGCGTCGAACTGCCCCTACGGGAACATTTTCATGCTGCACCCCAAGCCTCAGACGAAACGCAAGCCGTGGATGCGCATTCTGAGCCTGGTGGGGGCGGGGCCGCCCGAGCCCCCGGCCGAAGACCTCCCGACCAAGGCCGTGAAATGCGACCTCTGCCGGAACGATTCGGCGGGACCCGCCTGCGTGCGGAGTTGCCCGACGGGGGCGGCCATGCGCGTGACCCCCGAAGAGTATTTCGCCAAGGTCGGCGCGGTGGGCCGTTGAACCGGCTCGCGCAGACAACGTAACAGGCGCGTCACGGCATGATAGAAGGATCGGTCCTATTTTACGGCGGCAAGCGGTATTTGATCCTGGCGGCGCTTGCCGGGGCGGCTCTCCTCGGAAGCTATGTCTATTACGCCAGCGACACGACCCCGTCCGGGGGCACGGTCGGCGGTCTCATATACGGCTCAGTCGGTCTGGCGGCGATCCTCGTCCTCATGTGCCTGGGAATCCGGAAACGGAGTTATGCCTCCCATCTGGGTACGGTCCAGGGATGGGTCAGCGCGCACGTCTATCTCGGGCTGTTGACCCTCCTGATCATCCCCATGCATGCCGGCTTCCACTTCGGCTGGGACGTGCACACGCTGGCGTTCGTCTTGCTGGTCGTCGTCGTCCTCAGCGGCATGGGCGGACTCGCGCTCTATCTGACGGTGCCGCCGATGCTGACCAAGTACGAGAGCGGCATGCTGCCCGACAAGATCGAGTCCGAGCTCAACCGCATTGTCGGTGAGATGAAGCCGCTTGCCTCCGGCAAGACCGGTCTCTTCCAGCGACTCTATTTCGAGGAATTCCGGCGGGCCTTCACGACCAAACCGCATGGCTGGAGGCTGCTCTTCGCCAACCAGAAGCCGTCCTCGACGCTCAAACTCCGGGCCCAGGAACTCAACAGAATCCTGCCGCAAATCCCGGCTTCCCAGCATGAGGACTTCGCACAGTTTTCCGCCTTGGTGCTGCAGAAGAGCGAGATGGAATCCTATTTAGCCAGCCAGATGCGGTTGAAAAACGCGCTGCAGGCATGGCTGTACGTGCACGTGCCGGTCTCCATCGCCATGGTCGCCGCCGTGATCGTCCACCTGTTGGTCGTGTTCTACTACTAAGGAAAGGCGCATGCCGTTTACGGTCATTACCACGCGCTCTACAAGCCCCGGCCAGGAGCAAACCCGGACGACGGACGTCGCAGGCCTGGTCCTTCGAATCGGCAGGGGAACGGACAACGAGCTGCAACTGGAAGACCACTCGGTCCAGATCCACCACGCCGTCATCCAAGAGATCAGCGGCGCCTACGTCCTCCGGGATCTCAACGCCGTGAGCCTGACCACGGTCAACGGGAGTCGCACGAAAGAGGCCATCCTGACGGGGAAGGGGGCCATCAGGATCGGCCCATACACCCTGCGCTTCTCCCGGCCCACCCCGAAGGCGCCCCTGCGCATCGAGTACGAGCTGGTCAGCGGCGCCGTGTCAACGTCCAGGACCATCGCCGGCGAGGCGACACTGACGTTGCCGGGTTCCCCGATCGCAGGACGATCGGAGAGCGATCCTGACGCGACCTTGGCGATCCAGTTACCGGGGCGTGCGCGGGGCGAAGACCCGGATGCAACGCGCGTCCTGCCGGCGATCCGGCCGCCGGGGGCCGCCCGGAGCGAAGACCCCGACGCGACGCGTGCGTTGCCGGCGTTCACGCCGGTCCGGGATACGGATCAAACCCTCGCCATGCCGGGGATCAAGCCGCCGGCTCCGTCCGCGCCGGACAAAACCCTCGCGTTGCCGGCGCATGCGCCCCCGACACAACCCACATCCGCCATTCCGACACCGAAGGACGCGGCCTCTCCCCCTCCACCACCTCCTGCGCCCGCAGCACCCCGGCAGGCACCGGGAGCCGGCGCGCCGCCCGAGGGCCTGCCCATCGTGCTCGAGGAGCATGTTGTCGAGCCCGCCGGACGGTCGGCTCGGATGAAAATCCCGTTTACCGATGCGTACCGCCTCGAGGGGCGGTTCTTGAACATGCCAACCTTCACGCTCATCGGCCTGCTGGTGGTTTTGGGCTTCGCGGTGCTGGGCACCGCCATGGGCAAGCGGACGGTTTTCATGCCCGGACCGGTGTCGGCCAAGCACGCGTCGTTCGTCAACGAATGCGTCCGCTGCCACACCCCATCCTCGGCGATGAAAACCGACGTGCCTGACTCGACCTGCACGGCCTGCCACAAGAATCCCATGCATTTCGGCGAGCACTCGCTTGCGGCGCCTTTGACGTGCACGGCCTGCCACCTGGTCCACAAGGGAAACACGATCCTGGCCAGCGTGACGGGCAAGGATTGCCTGCGCTGCCACGCCGATCTGAAAGTGAAGGATCCGACGTTCGAGATTCATCGCTCGATCACGGACTTCGGCAAGACCCATCCGGAGTTCGCCGTCACGGTCGCGGATCAGGAGACCGGGAAAGATATTCGCGTCCGCCTGGACGACGCCGACCGTCTCAAGGACGACGCCATGATCAAGCTGAACCATAAGCTCCATTTGGATCCCGAGCTGCCCGGTCTATCCAAGGGCCCGCTGCAGTGCACGGACTGCCATAAGGCCGCCGAGCGCAAGGGGTATCTCATGCCGCCGGTGAAGTTCGAGACGGCCTGCGCCTCCTGTCATGGGCTGGATTTTGACTCCAAATTTCCCGACAAGACGGTTCCCCACGGCCGGCAGCCGGGAGAACTCGATCTCTATTTACGGATCCAATACGTTTCGCTGTGGCCCTTGAGCGAGGAGGCGCAAGCCGGCGGGAAGGCGGCGGCCTCAAAAGAAAAAGCCTGGATCGCGGCGCAGGTGGAGAAGGCCGACGAAAAGCTCTTCGGGAAACCAGGGACGCGGAAACGCGGGAAGTGCCAGCTCTGCCACATCAACGACACATCGCCTCGCCGGGACCCGGGAGCGGATGACCGGTTGCCGGTCCTGGCCGACACCGCGATCCCCGGACGGTGGTTCCTGAACAGCAACTTCAACCATGCGGCCCACACGATGACGAAGTGCATCTCCTGCCACGAAGCCGCGCCGCAAAGCGAGGCGACGAGCGATGTGCTGCTGCCCAAAGTAACGACCTGCCGCAAGTGCCATGACGCCCGAGGGACGGCCAGCCCGTCCTGTCTCGAGTGCCACCTGTTCCACGAGATCCCGAAGCCGAAGCAGACGCAGAACGGCCCGGACGCGAAACCTCCGGACTCCTGAGGGCGGGACTAGAACTTATACACGACGAGCGCCGACGCCGCGTACTGGCTGCGGTTCCGGTCGATGCTCTGGTGGAGGGAGACGAGGTCCACGCGTAGGAAGCTGGTGTCCATCAGCCGTGCCTGGGTGCGGATTCCCCCGGCCATCTGATCGTTGTTCAGCAGGCTCTGGTCGAAGACCATGGAAAATTCAGGGGTCACCGTGAAGTCGCGCGAGCGGCCCAGCAGGATGCCCGTCGCAAACCCGAAAGAATCGATGCCGGTGTTGTTGAGCTGGGGCGCGAGGTTCAACTGGTTGAACAGGAACCCGAGGTTCTTGAGCGAGCCGGCGGCCATGCTCCGATAGTCGCGCGTGCCGTAGAAGGCGTTGGCGTACCACGTGGGACGTTCCAGATACTCCGCCGGAAAGACGTAGGTATGCTCCATGATGAACAGCCCGCCAGCGCCCGTGTTGGCCTGATTCCAGTTGCCGAAGGCCCGCAATGACGTGGACTGCCTGGCCTGGATCCGCGTGACGGACAGTCCGGCATGCCGCTCGTCGCGGCTGCGCGCGTCCTCGTCATGGAGATATCCCACGGTCGCTTCCGTGATATACCGCGTCGTGTCGATCACCGCATCAATCCCGTAGAGACCGAGCTGGCGGCCAGCCCGGCCTTCCAGCTCATGGAACCGGCCGGAGGCCGTGCCGAAGGCCAGGACCCTGATGTTCGGCAGGCCGAAAAGGCTGAGATTGTTCTTCGCGATCAGACCGCCCAACACATCGTCCTGCGCCATATAGAGGTTATGAAACTCGAGGGGGAGCCGGCCGCCGGCCATGTCGAGCCCCGCGGCCTTGCCCTCAAAGAAGGCCCGCTGGACCCGGTCGGGACGGCCCTGCGTCCCATCGAAGAAAAACGCTTCGTTATTGAGCGGCCGCCACCGTGCGTGCAGGCGGAAGGTGTCGGTCAGCTGGACATCCGGCTCGAACGTGAGGGTGTGCTGGAGACGGAGCAAGCCGGTCTGGGCCGCGTCCCGGACCTTGCCCACTTCAAAAATCTGGTAGTCTCCGTGGAGGGCGAACCGCAGCGTGCCGCCGTAGGGCCGCCATTCCGGCAAAAACTGATCCATGCCGAGGTTGCCGCCGATCGTTTCGGCCTGAGCGACCGCAGCGCCGATCCCAAGCAGAAGTCCGACCGTCCACGCGCCGACGATGGCGCTTCTCTTGCTCCGCCCATGGAGTCGCCGGAGCCGCGATGTCCCTGTCACCAGCCTAGCGCCCTCCCACTTCGATCTTCCCGCTCACCGCATCCACTTCGTAGATCTCCAGCTTCGTCTTCAGGGTATCGAGCAGCCCTTTCAGGTCGGTGTAGTAGCTGGCGAAGTAATCAAAGTAATAGGGCGGGTAATTGCGGTAGAGCAGCCGGACGCGGTACGTGACAGGGCCGGACACGCCGTCCGGAACGCGGACGGGGTAGGAAAAGGCGCGGCTCTCGCGGGCCGGAATCCCGCGCTTGACGATCCGGGCGTTATCGGCGCCGTTATAGACGGACTGGGGACCGACCGACGGAAAGACGGTCGGGGCGGGGGCGTCCTCTTCGGCCAGCGGGAACGGCAGTTCCACGTCGTTGCCCCGAAATCCCCGGACCGTGGCCTGCGCCTGCAAGTTCACAAGATGCCGGTCGGCTTTGACCGTGCCCGCGCTCACGTCCCGGCTGAACTGGTTGCGCACGTCCCCGTTGCTGTCCAGGTCCCCGGACCGGAAAAACGCATTCCCCTTCGCGTCGGTGTAGGTGACCTCCACCCAAGCCTGCCGCCACGGAAACCCGCCGGGAAAATGATGCCCGGTAAAGGTGTTCTCAATGCGCACCTCCAGGGAGACCTTGTCCCCGGACGCGAGCGCGGGCGGGGCGGAAACGTGGAGCTTGGCCGCATTCCGCATCAACTCCTGCCTCTTCTTGGTCAGGTCGGCCTGCATCTTGACGTTGCGCTTCTTGGTCCGGTCGTCCGGCGCCACGCCGCCTTTGCCCCGCAACGGGTAGTCGTCGGTCCAGTGGTAGTCCACCCCGGTAAAGGAATGGTCCGACAGGGGCCGCTTGGGCAATTCGATCCCGGCCACCTGCGCGATCTCGCCGACCGGACGTGCAGACGGCTTGCCGGGCACGGGCCCCATATGGCACGCCTGGCAGGTCACGCCTTCCTTCGCCCAGGGGCTGTTCTTCCACTCGGTGTAGGTTTCCTGCAGGCGGAGCCCGTTCGGCACAATGACTTCGTGGCACTGCTGGCAGAGCTGAGAGGACTTGAAGACGTCCCGCTGCTCGGTCGCGTGGAAATCGCTCTTGGCGGGAGGCGGGTCTTTCTCGCCGCCTTTCCCGTGCGGTCCGTATACTGTGTTGCCCGGCTTGAGCTCGAAAAACGCCTGCGCCTGCCCATGGGACCTGTCCATCGAGTGGCACACGTCGCAGGACACGCCAGCCAGGGAAAGGGGGCTGCGTTCCTTGTTCGGCAGGTCGTACCGTTCGCCGATCACCGTGCCGATCGGGGCGTGGCACTGCACGCAGAACGCGCTGATCGTTTTGCCGGTCTTTTTGTGGAGAAAGTCGTTGACGAGCTCGTTGGTGAGACTGGCCTGGGCGTAATGGTGCATCGAACCGAGCCACTGGGAGTACTGGGTCGAATGACACTCGCCGCAGCGTTTGGGGTCCGTGAACTTGCCGCCCTCGCCCTTGACCGTGGGGGCCTTCGCGGCCTTGTCATCCGACGCCGCGGACTTCACGGCGGCCGGCTCCCGCACGCAGGAAGCCGCCGACACGGCGCACGCACACGCCAGCAGCACCAGCCCGATGTATGCGCCTCTGCGCGCCCTGCTCATACCCTGTTCCTCACATTTTCGGCAGCGGGTGCTTCGTCTTCTTCAAGCCCTCCTCGAAGGGCGTTTTATCAAGCTTGGAATGGCCGCTGGCCTTGATCTTCTCCCACTTGTCCGCGGCGCCGTGGCACTGCATGCAGTTGTCCTTGATCTCCTTCTCCGTCTTGAGCCGGCGCATGCCCTTGGCGACCAGGTCGTCCGGGTTGCGATCCTTTTTCTTGTGGGCTTCAAGGTACAGGCTCCCGGCCCCGTGGCACATCTCGCACTCAATGCCCTGATCGCCGGTGAAGGTTTCCATCAACCGCTCCTCGGGCACGCCGTGCGCGGTGACGTGACACGACATGCACAGGTCGGACTTCATCGGGTCCGCGATCTTGAGCTTGGCGGCATATTCCTTGGCCTTCTTGGTGCCGAGGTCGGTCGTGGCCTTGCCGTGGCCGGAGTCCTCCCACTTGGCCGTTTGGTTGCCCAGCTTGGGGCTCCCATGACACCCGCTGGAGCCGCATTTGGAGACTCCGACAAACTTGGCGTTGGGGTTTTCCTCCGACCGAAGAAGGTCGGTGAAGCTGAAGGTCAGGAGGAACGCAACGAGCGCGATCACTTGCAGCATGGCTCAACTCCTTTGCGAGAATGCCGGGAGATAATACCGCGTTCCGCGCAAACAGGCGGTATAATCCCTGATATCGACGAAAGAGTCAAGCAGGAAAATCGGCTGAGGGGCCGGTCCACGCCGCTTGCGATTCCGCTCCGCATGCCGTAGATTCCTTTTCTTGATGCACCCCTTCCTTCCCCATCCCCTGCTCAGGAACCCTCACCTGATGACGCTGTTCCCACGATTCTGGTTAAGATGCGGGATGCCTTCCGCCATTCCCGTCGAGTCACGGCTCTTCACCGTCGCCTCCGAGTCCCAGATCCTCGGGTACTGCCACTGGCAGACCGATCCGAAACTCCACCCCACCCTGATCGTCGTCCATGGGCTGGAAGGCTGCAGCGAGTCGCACTACATGCTGGGGATTGCGGAGAAGGCCTGGCGGCGGGGATTCAACGTCGTCCGGTTGAACCAGCGGAACTGCGGCGGGACCGAGCACCTCACGCCCACCTTATATAACAACGGCATGAGCGGGGACGTGCGGGCTGTCCTGGCGGAGCTGGCGGCCCGCAATGGACTCGACTCCATCTGGCTGGGGGGTTATTCCATGGGCGGCAACCTGGTACTCCGGGCGGCAGGGGAGTTGGGCGCCTCGAGCCGGGCCCTCAAGGGAGTCGTAGCGGTCTGCCCCAACATCGACCCAGCGGCCTGCACGGATGCCCTCATCCAGCCACGGAACTGGATTTACAACTTCCACTTCGTCCAGAGTCTCAAGGCTCGCTTGAAACGAAAAGCCGCGCTGGTTCCCGGCAAGTTCGATCTCGCCCCCTTGGCCGGAACCCGGACCCTGCTCGATTTCGACGAAGCCTACACCGCGCCGGACGGAGGCTATCGGAACGCCGCTGACTATTACGAACAAGCTGGTTCCCGGCACGTGCTCGGCTCCATCGCCGTCCCCACGCTCATCCTCACGGCCCAGGACGATCCCTTCATTCCCTATCGGATCTTCGATTGGCCCGCCCTGCGGGCGAACGCCCGGATCCAGCTCGAGGCGCCCATGCACGGCGGGCACTGCGGGTTCGTCCAGCGATTGAACGCCGATGAGGACCGCTACTGGGCGGAGAACCGGCTCATTGATTTCATCATCGCCGCCTCGTGAGAGATGACGTGCTTGGGTTCCGATTGAAAGCAGGCTGGCTGATCGCGCTTTCGCTCTTATGCGGGTGCAGCCCGGGAGCCGGCACGGTCGTGGCGATCGCCCTCCATCCCACTGACCCGAACATCCTGTATGTCGTGACTCACGAAGGGCCGCTGAAGACCTACGACGGCGGAACGACGTGGCAAAAGATCTTCACGGGCGTGAGCCAATCGCGCGTGCTCGCCATCGGGGTCGACCCGGCCACTCCTTCCACGGTCTATCTGGGAACGAAGGACGACGGCGTGTACGGCAGTTACGACGGCGGGCGGCAATGGCTGTCCCTACGGGCCGGCCTGGACGACGTTCGCGTGACCGCCGAGGTCCAGCAGATCGTGTTCGCGCCCGGGCCGCACAAACGGGTGTTTCTGGCGACTGCGATGGGCGTCTTCGAGTCGGACGCCGAGGGAACATCCTGGCGGAAACGGATGGCGGGCATCACCAATGTCCTGATGGTCACCGCGCTCGCGGTCGATGCCGGCAGGCCCGATGTCCTGTATGCCGGAACCAGCAGCGGCGTGTATAAGACGACCGACGGGGCGCGCACCTGGGCCGTCGCGAACACGGGGATGATCGAGCCAAGGCACGCCATATCTTCGCGGGCCCTCGGTGTGACCGCCATGGCCATCGATCCGCGCCGGCCGGATATCGTCTATGTGGGAACACTCGATGGTCTCTATCAAACACTCGACGGGGGGCGCCGGTGGACACGCATCGGAAGGGACCTTGTCTCCCAGTCCGTCAACACCATTGTTGTCGATCCCGGAGATCGGACTGATCTGTACGTCGGCAACCGTGAGGGAGTCTTCAAGTCGGGAGACCGGGGCGCGACGTGGGAGAACCGCAGCGCAGGCCTGCCCGGCCGGAACGTGCTGTCGATGGCCGCCGGCCGCGTGCCGCCGACTCTGCTGTACGCCGGGACCAACGGTAGCGGGCTCCTCCGCAGCCGTGACGGGGCCACCACCTGGGAGCCCGTCCCGCTGGCCGTCAAGTGAAGGGACCCCGCCACTAACGGAAATCCTTCTGGTTGGCGATCATGTGCACGTCGAGCAGGTGCTCACCTCGGTCGATCGAGTAGAAGATGCGCCACTCGCCAACGGCATACTTGGACAGACCGGGCAGGTCCGCTGCAATCGGCTCATGGCGGAGATTCTCGACGTTGGAGGCCAGCCACTTGGTCTTGTCGAGAATACGCTGGGCGACCGCCTTATCCACCCTCGCAAGGTCGGCGACCACCAAGGGCCGATAAGCAACGCGATACCAGGCCATCATCTCACCATTTCAGGCCGAGCTTCTCTGCCGTTTCCTCGCCGGTGATTCGCTCCGTTGAAGTCAGCGACGCTTTCAACCGGGTACGGACCGCGTCGCCCAGTTCCATGCCCAAATCGGGGTCGCCGAGGAGTTCCCGTAGACGGTCGTCCACGATGCCCTTGACCAATTCCTTCAGTTCGTCCAATGTGAGGTCGGAGATCTTCATGGGGAAAGCATACGGAGGACGCCATGCCAAAAGCAATCTGGAACGGGACGGTCATCGCCGAGAGCAATAAATGCGAAGTCGTCGAGGGCAACCAGTATTTCCCGCCCGATGCGATCAAGCGCCAATACTTCAAGCCGAGCGCCACACACACGACCTGCTCATGGAAAGGGGAGGCCAGCTACTACGACGTCGACGTGAACGGGCAGGTCAACAAAGACGCCGCCTGGTACTATCCGGCGCCGAAGGACGCCGCCAAGAACATCACCGGCTACGTCGCTTTCTGGAAAGGCGTCAAGGTCGAGCCATAAGTGACAGCCCATGCAACCCCGGGCCGACCAAATCGCCACCGCCATTAGGGACTGCGTCACAGCCGCTGAACCGGGTTTGCTCTTGCAGGCAGCCGCCGGTCGACTATAATGACGCCATGACCCTTCGGGATCTCCTCCAACTCCTGGGCCGTGACCCGCTGGTGCTGGCCTCTGCGCTCATGGTCTCGCCGCTCTTCTCGTGGCTGCTGGGAAGGCTACACGGGCCGGGTTGTGGTGGCCACGCACCGTGGCGATATCTCTATTCGCTCCTCGTCTATCTGGCGTGCGTTCCGGGGATGTTCGCATGTGTGCTGACGGGCTATGCCCTCTTCTTCCGGAACGAGAATCTGTTGGACGTGAACTTCCTGGTCTACATACTGCCCATCCTGTCGATGGCGGCAAGTGTGCTCCTTATCGGAAGGAACGTGGATTTTGCCTTCATCCCCGGCTTCGACCGGCTTTCCGGACTGATGATCATGCTCGCGGCGAGCTTCGCGCTAGCGCTGGCCGTCCAGAAGACTTTCGTCCTGATCGTGTTCGGCAGCTCGATCGTGACCCTGTTTCTGGTTACCGGGGCGCTGTTCGGGCTCATCCGATGGGGAGCGCATCTGGCGTTCCGAAACCGGGGCGCGACGAGTGCAATCCCGCCATCCATTACGCGTCCTGACTCCTGACCGCCAGGAACTGAAGCCATCCACTCTTGAACCGGGCCCCGGACCGCTCCGGCCGAAGCTTGACACCCGGGCGTTTCGCGAGTAAGATGATTTTACCTTTAACGCCAGTCCCGCGAGGCTGGCAAGGAGTAAGATATGGTTGCGACTCTGACGCCTTCCGGTGGATTCTTCCCGGAAGGTTTTTTTATGCCCGCCGGACCTTTCGCCTCATCCAGTGTGACAGGATGGAAGTGAAGAAAGCCGAGCGGACGGTGATGGACGCCCAGGAGATCAACCGCGCCCTGACCCGCATCGCGCACGAGATCAGCGAGCGGAGCCGCGGCGTGGCGAACGTAGCGCTGGTCGGCATCCGGAGCGGGGGCGTGCATCTCGCCAAACGCCTGGCTGCCCGGCTCAAGGAGATCGAAGGCACGGCCGTGCCCGTCGGGACATTGGATATCACGCTCTATCGCGATGACCTGAACGCCCGGAAGGAACAGCCGGTGCTCCGCAAAACCGAGATCCCGTTCGACATCACCGATCTGAAAATCATCCTGGCGGACGACGTCCTCTTCACAGGGCGGACCATCCGGGCTGCCATGGACGGGCTGATGGACCTCGGCCGCCCGGCCGAGATACAACTGGCCGTGCTGGTGGACAGGGGACATCGGCAGCTCCCGATCAAAGCCACTTATGTCGGCAAGAACTTACCGACTGCACTTGAAGAAACGGTTGAGGTTTTTCTCGAGGAGGCCGGCGAGCCGGACCGCGTGGTGATCCTGTCATGAGCCTCAAGCGCAAAGACCTGCTGAGCATTCAGGACCTTTCCGTGGAGGAGATCAGCCTGATCCTCGAGACCGCCGAGTCATTCAAGGAAGTGTCCGGGCGGGACATTAAGAAGGTGCCCACGCTGCGCGGCAAGACCGTCGTCAATCTCTTCTTCGAGCCCAGCACGAGGACCCGGACCTCCTTCGAGCTGGCCGCCAAACGTCTGAGCGCCGACGTGATCAACTTCGCGGTGTCGGCCAGCAGCGTCTCGAAAGGGGAGACCCTCTTGGACACGGCCCGCAACATCGAGGCCATGCAGGCCGACTTTATCGTGCTGCGCCATCCGATGGCCGGCGCGCCGAACATCCTTGCCCGTCTGCTGCGGGCCTCGGTGGTGAACGCCGGGGACGGCGGGCACGAGCACCCGACCCAGGCCCTCCTCGACCTCTACACGCTTCGCGAGAAGAAACGGGAGTTCAAGGGCCTCCGCCTGGCGATCGTCGGGGACATCGCCCACAGTCGCGTCGCCCGCTCCAACATCTACGCCCTCACGAAGATAGGCGCGGAGGTACGCGTTATCGGACCCCCAACGATGATGCCCCAGGAGATCGAACGGCTGGGGGTGAAAGTCTTTTATAACCTGGACGAAGGCTTGCGCGGCGTGGACGTCATCATGATGCTGCGGCTTCAATTGGAGCGGCAGGGGATCGCCCTCTTCCCCAGCATCCGTGAGTATTCGAAGCTCTACTGCCTCACGCCGGAGCGCGTGAAGCTGGCCGGCCCGGACGTCCTGGTCATGCATCCCGGTCCGATCAATCGGGGAGTCGAGATCGCGCCCGAGGTGGCGGACAGCGTGTCGTCCGTGATCCTCGACCAGGTGACCAACGGCGTCGCCGTGCGCATGGCGGTGCTGTACCTGCTGTCGGGCGGCAAATGAGCCTCATCATCCGAAACGGCCGTGTCATCGATCCGGGCCGGATCAACGGCCCCGCCGACGTGCGCATCGAAAACGGGAAGATCGCCGCGGTCGGACCCGGCCTGAAAGCCCCGGCCGGCGCGACGGTGGTCGATGCGACCGGCAAATGGGTGCTGCCGGGATTCGTGGACCTGCATGTGCACTTCCGCGAGCCCGGCTTCGAATACAAGGAAACGATCGCGACCGGCGCGGCGGCCGCCGTGGCCGGCGGCTTCACGTCCGTTTGCTGCATGCCCAACACCCAGCCGGTCAACGACAACCAGTCGGTGACCGAATTCATCCTGGAGAAGGCCAGCGCCGCAGGCCTTGCCAACGTCTTCCCCATCGGGGCGATCACCAAAGGCTCCGAGGGGAAGGAACTGGCGGAGTTCGGCGACCTCAGGGCGGCCGGCTGCGTGGCCGTCTCCGATGACGGCAAGCCCGTCATGAACGGCATGGTGATGCGCCGCGCGCTCGAGTACGCGCGCGCCTTCGACCTGCCGGTCGTGGACCACTGCGAGTGCACGCACCTCTCGGAAGGGGGCTGCATGAATGAAGGACTGGTCGCCACCGAGATGGGGCTGCACGGGATTCCCTCGGCGTCGGAGGACGTGATGGTGGCCCGGAACCTGGCGCTGGCCGAGCTGACCGGCGGGCGCCTGCACCTGGCGCACCTGAGCACGGCGGGCTCGGTCCGGATGGTCCGGGAAGCCAAGGCGCGCGGAGTCCGCGTCACCGCCGAAGCCTGCCCCCATCACTTTCTGCTGACCGAGGAGGCCGTGCGCGAGTTCAACACGAACGCCAAGATGAATCCCCCGCTGCGGAGCCGGAAAGACGTCGAGGCCATCAAGGCGGGACTGAAGGACGGCACCATCGACGTGATCGCCACGGACCATGCCCCGCACGCCGCCTTCGAAAAGGAGCGGGAGTTCGATTACGCGCCGTTCGGCATCGTCGGGCTGGAGACCGCCTGGGGGCTCGCCCTGGTGCTCGCCGAGGAAGGCGTGCTCACGGTCGAGCAGGTGGTGGCGGCGCTGACCGTCCAGCCGGCGCGCGCCTTCGGTCTGGCCAAGGGTACCCTGGCCGTCGGAGCGGACGCCGACGTGACGATCGTGGCCCCCGAGGCCCAGTGGGTCGTGGACCCCGACCGGTTCAAATCCAAAGGGCGCAATACCCCCTTCGCGGGATGGAAGCTGAAAGGGCAGGTCGTGTCCACGCTCGTCGGCGGGAGGGTCGTCCATCCGTAAGGTCGTCGTGACGTGCCACTGCGTGGAGATGCTGGCGCTGGCGGTCTGGGTCGGGGGGTTGGCGTCCATCATCGCGGCCGTGATTCCCGCGGTCTTTAACACGATCGGCATGGAGACGGGAGGCCGCATGCTCACGCGGACGTTTCAGGGCTATGACCGCCTGGTGCTGGTTTCGGCCGGACTCATCGTCGCCGGAACGCTGATGCGCGCGTTCACGGCCGGACCCTGGAGAGAACAGATCGGCATGACTGAACCGGCGCTTCTGGGGGCGATGGTGCTCATCGCAACCGTCCTCACGTTCTGGCTCACGCCAGAGACTACGCGTCTCCAGGAGCTGGCGTTCAGCGCGAAAGAGGACGCCAAACGCGCCGCGTACGATGAATTCTTCGTCTACCATCGCGTGGCCCGCGCGCTCTACA
>CAYLLY010000021.1:0-2949 GCA_964384595.1 uncultured Nitrospirales bacterium
CGATGTCCTTGTTCTCCACCATGGCCTCGACTTCCAGTTGGTGCTCGCGGGGCGCACGAGGCCATAGACCTCATAGCCCTTGGCAAGGAGCAGTTCGGCCAGCTAGGAGCCGTCCTGGCCCGTAATCCTGGTGATGATCGCGCGCTTACGCATGATGGAGAGATAGCCTACCGGGTTCAGCCTAGAGCGTCAAGGAACGAGGTGTCCGTATTTATTGTGGAGAGATCGTTTCTGCCTTATTGGACAATCGTGACTCCAGACGGCCCTTTTCTCCCCTCACCTTCCATACCACCACGAATCTCGATATGTTCTGACCCGAGAGACTTAAAGACGTTTTCCGGCAGCACGCCGCTACTCAGCAGTTCGGACGGCCCCAAGGGGATAAAAATTGAACTTATAGCTGCCTGTTGCGCCGCGGTTATCTCTTGGATTAGCTCTTGGACCAGTACTAACAGTATCACAAAATCGCTGAAGAATTTGTTCACCTCCACAAAGAATGGACCATTGATGCTACATGGTGTCCCATTACACAGAGGAGGAGGGGAAGGAGTCATCACCTGGATTTCCAGGCCAGGCTGCCCAATCTCCTGCCCGAATAAGTTGACGTTTTTACCAACGATGTCGGTCCCGTCGACTATATGGAAGATGCGGCCGCCTGTTGAATCAAGAGTAACATCGCCAACCGATGTAACAACTATGGCACTACTGCGGAAATCAAGATTGCCCGCATAGGCTTCGAAAAGATTTATGTCACTGGGTGACGCAGATTTCACATTGATCACATCGGTTGCCTCTGCAAGAAAGAATCCTACGTCTCCAACAAGGACTAGGGGGGTTATTGCAGTCCCTATCGAGGAGCCCAATAAAAATATCCCTCCTTCAACGCCTGGAGCAGAAATACTACCTGTTGACCCCGTGGTGATCGCCCCGCCGGCGAATATGCTAACATCACCGAAGAAACCCTCCGCCAGCACCGGCGCAGCGAGGGTAACATCGGTGCCGGCGAAAAGGCCCACAAATGCGAAATCGCCCGTGGCCGTGAGGCTGCCTGCTGCTCCCGTGGTGATGGACCCGCCATCCGCGAACACAA
The DNA here is from genome assembly GCA_964384595.1 of uncultured Nitrospirales bacterium. Lineage (GTDB taxonomy): Bacteria > Nitrospirota > Nitrospiria > Nitrospirales > NS-4 > SCTG01. The sequence continues at coordinate 1,091 of CAYLLY010000021.1, forward strand.
AGATGCTCCCCCCGCCAAACTCAGTGCCCTCCGCCCGCACCGGCGCAGCGAGGGTAACATCGGTGCCGGCGAAAAGGTCCACAAACGAGAAATCGCCCGTGGCTGTGAGGCTGCCTGCTGCTCCCGTGGTGATGGACCCGCCATCCGCGAACACAGAGATGCTCCCCCCGCCAAACTCAGTGCCCTCCGCCCGCACCGGCCCGTTGAGCGTGACGTCCTGGGTAGCCGAAAGGTCCACAGACGAGAAATCGCCCGTGGCCGTGAGGCTGGCCCCGGTTTCTGTGGTGATGGACCCGAGGGCCACATCCACGATCTCAAAATCGGAGTTGAAGATTGGGCTGCCTGCATTCACAAAAATGGATCTACTCGCCTGCACCGGCCCATTGAGCGTGACGTCCTGGGTAGCCGAAAGGTCCACAGACGAGAAATCGCCTGTGGACGTGAGGCTGCCCCCGGTCCCTGTGGTGATGGACCCGAGGGCCACATCCACAATCTCAAAATTGGAATTGAAGATTGGGCTGCCGGCCGTGACAAAAATGGACCCAGCCGCCAGCACCGGCCCGTTAAGGGTGACGTCCTGCGTAGCAGAGAGATTCACATAGCCAAATTCGGCCGTGAGGCTTCCTTCCGGTCCCGTGACAATGGAACCAGGAATCACACCTTTCGTCGAAAAGTCGGCATTGAACGTTTCAAATCCGGCAGAGACAGAAATCCCAGAGAAGCCACTAGCCTGCAACGCCTGCACCGGCCCATTGAGAGTGATGTCCTTGGTGGCAAAGAGGTTCACAATGCCAAACTCGGCCGTGAGGCTGCCCCCAGCCCCGGTGGTGATGGACCCGAGCACCACATCCACGGTCTCAAAATCGGCATTGATGATTTCACTGCCGGCCGTGACAAAAATGGACCCAGCAGCCTGCACCGGCCCATTGAGCGTGATGTCCTTGGTGGCGGAGAGGTCCACATCGCCGAATTCGGCCATAAGACTGCCTCCGGCCCCGGTGATCAGGGACCCAGGGAGCACCGTGTTTGAAAAATCGGGGGTTGGTGATGAAAAATCTGGGTTCGAGAAGTCAACGCCGGCCGTGGCAAAAATGGACCCAGCAGCCTGCACCGGCCCGTTGAGGGTGATGTCCTTCGTAGCGGACAGGTCCACATCGCCGAATTCGGCCGTGAGGATGCCTCCAATCCCAGTAGTCAGGGATCCGAAGACCACGCGACCGCCGGCGATCGAACCGTCGCGGTTCAAGGCCACGCTGCCGGCGGAAATGGAAATCCCTCCACCTGCCTGCAATGGCGCATTAAGTGTAACGTGCTTGGTGGCAGAGAGGACCACATCGCCGAATATGGCCGTGAGGCTGCCGTCTGTTCCTGTAAGAAGAGAACCGGGAACCACTGAAGTCGAACCGTCGGCATTGGAGACCACACTGCCCGAAGAGATGGAAACCCCTGTGAAGCCACCCGACTCCACCGGCGCATTGAGCGTGACATCCAGACCCGTCGTGACGGTCACATTGCCGAATGAGGACGTGAGGCTGGCCCCCGCTAACGTCGTCAACGAGCCCCCCGCCGTCAGCGAGAGGTCCCCGTCAAAGGTCAGCGCCTGCGTAAGCGTGAAATCTTGAAGGGCATGAATACTAAAGCTGTTGGCAGAGATGATGGCTTGGGGTGAGAGAGACAGCGCTCCGCCTAAATTAAGCGACACCTGCCCAAAGGGCGCTTCTGCCGGCTCGTTGAGCGTGAGATCGAGCCCCGCGGTGAGCGTCACATTCCCGAAATTGGACGTGAGGCTCGCCCCCGCCAGGGACGTCAGCGAATCCCCCGCCGTCAGCGAGAGGTCCCCATCAAAGATCAGCGCCTCC
>CAYLLY010000021.1:3049-29688 GCA_964384595.1 uncultured Nitrospirales bacterium
GCACGCCCCCAAAATCCAGCGACACCTGCCCAAAGGGCGCTTCTGCCGGCTCGTTAAGCGTGAGATTGAGCCCCGCAGTGAGCGACACGTTCCCGAAATTGGACGTGAGGCTCGCCCCCGCCAGGGTCGTCAGCGAATCCCCCGCCGTCAGCGAGAGGTCCCCATCAAAGATCAGCGCCTCCGCCACGGTGAAATCGTGCGGCGCCCGCAACGCAAAGCTGTCGGCTGTGAAGAAGTTCGATAGCGTGGCCCCGGCCGGCAGGGTCAGCACGCCCCCAAAATCCAGCGACACCTGCCCAAAGGGCGCTTCTGCCGGCTCGTTGAGCGTGAGATTGAGCCCCGCGGTGAGCGTCACATTCCCGAAATTGGACGTGAGGCTGGCGTCGGGGCCCGTTGTGATCGAGCCCCCGGCATCGATGGTGATCCCGAAGAATCCGAAGCCCGAGAGTACCAGCCCGTTCAGGGTGACATCCTGGCCGGCGGTGAGCGTCACATCGCTGAAGGTGGCTGTCAGACTAGCGCTAGAGCCCGTCGTGATCGAGTTCCCGGCATCAATGGTGATTCCGAAAAATCCGAAGTCCGAGAGTACCAGCCCGTTCAGGATGACATCCTGGCCGGCGGTGAGCGTCACATCGCTGAAGGTGGCTGTCAGACTAGCGCTAGAGCCCGTCGTGATCGAGCCCCCGGCATCAATGGTGATTCCGAAAAATCCGAAGTCCGAGAGTACCAGCCCGTCCAAGGTGACATCCTGGCCGGCGGTGAGCGTCACATTACTGAAGGTGGCTGTCAGACTAGCGCTAGAGCCCGTCGTGATCGAGTTCCCCGACTCGATGGTGATCCCCAAGAATCCGAAATCCGAAAGCACCGGCCCGCTCAGGGTGACATCCTGGCCGGCGGTGAGCGTCACATCGCCGCCCTCGGCCGTCAGGCTGGCGCTGGGTCCTGTTATGATCGAGCCTCCGGCATCGATAGCAACATTGGCGAAAATGCCTGACGCCAGCACCGATCCGCTGAGGTTGACATCTTGACCGGCGGTGAGCCTCCCATCACTGAAATCACCAGAGGCAACGAAACTGCCTCCAAGCCCGGTCGTGATCGAACCACCGGTGGCGGTGATGGAGATGCTGCTAAAGCCGAAATCCCCCGAACTAGACGCCTCCACCGGCCCGTTGAGGGTGACATCTTGCCCGGCCGTGAGCGTCACCTCACTGAAACCACCAGAGGCAACGAGACTGCCCCCAAGCCCGGTCGTGATCGAACCACTGGTGGCGGTGATGGAGATGCTGCTAAAGTTGAAAAAGTTGAAAAACCCCGCACTAGACACCTCCACAGGCCCATTGAGGGTGACATCTTGCCCGGCCGTGAGCGTCACCTCACTGAAACCACCAGAGGCAACGAGACTGCCCCCAAGCCCCGTCGTGATCGAGCCCCCGGCATCGATCGTGACCCCAAAGTCCGAAAGCACTGGCGCGTCCAAGGTGACGTTTTGCCCGGCGGTGAGCGTTACATTACCGAAGGTGGCTGTCAGACTAGCGCTAGAGCCCGTCGTGATCGAGCCCCCGGCATCGATGGTGATTCCGAAAAATCCGAAGTCAGAGAGCACCAGCCCGTCCAAGGTGACATCTTGGTCGGCGCTGAGGATCACGTCAAAGAATGTATGTACATCCTGTAGGCTGATCGATTTACCCGCTACTGTCAGGCTGTCCAGAGGCTGTGTGGAACCCACTGAATCGGCAAAGGTGACATCCCCCGCTGTAGAGGTGACTGTGTCACGTGCATCCACTGACAGACTAGAAAAAACAAACTGATCTTCCAAAAACCCGTCCACCGTTTTCTGAAACTGGATGTTGCCGCCTCCTGAACTTATGGAGACGAAACTGAATGGCTGAAGCTCAACCGGGCCGGCGAACGTGACATCGGCCAGACGCGTGGTGATGCCGGCGCCGAGACTGATCTTGCCCGTTCCGCCGTCGATGGAGAAAGAGACGGCGCCACCAGATAGACCAAGCCCACCACCTGTTGTATCGAGTGGCGCAAAGATCTCGATTGAGCCGGAGCCCGAAGGGGCACCACTTGCAGAGGCGTTCGCGGTGAGATTGAGACTGCCGCCCTTCGTTGTAATTGGGGCGAAGATACTGACGAAATTACCGGCCTGCGCGGTAATTCCGAACCCTGAATTGAACATGCTAACGGGCTCAAGGAATTGGATGTCCCTACTGGCCTGAAGCGTCACATTCGTTTGTGCATTGTTGATCGCCTCCACATCGAGCTTCGTCTGGCCCGCTCCAAGATCAGGGTCCGCAAAGGCATCTACAGCAGCCAGATTGCTCGTATCCTCAAAGCCGAATCCAATGTCAACCACAAGATCCGTCGGATCGAGCAGCCAATTGCCCGGGTTCCCACGAGGCGCACTCGTGTCAACCCGGCCCTGCGCCTCAAGGAAGCCTTTCCCCGAAGTCTCGACGAAGCCGCCATCGCCTCCATTGACACCCCCGCGAGCGGACACGACGCCCTGGAAACGGGTCGCCTCGTCAGACCATACGATCACTTTGCCGCCGTGCCCATAGGTAACAGCATCCGCACTGATGCTCGAATCATTGCTTACAAAGGTACGAGAAGCATTTTGAACGGGGCCCTTGCCCTGAAAGTCGCCGCCGACCAACACTGAGCCGCCGCCGGCATCGCCTGACGCATTAATGGAAGCCCCGAACAACCCGACCTTGTCACCCAAAACCTGGATCGTCCCTCCGGTCTGACCTGAGGCTAATCCGGATGCGTCCATCACACCTGAGACAGACACAACCCCTTCATTGCCACCGTCGAGGGTGATTTTGCCGTTGCGCGCTACCATGCTGCGGGCTTCGATGATACCCGTCTGGTTCAGCGCCGACTTGATCACATCGGTGGCCGCACGTGCCGTCAACGCAACCATGCCACCATCGGCCTGCAGAGTGCCGGCGTTGGAGACATAGGACGTGAGCGTTTCCCCATTTGGACTCGAAACACTGCCGGAGACCGCGTCCGTTACGACAAACCCGATCAATCCATCCCCTCTCATATCGAGGGTCGCGGCCTTGCCGGATGCGAGTGCGACGGAGCCGAGGTTGGCCTGAATAATCCCTTCGTTCCGGACCGCCGCGCCCAGAAGAGCCACATATCCGCCCTGCCCGGCAGTGATAACACCCTGGTTGACGACAGCAGCGTTGAAGGAGGCCTGATCCTGCGTAAAGCGATAATTGCCGCTCAAGAAATCCTGGTTGGTGATGTTGAGGGTAGTGGCTGTGAGCGCGGCCACATCCACGCGTGAGCTTGAGGAGAAGAGGATACCGCTGGGATTGATGAGGAAAATCTGACCGTTTGCCGACAGTGATCCGTAGATAGCGCTTGGCTCATTCACGGAAACCCGGTTCAGGGCGATGGCGGCGGCGTTGGGCTGTTGGAAGCGGACGGATTCGTTGGACGCGATGTTGAACCGCATCCAGTCCATAATCAGGCTCTGGGTGGCTTGATCCACGCGCATGGAGGTGGCGGTAGGGGTGCTGACGGTGGCGGAGCCGACGGCGACCGTGCCCCCTTGCGGCAAGGCCCAGCTGGTGACAGGGGTCAGGACGCCAGTCATGAGGCCGGCGGCAAGTCCCCGTTTCCACTGCTCCACGCTTGCCCTTCCCTGATTGGACCGACGCAATGCTTTTGCCTTGTGTCCGCTCATGGAATGACCTCCTCTCCCGACCAAGCTCGACTGTTCATCAAATTAAAAAGGCGCACTCGCTACGCCTCTGTATGGGAGGCTACGCGTTGCGCCTTCAACTTGCAGGCCTTGAAAACCATGCCCGCCTAGACCGCTCAGGATTGTTGATTGAGCCTTTTATATGCCCATAGGAAGTTATTATAGAACTAACCCACTACAATAGTTATGAACATTTTTGAAATCTTACGACAAAAAGACAAAACAGGCCATCTCTGAGAGCACCTTAGAACCTTAATGCGGCACTGACATAGAGTACTCCAGCGGCGCCGTCCCCATATACATCATTCAAACTGATGCCCTGGTCCCGGCTGCTCGGCCTGGGACGCCCGATGGCGGTCGCCCAGTCGATCTTGAGGGACAGGACGCCCCTGTCCACCGGTTGCGGGACCCCGAACGGAAGACTGATGCGCAAGCCCCCGCCCGCGCCCGTGAGATAGTCCTGCGGTTGCGGACCCGACACCCCCGTGGGCTGGGTGAACCGCGAGACGTACACCCCCGCATGGTCAATGAAGGCCGCCACTTGGAACGTCTCTTTCCAGGTCCGGCTGGTGAACGGGATGTTTGCGGACGACGGCACGGGCACCACCATCTCGGCCGTCGCCACGTACCCGTGGTCACCGATGCGCTCGGCGATCGGATAGCCCCTGACCGTGTAAAAGCCGCCGATCGAGAACCTCTCCGGTGCCAGCAGACGGTCACTGGCAATTTGTCCTGATGCCCGCAGGATCATATAGCTGTCCTGCAGGATATTCGGGAGGATGGGTAGGCCGTGAAAGAACGGGAGGCTCAGGGACTGGAATCGTGCGACATCCACCGTTGCCTTGCTCCACGAACCCGGGCCTGCACCATTTCCAATCCCTGTCACCGGGTCTACGATCACAAAGCTCGTCTGTGGGGCGTTCTGCTCTGAGCCTCCCCAGAAATCCACACCATGGTGCCAGGTCAGACTGAAATAAGTCCGGCCTAGGAATTGATCGCGATAGTCACCGCGCAAGCCCAGACTGAAAACCCGAAGTTCGTCTTTGCTTTGCAGTATCCCGGATGGACCGGGAACGGCAATGATGTTGCGGATGGTCTTGAAGTCAAACCCGCCGTTCACGACCAGGCTGAAATTGCCTGTTTTGATGATGGTTTGAAGAAGATCGATTGAGGCAATGTCAGCACGACCTACCGGACGTTGAGAAGCAAACTCTGCCCCAATGACATTCTCGGAATGAATCCAGGAAAACTGTAGCTTGGTTCCAAAACTCGTTACCGGAATAAGATAGCCGACGTTCGTCAAAAAGAGGTTATCGTCGGACTTCGAACCCTTGAGCGTCAGGTTATCACCAAGCCCCAAGATGTTCCCGATTCCGAGTTCTCCACTATACACCCAAGGGCCGATGAGGCGAGACCCATAGTTGTTGATATCGGCAGTGAAGGCATAGGGCATTCGCTCCTTAGCCGTCAAATGGATGTCGGAAGAGCCGGGTGCCGTGCCGGGTTTGAGGTCAGCCCTGACTCTCAAGCCAGGGTAAGAGTTAAGCTCGTTTAGGGCCGTTTCCAGAGTCCCTTCATGGACAACTTTTCGCCTCTTGACTAATTCCATAGCTCTTAGGATTGTGGAGGATTTGTAGCGCGTGTTCCCCGTAACCTCGATCGTGCCGATTTCGCCCTCCAACACAGCCATCTCGACAACACCTTCTTTGATTTCCTGTGGAGGAAGGTAGACCTTAGCCAGCAGATACCCATACGCTGCATAGTATTCGGAAACCTCGTTCGCCAACTCTTGCAACTCGCTAAGGGTTAAGACCTTCCCGATGGCCGGGGCAACCACCTCTTCAAGTTCATTGGTCGCAATGACATTATTACCGCTGAACTTGATTTTGTTGAGTTGGACCGCAGCTTCAGAGCCTCGGGGGGGACGGACACGTGCAGGTTTGTCGATCTGAGCAGGAGCCGGGGGAGCAGTAATTTGCTCTTGCTGTTTCTCCTTCTCTTCCGACTGCCGTTGTTGCTCGAGCAGAATCCCTGGCATCCCCTGTGGTGGAGCCTGCTGGGCAGCGGTCTCTGGAACGCCCAGAAGCGTGACCAGGGCAAGGCACTTGCTCACCCAAAACCACGGGTTCCTCTTGGACATCACAGTCCCTCGAAAGAACACCTCGACGATAAAAAAAGACGCTATCGCGGTCTCCTTAGTCCCAAGGAAACCGCGATTGAGCCTTCAACTTGCAGACCGTAATCCTACCCGCTAAGACAGTACGAGTCTGCCAAATTATTAACCTAGACTTTAATACTTATCTATTTCAGTTGATGTATAGCTTAAAATACGTTGCTTGTCAATGAATATCGTGCTCTGCCAACTCACGAGTCTTGACATTCACAATGTCAGCACTCTAACCTCCCTTCAAGTTTGGGCACTATGTGTTCGAAGCTTGGATTCCTTTCACGCAATGGAGGGACAACCAATGAGGCTAACCGTTGTTGTCAGCACCCTGTTTTCATTTGCCCTACTGGTAGCTTGCGCAACTCCCAGTCGTCCCCTCATCACAACGCCGGGCGCTGATGTAAGTGCCGCCAAGCACAATGCAGAAGGAATTGAACACTACAACATGGGCCATTGGGATGTGGCCAAGAAGCACTTCGAGGCGGCTATTAAATCTGATCCTAAGGCTGCTGAGCCCCAATACAACCTGGCCCTTACCCTGCACGAACTTGGCGTACATTCACAAGCAACAGACTACTTCAAGAAAGCAGCTGAACTGGCACCAGGCAACACCGCTATCACAGAATCAAGCGCATATAGAAGCCATACAAGGCCAGTCAGTGGCTTTGATGGAGGAAGGGGCTATGGGATGTCAGGGTATGGGTATTAAGAGGGGAAAAGGTATCAGGCTGGTTTTAACCTTTTCCCTGGCCGCAGTGTCTCATCGGTGATGCCTCGTTTTCCTCGCGGACAGATCGGCGGCCATGTCTGTGAGCAGAACGATCTTGATCTTTTCCCTTTCCTGAGCTAACCTTGCTCATATGAACTGGAAAGACCACATCACCATTGATCCTGAGAAACGAAGCGGCAAACCCTGTATCCGCGACCTGCGAATCACGGTGTATGACGTATTGGAGTATCTGGCCTCGGGCATGAGCGAAGAGGAAATCCTGAAGGATTTCCCTGATCTCACGCGTGAAGACATCCGCGCCTGCCTTGCTTTTGCGGCCGACCGGGAACGGAAGTTGGTTTCCATTCCACCCGCGTGAAGCTTCTCTTCGACCAAAACCTGTCTCATCGACTCATTGCAGCTCTGCGAGACGAATACCCCGACTCCCAACACGTGAGGGAGATCGGCTTGAAGAACGCAACCGACGCGTCCGTCTGGCAATATGCCGCACAACATGGCTTCACCATCGTGACAAAAGATGCCGACTTCCATCAGCGCAGCTTTCTCTTCGGCCAGCCACCGAAAGTGGTCTGGCTTCGTGCCGGCAACTGCTCGACTGCCGTGATTGAGACCTTGCTCCGTCGACGCCGCCAAGACCTGCTCTCCTTTTCGTCAGAACCGGAAAGCGCGTTCCTCGCTCTCGAATGAGGGTCGAAATCTATAGCGGGTGCCCTTGCGTGTCAATGAAAAGGTTAGGCTCGCTAACTCGGCACCAGAAAAAGGGGACAGGCTACTTTGTTTAATCCTTTTCCCCTGTCACGGTGTCTCATAGGTGATGCCTCGCATTCCCCGTGGACAGATCGGCGGCCACGCCTACCATATCCTCAACCGTGGTAACGGCGGGGCGGTTGTCTTTCACAAGGACGCTGACTATCAAGCCTTTCTCGACCTGCTCGCCGACGCGAAAGCACGCTATCCGGTTAAAGTCCTCGGCTTTTGCCTGATGCCCAACCACTTTCATCTCATCCTGCAACCCTCGACTCCGGACGCCCCCAGTTCGTTCATGCAGTGGTGGCTGACCAGTCATGTGCGCCACTACCACCAGCACTATCGCGGCCACGGGCACGTCTGGCAAGGCCGCTTCAAAAGCTTTCCGATTCAGCAGGATGCTCATCTCTTGACCGTGCTCCGCTACGTCCTGCGCAATCCCGTCCGCGCTGGCTTGGTTACACGCCCATACGAGTGGCCATGGTCCAGCCTCCAGCACCCGACGCTAGTCGACCCATGTCCCCTCGATATGCCTGCATCCCAGGATCAGTGGCTCGAAGAACCGCTCTTGAACCAGGAACTCGTAGCCATTCGCACCTGCGTGAACCGGCAAGCCCCTTTCGGCGCTCCTGGGTGGGTCGAACGGTTGGCAAAGATCTTCGGCCTCGAATCGACGTTGCGCCCCCGCGGCCGCCCCCGACTACCCGAAAGAAAGTAGCCTGTCCCCTTTTTCTCCCTGTCCGCGGGACGTGCCGGGGAATCCGGCCAGCACGTCGTCGGCCTGTCTCAAGCGAAGACTGGTCAGACGAGCCATGGCAGAATCTGGCCTGAGAACCGATTAGATTCGACGGCAAATGCTGTTGCGGATTTCTAGGAGACTAATCGAGCCTGATACATGGGACGGCTGTGCAAGTGCTGTTCGATAATCTTCCCGAGCCGTTCCTTTTCTTGAGAATGGAGGCGGAGAAACTCAAGCCCATACTGTCGTCCCAATACGTTCCGTACCACGGCGGCTTCGACTTCTATTGTCTCTGGGTGACCATTCTGCATATTGAGCTTGAGGCGCAGGACCTCCCCCTGAGTAGGCCGCGTGTCAGTCGCCAATGCACAGCCGCGCATTGAAAGGTTGGTGGTCGTGCCTTCCCCTCGCGATTCCTCCCCCAAAAAGGTCGCATGCACCCGGACCGGAATCCGCAGATACTCCCGCCGGTCCGGCGTATATCTCCTGTAGCGACGTCCCCATTGCATGGCGAAAAAGCGATGGGTGCAGAGCTGGCATCGGAAAGGGTACAGGTAAAAGAGGCTGACGACCACCTCGGCGTGGCCCTGCCGTTGAGATCGCCGGACAAAGTCTTTGTTACAGCTTGGACAAGAAGGAGATTTCATGGCCACACCTCCTGAGCATGAGCGTTTGTCCTACTCGAAAATGGGTGTCTAGCCCGTTGGAACGCAAATCCCGTGCCTGCTGAGAAACTTACGAAGTTCTTGGCTGGCCTAGCAAAATAACGGGGCGGAAATTCTAGCTGCTGTATCTGCGAAGATACTAGGTTTATCTAATGCGATACGTGAGGCCCTTCCGAGGATTTGAAACTCTCAGGCGACGGTGAATTCGCGGGACGTGCCGGGGAATCCGGCCAGCACGTCGTCGGCCTGTCTCAGGCGAAGACTGGTCAGACGAGCCATGGCCTTGATGATCTTGTATCCGAGCTTCGGCTGGCTTTCGAGCAACCGATGCAAGGCCTCTTGATTAATGGTCAATGCCTGAAAGGGTACGCCCGCCCGGACCGTCGCCGAGGCAGGCCCACGATCCAGAAACGACATCTCCCCGAAGATGAAGCCCTTGCCGAGCGACGCGATCAAGACCTTCTTCCCTTCCTTGTCCTTCTTGTAGACCCCCACCTTGCCGGACAGCAGACAGAAGATGTAGTCGACCGGGGCGCCTTCGAAGATGAGGTGGTCTCCCTCCTTCCCCTCCCGGATGCCGCACAGCGGGCCCAGCAGCTCCCGCTCCTGGTCGGTCAGGTCTGAGAAAAAGGGAATCGTGGCGAGGGCGCGGTTGACGGGCATACAACCTCACAGGAGGTATTGCATGTCCGCCGCAATTTGATCGAATGCGGCGGCACGAGCAAGCTTGGTTTGGAGCCGGCGAGTGGGATTGAACCACCGACCTGCTGATTACGAATCAGCTGCTCTACCACTGAGCTACGCCGGCCCGGGGCACAACTCTAACAGGGGCATCCGATGATTTCAACTCCGCCGCTTCGCTTTGCTGACCGGGTACGTGCCGATCGGGCCGGCCGGCTCCACCTCCGGCGTCACCACCGGCACTTGCTCCCGTTTCAGCTCCGCAGCGCCCTTGGGAACCTGCTCCCGAAGATAGGAGACGATCTCTCCCAGATCCACCCATCCGTTGTCGTTGGCATCGGCCTGCCCGCGGACGGCCTTGAGGAAGTGATACGTGAACAGCCCGTGCTGCCCCGCGTCGAACGAGAGGCTGGGCCCGTTCGCCGAGGCCGATCCGACGAGCACGCTGCGGGTTTTCCCGGCAGGTTTGTTCGCGCTCCACGGGATGGACCGCGGGCCGGCCCCCGTCCTGTCGGCCGGGAACGACAGGTCGGCGAAGACCAGGTTCAGGCGGGAGGGCAGACGGGACAGGACTTCCTGCAAGCGTTTGAGGGAATAGCCCCGGCGGGCGAGGTCCTGGCGGCCTTCATATGGAACAAGGATTATGTCGCCGCTCTCCGGATTGAGCACGGCATGGCCGACCAGATAAATGAACACGGCGCCCGATGACGTCGCCAACCTCGGGAGCCAGTCTTCAAAGGTCTCCTGGAGATCCATCAGCAGCGCCCGCTCGTCCGTCAGGACGCGCACGTTCTCCGGCGAGTACCCCGCCAATGCGGTGAGGTGCTTGGCCACCACTTCGGCGTCGCGTTTGGCATACTTCAGCTTGGGAACGCCCTCCTCCCGGTACCCGCCGATCCCTACCACGACGGCATAGGAGGTGCGGCGATCAAACCCCTGGACCCGCAATGGAATCTGGTCCACGTCGATGGACAGGACTTCGACCGTCTCGACCGACCTCTCCTTCGGCTGGACCGACGCGACGAACCGTTTCCGGGTGGGCGGCCCGAATCCGCCGGCCTCGGTGATCTGGATCATCAACTCCGCCTGCTGTTCGGCGAGCGACGCGGACAGGGTGGTGCTGATCGTCGCCTGCTTCTTCTCGCCCGGCTGGATATCGCCGAGCAGCGTGGGACTGACGAATTCCTTCACCAGAGCCGGCGTGCCGGACAAGACGACCGCGACGGCGCGCGCCACGCCCGGCCCGCTGTTGGCCACCTCCACTCGGACGACGACCTTCTCCCCGACGTCCAAAACTTGATTGCGGTTCTCATCTTCGAGCGCCGCGCGGAAGCTCAGCGTGGGCGGATCGCCCGTCCCCGTTTGCGGAGCGGGTGCGAAGCCGCCCGGTCTGCCGCCGGCGGTCATTTCCTTGCGCGTCTGCAGCCGGACGGCCCAGTCCCGGATCTTGACCGCCTGGGTCAGCTCCTCGACGGTCCGGTCCGAGAGCTTTTCCATCGCCTCCGTCACCGGCAGCATCAGCCCCAGCACCGTGCACTCGGTCCCGTCGGTGGCGACGGTCCATTTCCCTTCCCCCTTGATCGCCTCATTGAACAGCGTTTTGCCTTCGGCGTCCACCATCGTGATCCGCAAGCGCACCAGGGCCGTCATCTTATACTCGCCGATCTCCCGACGCGGGATGTTCAGGGTAATCTCGCTGGTCTCGAGCGCGGCGCTCAGGACGGCGTCGGCGGGGTCCTTCAAGCCGCCCACAAAGGTCTTTTCAAAGACGCCTGCCGCGTCGGCCTTCACCTGCTCCGCCAGGCGCTCGCCCAATGGAATGCCCTGGGGCACCCCGCACGAATCTTTGTAGAAGAGCTGGGCCTGCGTGAGCGCATCGGGAATGTCGAGGCGGACCGTCAGCGGAATGCCGGGCGTTTTGGCCACGTCGGATTTGAATTCGAGCCGCGGGAAGACGAGCTTCTGCCCGCATCCGAAAACGGCCGACGCCGCCAGCAGGACGAGGACGCCCGTTAGAGGCCGAAGGGCCGGAAAGCGAAAAGGCATGAACGGTGGTCTCCTGAGCTCGATGGCGGGCGCCCGGTGAGTGGTTCCGCCCTTGCTTTATACAAGAAACAGGGGGCAATCGCAATGGCAGGCGCCCTCCCGGCCACACCCTTGACACCCCCCGCCCGATTCGGTACCGTCGGCGCATGGCCGTTTCCGGAGGTCCGCCGCTCTCCTGGTCCGCCCTGGCCGACCTCATCCGACTCCGCAATCAAACGGGCTCTCTCCTGCTGCTGTGTCCCACGCTGTGGGCGCTGGTGCTCGCCGGCGACGGGCATCCGCCGCTCCCGCTCGTGGCGATCTTCACCGCGGGTGTTTTCGTCATGCGGAGCGCGGGCGTTACCATCAACGACTGGTGGGACCGCGATCTGGATCGCCGAGTCCAGCGGACCCGCGAGCGCCCGCTCGCATCGGGACGCCTGCCGCCGCACGTCGCGTTGGGAGTCTTCGGGGCGCTGCTTGCCGCCGCCGCCGGCCTGGTTTCCCTGCTCAACCCGCTTACGATTGCGCTGGCGCCCGTCGCCCTGCTCCTGGCCGTCCTCTATCCGCTGGCCAAACGGGTCATGCCCCTCCCGCAGGCCGTTCTCGGCGTCGCGTTCGGCTGGGGCGCCGTCATGGCCTGGTCGGCGGTGCGGAACGAGATCGGCTGGCCGGCGCTCGGCCTCTTTGCGGCGACCGTCTGCTGGGCCGTCGGGTACGACACGATCTACGCCCTGCAAGACATCGAGGACGACCGGCGGATCGGCGTGCGCTCGTCCGCCATTTTCTTCGGCGAACGGTGCTGGATCGCCGTGGGCGGCGCGCTGCTCGTCACGGCGTCGCTCCTGGCGCTCGTCGGCGCGGCAACGCGCCTGGCGCCTCCGTTTTACCTCTCGCTGATGGTGGCCGTGGGACTCTTCGTCGCACAGGCGCGGCAGGTCAGGCGCGGGGTGTCGCCGACTCACGCCTTCGCTTTGTTCAAGCAGCACGTCGGGATCGGCGCGCTCATCCTCGCGGGGTTCTGGAGCGGGGTGGTCTTGCGATAACGTGGGGCACGGCATGCCATGCCCCTACCGAATCGAACGTCCCATTTGAAATTACGACGAGGCCGGCAACGGCTTGTCCGGCGGCGGCGCGTTCAAGGTCTTCAGGTAGAACATGATCGCCTTGGCGTCGTCGTCGCTCACGCCGAGATTCGGCATCTTGGTGTGCGGCTTCATGATCTGCGGGTATTTGATCCACCGGTACACCCAGTGCGTGTTCAACCGGAACCCCGCCCGGTCCAGAGGCGGACCGACCTCGCCGCCGGTGTCTCCCACCTTGTGGCAGGCGTTACAGCCATACTTGTTGAAATAGAGCTGCTTGCCGCGCGCCGCCTGTTTGGACTCTTCGGCCGAAGTCGCCGCCACCGTCGGCTTGGCGATCGGCGAGCCTTTGGGCCGCTCCTTCTTCAGCGCGGCGAAGTCCTTCGTCTCCAGCTTCGTGCCGTGGAGCGTCCGCACAAACGCCACCAGCGACCAGACCTCTTCCTCCGACAGCGTATACTTGAACGTCGGCATGGTGGGGACGGCGAACTCCTCGTCGCCGATCTTGTCGCCGACCTGGGGAGTCGTATCCTTCATGTCGCGGGAGATGGTCTCGAAAATCTCCTGGTCCTTCAGGGTGCTCATCTCGTCCTTATTGGACAGGTCCTTGGGCTTGGGATCGGGCATGAGCTTCCAGTTGAAGCCCTGGCCGGGCTTCCCCTTCTCCCCGTGGCAATGGGCGCAGTAATAGGCGTAGAGATCGGCACCTTTCGCCACGTGCTCGTCCTGGAACAGCCCACACCCGGCGAGCCCGACCAACGCCGCCACCGCCGCGACGGCGGCCATCCCTGCGAAGTGCTGCCCCTTCATGCCGGCTGTCCCTTCTTCACCTTTCGGATGATGACGAACTCCACGCCCGCGGCCAGCACCACCGCCATCAACCCGTACAGGTAGATCGAATAGTCGGGCGGCGGCTCCGCGTTAACGTACCACCAGGTCGAGATGGCCTTTTGCGAGCCGGACTCCTTCAGGTCCCCGCTCTCCAGCTTCTTGCCGTCCCACACCGCGAAAGCGACGTTCGGGAAGGTCCCCGGCTGGATCTGGACGTCCTCCTTGTCGGTCGTGGCCAGCGCCCGGGTGAACACGACGCGCCAGACGCCGCTCACCTCCTGCTCGACCACCTTCGTCTCTTCATCCACGATGGGATCCCCCGTTTTGGGGTCTTTCACCAATTCGCCCTTGGGGTCTTTTCGAAGACTCTGATTTCGCTTCTTGAACTTGATCGTGGTCTTCTCGTCCTTCCAGACCCCTTTCGCCTGGACATCCTGCTGGGCCTGCTTCTTCAGCGTCCCGAAACCCATGGCGGACAAGTCCGCGGCTCCAGGCGCGTCGTTCCGCCAGTACCAGATGTTGACCGGCCCGCCTTCCACCTGCCCCATGGGCTGCCCATGGGCGAAGTGGGCTTTCTTGTCGCCCACCATGAACTCCAGCGCCGCGGCATCGGCCGGATCCTGGGTCGGATCGGCATATTCCACCATGAACGCGATCTGTTTGTTGTTGTGAACGCCGCGCACCTTGACGGACTTGACCGTCACCTCCCCGATGCGCTTCTGCCAGTGGACCTGCGGGGACATCGGGAATTCGGCCGCCGGGACCGTGTTCCAGGCCGGCGCGGCCGGATCCGTCGGCACCTCACCCTGAATCAGCTTCGCGCGGACGACGACGGCCTCCTGACCGTAGGCGAGAGGCGAGAGGCCAGGGGCCATAGGCAAAGCCATGAATACGCCGAAGCAAATTGCCACCCTCATGCTCGTTCCAATCACTCGTTCCGACCTATCGCCCATAGCCCCTCGCCCCCAGCCTTTCGCCCGGTTTATCGCCTCGTGCCTGGCGCATCGCTTACTCCCACGTCCGGGGCTTGTGCCCGGAACCTGCATATTCCGCCATAATGATCTTCCATATCCAGTCGTCCGGCAATTCCACTTCCCATCGCGGCATGGCCGATTTCCACGGATGGCCTTCGACCGACAGCCCCACCCCGCCTTTCTTGATACGCCAGAACAGGTAGGATTCCTGGAGCTGAGCGATCGTGCCTGGATCAACAAAATTCGCCGGCGGCGGATTGAACCCGTCGGAGGCCGCGCCGTTACCGTCGAACTTCGCGCCATGGCAAGGTGAGCAAAAGGCGGCATACAGCCCTTTCCCCATCATCACATTCTCCGGCGTGTTGGGCACGGGGTTGGCCAGCCCCACGAACTCGCCGGGAGGCGCCGGGTGGATGGTCCGGTTTTCGGCGGGTGGTTCCGTGCTGGACACGAGCCCGCTGTACGTCTGCCAGCCGACCAAGAGCGGGAACAGCACGAGGACCGCGAGGCGGGCGTATTTGGCTCCCCCCCCCAGCCCATCCCCGCTCAGAAACCGGAAGATGGGACCCATCAACTGCTCCGTGGACTCGCCGCTGAGCGTGCCGTACACGACGATGCCGATGGTGGTCAGGAACAAATACAGCCAGATGAGGCTCATGGGCAAGGGCGCGGTGATCAGCGGCAGCAGGAACTTCAGCGCCGCGAACACCGCGACCAACAGAATAGCCCCCTTGACCGCCAGCGAGGACCCTCTCATAGTTCTTTCCTCCTCACTTCCGAGCTTGCTGAACTCGGCGCTTCAATCTCCGACAATTCGATGGTCACGGGCTCCCCCGACATATTCTGCAGGAAGGCGATGACCGCGAGGATCTCGTTGTTGTTCAGGCCGATCGGTTTCTTGTTGATGGAGGGCATCTTGGCCGGGAAGAACTTGGCCGGGCCCTCGTGCTCGTAGTCCATATAGACGTAGGCCTGGGGCTTGGTCATGCTTTCGTAGATGAACTCGCGGGTCAGCTTGGACCCCACGCCCTTGAGGTCGGGACACCGGCCCTCGCTGCTGCCGATCGTGTGGCACAGCGCGCACTGGCCCTTGCCGAAGAAAATCTTCTGGCCGATCGCCGCCAGGTCCTTCGTCTCCTTGATGGACGCCACATCGAACTTCTCCTCGGCAGGCGGCAACGAGGCCATCTGGGGCACGCCCAGGGCGACGAGGGAGAACCCGCCGAGGACCATCGCCACAAAGGCCACCACGCGCACGAAGCGGGCCTGCACAAAGAGGAGGATCGCCCCCCCCAGACCCACCACACCCATCCCGATCGCTTGCAACAGTTGGACTTCAGTCATGGGACCCTGCTCCCCCTACCTAGTGGCGTCCGGCCGCCGGCGCGGGCGCGGCTTCGACGGCCGGTGACGCGGTATCTTTCTCTTTCGCATACGCCTTGTCGGTCGTGCCGCCCTTTTTCTCGCCGCCCAAGGAGGCGACCCAGAAGATGAACGCGACCAACATGCAGAACATGAACGTGTTCAGGGCCATGAAGGCGGCGGCGTAGCCGAGCGCCGGCGAATAGGCGTATTGCGAGGTGTCCTGCATCACGCCGTACACGTGCCAGTGGACCCGCGACGACGACCGCGCGTAGCCCATCAGGGTCATGAGCAGGATGACCATCACCGCGTTCAGCACGAGGGCATAGGCAGCCCGCGCCGGCATGACGCCCCAGACCATCTCGGTCGTCGTCTTCGCGCTCTTCATCAGAAGCCCCGTCAAGGGCGTGATGGTCAGCAGGACGAAGAGTACGACGAGCACCTGGATAACCGAAAAGTAATTGATCCTGGTGATGGCCGGCACGAAGTAGCCCCAGACCCCGAGCACCACGACGACGATCACGGCAATTCCCAGGATCACGCCCTGGCCGGCTTTGGCCGCCTTGGCCCATCCGGCGGTTTCCTCCTTGCCGGCCCGCCAGTACATGATGAAGCTCATGAAGGTCACGAGGATCATCAGGTTGGCCACGGTCATCTTGGCCGACATCACGCCGAAGACGCCCAGCAAGGGATGGTGGGTACCGCCCATCTTCCGCGCCTCTTCCAGGCTCGCGACTAGGGAGTGCGGGGTCATCCAGACCCCGAGGCAGACGAGCAGGATGACCAGCATCGTCAGGATCGGCTTGCGGTACTTGACTTCGGCTCCGGGGAGGCGATGCATGATCCCCAGCCAGAAGTAATAGTTCGAGCCGACGAAGAGAATCCCGATCAGCATGGCCTGCAAGATGAACAGCCAGGAGAGGAAGCCCCCCATGAGCGTGATGCCCATCTGCTGGTTGTACTGATAGATCTCCCGCATCAGCCAGTACCCGGCGAACGGCAGCGGCAGCAGGCCGAACACGCCGATGAAGTTGCCGACGTACCCCATCCAGTCGTAGTGGACGCGTTCGTCCTGGTTCTGCGCCATCAAATACTTGAGCCCGGCGTACGCGCCACAGATGTAGCCGCCCAGCACGACGTTGGCGATCAAGCGGTGGACGTTCACCGGCCACCAGGTCGGGTTCCAGGTCGCCGCCCAGGCCTTGGACCACATGCTGCCTTCCGCGATCACGACCGGGCTGGCCTGGAAGGTCGCCCAGGAGTTCGGCACGATCATGATGAAGAACGCGAAGACGTTCAGAAGGAAGCCCAGGAACAGGTGCAGGCCTTTCTGCTTCCCCTGCATCGAGTCCCACCCGTACCAGTAGAGGTACAGGGTCGCCGTCTCCAGCAGGAAGAGGACGCTGTACGCGAGAAACGAGGGAAAGAAGACGTCTGAAAGGTAGTTCATCAGCTTGGGATAGAGCCCGATCAGCAGGAAGAGGAGAATGCCGCCAAAGAGGGCGGTCGTGGCGTAGGAGGACGTGAGCAGCTTGGTGAACTCCTTGGCGAGTTTGTCGTACCGTTGGTCGCCGGTCCTGACGCCGACAATCTCGCATACCCACGCGAAGATCGGCACGCCCAGCACGAAGCCGGCCAGGAGGAGGTGCTGTTGCGCGACAATCCAGATCAGATTACGGCTGCCCATGCCGGGGATATCGCGATACTCCGTCGCCGCCCCTGCGGGAGCTTCGTCGGCCCAGGCCAGGCCCACCGGCATCGCCACCGCGAACGCCAGCACCAGGAAGAGCGCCGCATAGGCATACACGCTCCTATGGTTCCGTATGTGTTCCATGGCGATCTCTCCTTTACTTCCCCTTGGCTGCGGGCTTCTTCTCTTTGGCCTTGTCCTTTTCCAGTAATTCCAGCACGGCTCCGGCCTTGACCAACGTGGTTTCCGTTTTCTTCAGTAGCTCTTCCGGCTTTACCGGTTTCTTTGGCGCGGCCACCTTGGGCAGCGGATAGTCCTCGTGCGGATGCGGCGTCGATACCGGCAACAGCACCCAGAATATCACCGTCAGGACCACCACGACCCCGCTGAAGGACACCAGCATCAGCACGGGATCGGCCGGCACGCGCCAGCCATCCCACTCACGGACACGCTCCTGCAAGCCGGCCGGAGTGGTCTGGCCCGTGGCGACGACGAACCGCTTGATACGCCACCCGAACAGCTTCAGCCAGATCAGCAGCAGGACGATCGCGACAATCGCGGCCGGAACGGCCCAGATCAACAACTCGATGGTAATTTGTTCGGCGATCGGAAATTCCGGGACGGCTTTTTTCACCAGGCCGAAGATCCATTGCGCAAAACTCTTGAACAACGCGGCTGTGCCTCCCACCGCGTAATAGGCGACGCTCAGCGCGACAACGCCCAGGGCGGCCCCCTGCCACCAGAGCGCGATCCCCACCGGCCCGCGGACCTCCAATCCCATCCGCTCGAGGAAGAAGGTGCGGGCCGTCAGACCCAACGCCCAGATGTCGATCGGCGCCGACATCGCGAGCAACGCGATAAGCCCCGCGCCTTCCCACGGGTGGATCTGCGCCGCGAGCAGCAGCAAGGCGACGATCACCTTGAAGGGAAAGCCCGTCCAGAAGGCCGCCCAGGACAGAGCCCAGGCCAGCTTGACGGAGTTTATGGCGGTCGCGGGATGGGACATGCCCCTCGCTCCCGTCAGTCGAGGAATTCGCGGTTGAGGATCGCGGATACGGTCAGGACCAGAATCCCGATCATGACGACGGTCCAGGACAGCAGCGCGATCGGACGTTTGAAGATATTGCGCTCCGGGCTCCGGTCGATGAACGGCAGCGCGGCCAGCAGAAGCATGAACGCGCCCGGGATGGCCGTCGCGGCCACGAACTGGCCGAACTCGCCCGAGAAGGCCTTCCAGCGGAGCAACTGGAACAGGAACAGGAAATACCACTCCGGCTCCGGATGGTAATCGCCGGGATCGGGCTTCGCCTCTTCCAGCAGGACCACCGGTTCGATCAAAGCCAGGGTGCAGATGGTCAGGAAGACCGCCGCCATGGCCACGATGTCCTTCCACACCTGGCGGGGAAAGAAGAAATCGGTTTTGGCCTTCAACTCCTCCGGCGTGCCCCGGAACGGACCGGCCGGCCCGGCCGACCGGAAGAGGAAAAGGTGCAGCCCCGCGAGCCCCATCAAGGCACCCGGCAGAATCATGACGTGGATGACGAAGAACCGGCTCAAGGTCATCTGCCCGGGCGTGGGGCCGCCTTTCAGGAACCGGGCCAGGAAGTCGCCCACGACGGGCGTCTTGTCCATGATTTCGACGCCGACGGTCGTGGCCCAGTAGGCGCGCTGATCCCATGGCAGGAGATAGCCGGTGAAGCCGAACGCCATCACGATGCCGAAAAGCCCCAAGCCGATCAGCCAGATCATCTCGCGGGGGGTCTTGTAGGCGCCCCAGAGAAAGACCTGCGACATGTGGGCAAAGACCATGACGACCATGGCCGACGACCCCCAAAAGTGATAGCTGAGGATGAACCAGCCGTAGTCCACCTCGTGAATGATGAACTGGGTGCTGGCGTAGGCATGGTCGGCGCTGGGGATGTAGTAGAACATCAGCAGGACGCCGGTCACGGCCTGCATGATGAAGATGAACAGCAGGCACGAGCCGAAGACGTAGGCCCAACGCGAGCCGCCCTTGATCGGCTCCTTCATCATCTTCGCCTCGAGCGTCTTCAGGTCGATCCGCTCGTCGACGAAGTCGTACACCTTTTGGAGCAGCGCGTTCACTATAGTATTCGGACCAGTTCTTTCTTGCCCGCCTTGTATTCAATGTCGATGACCTCGATGTCCCCCGTTACAGAGACCTTGATCGGCAGCACATCCAGCGGGCGCGGGGCCGGCCCGTCCAGCACCGTCCCGGCGCTGTCGTAAATGCTGAGATGGCAGGGACAGAGAAAGACCTGACCACGCGTTTTGTGCGAGCGCCATTTGTAGCCGCAGCCGAGATGGGGACACTTCCCGGAGAACGCCACGTAGGGAACCGTCTGCTTGTTGACCCAGACCACCTCTCCCTTTTCGTCCGTGAAGGTGATGTCCCCGCTTTTGTAAATCTTCTTGAGCGTCTCTGGCGTGGCCTTGATGACCCAATGGTTCTTGTCCTCTTCGCGCTCCAGCACCGAGTCCTTGAAGGACTTCTTGAAGATAAACTGCACGCCCACGTCCTCGGCCTTGATCTTGCTCACGTTCCCGATCTTGAGCCAGCGGTTGTCATAGGGCGCGTACATGGGCTTCATGATGAACCGGAGAACGGGCCACACGAGCGGGAGGCCGATCAGCGCCCCGATGACATGGATGAAGCCGGCGAAGAAATTCCGCCGGGCGCAGCTCTTCTCGAGCGGGGGGAAGGGCACGAGCAACTCACCGGGCTCGATGTGTACTTTGTTTTCGAGGTGAGGGATTTCGACTTCTTTCGAAGTCAAGAAGTCCTCGCGCTTCAGCTCCGGATACCCCGCAACCTGAGAGGCGGTGCAAAGCAGCTCGACCGAGTCGTCCCGCACGGCGGCGATCGCGCTGGCCGGCACCTGCCGCTGGGTCCCGTTCGCGCGGACGACGATATGGCTGACCTCCAGCGAAATCGGGTCGGCGATGACGTGGACGATTTCGCCGATTTCCCCATCAAGGCAACGGACTTTCGATTTGATCTTCGGTTGCACGCTGGCCATTGGAGATCGTCTCCCGCGCTCGCTTACTTCTTGATGGGTTTCGGTGTCTGGACCGACGCATCCTTCAAAGTGGCCAGATACGCGACCACGGCGTCGATCTCCTGGTCCGTCATCAGCTCCTTGTACTTATCCGGCATCTGCTTCTTGTTGTATTCCTTCTCGAATCCCTCGGCCATCCAGGAGCGGGGATTCAGAATTTTTTCCTTCATCTCTTCAGGCTTCATGAGGTTGCCGATGTTGTCCATCACCGGTCCCCGCTTCTTCACGGAGCCTTTGCCGCCGATCTTGTGGCAGTTGTAGCACTCCTGCAGGTCGTACTGCTCCTTCCCCAGAGCGACCAGATCCCCGGCCGCCGCGGGCGATGCCGCCCCGCCTGCCTTCTCGCCTTCGGCCGCCTTGAGCTTGTCCGCGCCGCCCAGCGCCTCCAGCCGCTTCATGATGGCCTGGCTCTGGGCATTCAGCTCCACGCTGCGCTTCAGCAACTCATCCATCTTGCCCTTGTCGGTCGCCGCCAGCTTCGGCTTCACGATCTTGTCGATCTTGCCCTTCTCCACCGTGGGATCATACTGCGGCAGGAAGTTGGCCCCGGCGATGAAGGCGCCCGAAAGGACCGCGTAAAAGGCCACCAGCGCGACCACGGCCTTCACCCCGCTGAACGGGGACACGGTCGGGGCGTCCAGCAGGATGAAAACGAACGTGCCGAGGCCGGCATACAGGACGAACATGACCTGAAACACGAGGGGGAAGTGGAACACAAAGCGGGCGAGCAGGAAGAGGACGACCGCCGCGACCCCGCCCAGGAAGATGCGCTTGATCAGGACTCCGATGAAGCTTCTTTCCCCAGCCATGGTTCCCCCTACTTCGCGCCGGCCGCGACCGGGATCCCCTTGGGCGCCTCGGCGTGCGCCTTCTCCTTACCGGTTCGCAACGTCAAGACGATCGCGAAGCTCACAACGATGTAGAACGTCAGCGTGACCCCGGTGATCACCCAACTGGAATACGCAAGGGTCGGCGTGTAGGACTCCCCCGTGAAGTCGTACTGGAGGTTGAACACGTGGAAGTACTTCCGGGTCAGCTCGCGGACCGCGCCCATCAGACCCATCGTCCAGATCGCGCTGAAGGCCAGGAAGACCAGCACGAACTGGGACACGAAATCGATCTTGCCCCAGACGATCCGGCCCCGCCGGAGCGCCCGGTTATACATGATGTAGTTGCAGATCGTAACGAAGACGAGCGTGAAGGCCGCCGCGTTCTTGGCCGGCATGAGCGCCAGCATGCCCCAGTCCACCGTGACGAATCCCAGGCTGAGCTCGCCGTGCGGCAGACTCAGCGAGCCGTCATCCGGCGCCAGCGCCTGGGTGGCGACAAACGCGTGCGGGGTCATCCAGATCGCATTACCGATGATCACCATGAGGAACGCCACCCTGACGAGAGTCTGCGCCGCGACGGTGAATTTGATGAACCGTCCGGCGATCAGGAACAGCGCGACCCAGATGGCGGGGCCAAGAAACGCAAACAGGCTGCCCTGATCAACCGGGAACTTGGTCCAGATCAGCATGAACACGACGGGAATGCTCGCCATGAGGACGAGCGTGGTGGTCCGCATCCGGACCTGCTCTAGCCCCTCGATTCGCTTGAGGCTGAGCCAGATGTAGTAGTTGCTGGCAAGAAAGATCAACCCGACCATCGCCCCCTGCATCTCGAAGAACATGGAGAGCTGGTCGGCCATCATGTACGGGCAGATGGATGCGTCGTAGTCGCAGAGCTCGTAGGCCAGCAGATAGCCGGCGAATGGGAGCAGCAGCAGCGCGCCGACGCCGATCATGTTGCCCACAAAGCCGAACCAATCATAGAAGGCCCGTTCCTCATCGGTCTTGGACATCAGGTACATATAGGCCGCGATCAGACCCGCGATGAACCCGCCGAAGGTCACGTTGCCGATAAACCGGTGGATGTTCAGCGGCCACCAACTGAAGTTGTTCATCTTGTCCCACAGCGTCGCCGTAGTCTCGATGAACGTTTTGAGGTCCAGTCCCTCGGCGGACTTGACCGGCGTGTTCATGAACGAGGTCGGCCCGTCGATGACGATCAGCGTGACCGTGCCGATCACGTTGAGCACAACTCCGAGCACGATGTGCCGGAGCTTCAGCGGCCCCTGCAGCGCGTCCCAGGTGTACCAATACAGATAGAGGATGATCGTTTCCGCGATGAAGAGCAGCGGATACCAGATGGCGAAGACGTCGAAGAAATGGGTGATCAGCCAGCCCGTCAATTGCGGATAAGTGGCGAGCAGCACAAAGATGAAGAGGCCGCCGGTGAGCGCCGTCATGCTGTAGAGGATCACCGTGACCTTGATGACCTCCTTCGCCAGCCGCTCGTAGCGCCCGTCCTGGTTCTTCCAGCCGATGATCTCGCTGACGACCACGAAGATCGGCGCCCCCAGAATGAACGCGGCGAACAGGATGTGCAGTTGCGCCACGACCCACACGGCGGTCCGGTTCCCCCCGATGGGGAATTCGTGCGGCTTGGGATCAGGGAGCTGCGCATAGGCCGCCGTCCCCACCAAAAGAAGCCCCACCACAAGCAAGAGGCTACGTTGCCAGGTCTTCATGGTCTCGCCGCTCCCTTACTGAAGTTGATCGCGGTTACTTGCCGTCTTTCTTCGGGGCATCCTTGGCGGGCGTCGCCGCCGGAGCCTTGCCGTCGCCGGCCACCGGCTTGGCCTCACCCGGAGCGCCCGCCGCGGGGGTCGCCCCGCCCGCCGCCGGCGCCGCCTTCCCGAGCTCGGCCACCGGCACCCAGTCTTTCTTCGCCACGTCGTAGCCCAGCCCCTTGAGTCCGAAAGTCCGCTCGTAGGCCATCGCTTTCCAGCGGTCCTCCTCGCTGAGCTTGCTCTTCCAGGCCTTCATCTTGGTGTTCGGCACGCCTTCGGAAATCCGCCAGAACCAGACGCTGTCGGAGTACTGTTTCATCCGCTCGCTCTTACGGAAATCGCGCGCGCCGGCCTTGACCGGCTTGCCGTCCTTGCCGTGGCACGAGGCGCAATTCACGTCAATGTTCTTGACGCCTTCGAAGATCTCTTTGCCCTCGGCGATGATCTTCTCATCGGTCCACCACCCGGCCGGCATGTGCTTGTCGGCGTATTCGGGCGGAGCGGGCGGAGGCGGGCCCGTGCTTTCCTGCTCTTCCGCACAACCGGCCGCAAGGAATGCCACCCCGCCGACGATCAACAATCCAATCAAGCTTGTAATCTTCATAATCGCCACCAACTCCTTTCCCGTCTCCCCGTCTCCCGCAAAAAAAAGACGCTTTGCCGAGGGAGCCTGATCCCGGAAGCAAAAGCGCCCAAGTCGTACCGTGTGCTCAACCGCTTAACGTTTCTTCCCGCGTCGCTTGGCCGGCATGGCGGCCTGCCGGTGTCGAGCGCGCGCAACGGCCACACCGATCGCCGCCGCAACGAGGACCCCTCCCACGCCATAGAGCCAGAGCTTCGCCGTGTCCTCCGTCCCAACGACTCCTCCTGAACCGCCGCCGGGCGTTTCCACTTCCGGTCCGAAATCCACCTTCGCCTGGCGCTCGACATGCCGGTCGGCCGGGTTAAACTCAGCCCGGATTTTTTTGACTTCGTCCAACCCCGATCGTTCGTCTTTGACCGAAATTTGAATGGGGTCCCCTACGTTCTGGTTGTGCAGGTGAAGGATCAGCTTATAGAATCCGGACCCATCTGCGTAGCTGGTGACGGGATCAATCTTCTGGTCGCGCAGGTCCCGTGCCTGCACCCGGACATCCCGCACCGGTTTGCCGTCCTTATCCCGTATATACCCCGAAATGGTGAACCGGTGATCCATTTCGTGGGTCGCCCACGCCGCACAGGGGATCAGCGTCCCCGCCCCGACCAGGCCGACCAGACCGAAAAAGACCGCCGCACGACCCCACGACGGTCTCCTTTCCATCAGATTCAAAATGTCCCGAACAGCCCAGCTAAAGTCCGGCCTATCTAACATAGGCGTCCACCTTTGTCAATAAATTCCTGCGCTGTCAGAAGAGCCTCTAAACGCTTAAATCTAAAGCATAACTTGCGGTATTGCCGACCCGGTTTACAGGTGCCCGCGGGCCTGCGCCTCGGCCTTGATCCGCTCGGCTTCCGCCTTACGTTCGGATTCTTTCTTTTTCACCCAGGTCTCCCAGGACTTCCCGGAGGCGGTGTCTTCGCCGGTAAACGCGATGGCCATGACGTCGGCATAGGGGATCACCCGCGTGCCGGGCTGGTCCTTGGGAAAGAGCTGCAAGGCGGGAGGAGAGGCCGCGCTGTTCCGGTTGAAGATGTACCCTGTGATCGTTTCGCCGGAGCCCAGCTCCAACGTCACGTCACCGCGGTAGTCGAACGCGATCTCCACGGCCTGACGCCGCTCGGCGTCATTCGCCGGCCGGAAGACCCGCCCTTCAAGGTGTTGCGCGTCCGAGGAGGGAGATTTATCGGCGGTCACGACTCGCGGGCTACCGGGCGGTCGGCATCAGCGTCGCCACGACCGTCCGCCCGAACCCCCGCAGAGAGCCGAACGTATCGTCGACCGCAGACGCTTCGTACCCGCAGTGAACCATGCAATCGGCGCACTTCTCGTTCCGGCCGGTCCCATAGCCGTCCCAGTGGGTCTGGTCCATGAGTTCCCTGAACGTGGCCACGTAGCCGTCCTGGAGCAGGTAACAGGGCTTCTGCCAGCCGAAGATGTTGTAGGTCGGATTGCCCCAGGGTGTGCATTGGTAGTCCACCTTGCCCATGAGAAAGTCGAGGAAGAGGGGCGACTGGTTGAACCGCCAGCCGCTCTTGGGCTTATGGAGAATTCGCGAGAAGAGCTCGCGCGTCCGCTGCCGCTTGAGGAAGTTCTTCTGGTCGGGCGCTTTGTCGTAGCTGTAGCCGGGGGAGATCATCATCCCCTCGACGCCCAGCTCCATCATGGCGTCGAAGAACTTGCGGACGCGCTCGGGAGCGGCGTCCTCGAAGAGAGTCGTGTTCGTGGTGACCCGGAAGCCCCGCTTGAGCGCCGCCTTAATCGCCCTGACGGCGACGTCGTACACGCCGTCCCGGCAGACCGCCAGATCGTGCTCTTCCTGCAAGCCGTCCATGTGAATGCTGAAGGTCAGGTATTTCGACGGCCGGTACTCGTCGAGCTTGCGCTCCAATAGGATGGCGTTGGTGCAGAGATAGACATACTTCTTCCGTTCGACCAGCCCTTTCACGATCGCCGGCATGTCGGGATGGATGAGCGGTTCCCCGCCCGGAATGCTGACAATCGGCGCGCCGCACTCCTCGGCCGCCGCCCAGCACTGCTCCGGCGTCAGGCGCCTGTCCAGGACATGATCGGGGTACTGAATCTTGCCGCATCCCGCGCAGGCGAGATTGCAGCGGAAGAGCGGCTCCAGCATCAGCACGAGCGGATACCGTTTGACCCCCTTGAGCTTCCGGGTCAACACGTACTTGGTGACGGTGAACATCTGCGCGACAGGAACAGCCATGCGCGAACTCTATCATCACACAAACGTCAACGTCAATGCTGACGCCCCTCGGAACCTGTGCTACACTCTGGCTCCTATGGTGGATCCCAAGACCGTCCCCGCAGGCCCTGAACTGGACGCCTTGATCGCAGAGAGGGTCACGGGGCTCGCGCCCGATCGCCCCATCCCTCCCTACTCCACCGACATCGCCGCCGCCTGGGCCGTGGTCGAGACCATGATCCGCAAGGACGGCGTGTATTTCGGCTGCCCGCACTTCAAACACAAGCACCAGAACCTCGCGTCGCTCGGCTATCCCGAGGGCACCGAGTGCTGGTACTGCGTCCTCAACACCAAGCTGCTCAACAAGGTCGTGCTCTGCGCCGACACGGCGCCGCTCGCGATCTGCCGCGCGGCCCTGCTATGGGCCGTCACACATGGCTCCGACATCGGATAAATCGCAGGATGTTCAACAAGAGGAGACAATAAGGTCCGGTTATGGTCAACGCCATCACGGGAAATGACGCGGCCGAGTATGCCGACCGTCTCAAAAATGCCTTTCCGAACTTTAAGACCGCGTTTCTGCCGGAATACGCCTCCGGGTCTTCGACGTTCGTCCCGCAGGAGCGGGTGTACTATACCGTCAGCCACAACGGCCGGCCCGAAGCCCTGTTCGCCGTCTTCT
>CAYLLY010000022.1:0-28216 GCA_964384595.1 uncultured Nitrospirales bacterium
CCCCCGTGCCGCAGTCCAGGATGATGAGCGTCCCGTCGTCGCTCCGCACTTCAACACAGGACGTGTTGCCCCCGAACTTTGCGGTGCGGTCTCCGGGCACTGCAATGGAGCCCCGCGTTCCCCAGAAGCGAACCTGCATAATGAAAATCCTGGATTTTTCAGGGCGGAATTGTACCTTTAACACCGGCGTAAGTAAATGGCGGAACACAGAAAACATCGGAGAACCCCTTATGCCAAGTTGAGATAAGCGGGAGTATCCCTTGACATATCACGACACCTGCAACCGGGACCCTGTCGTTGTCCGGCGAAAACCAACGACTCTTGGGTCCACATTCTATGGCTTCTCAGCACGAACTGATCGTCTCCGGCGCGCGGCAGAACAACTCCTAATATCTTACCCTCGCCCCTTTGAGGGAGAGGGAAGGGTGAGGGGATCTGAATCGGAAGATGGAGGCGGGAGGAGCGGCTGGTGAAGTGATTCTATTCAATCAGATCTGCTTCTTTGAGCGGCTCGATTACGCCGTTCTGGAGCTTGTTCTGATCAAATCCCTGCTCTGACTCAGCTTTCACGTTGACGGACACTTTCCCGGCCATGTCCGCCAAATTGGCGACTGCGTTCCAGGCGGCAAAGAGCTGGTTTCGATCACCGGTAAAGGAAAGTTCCACGACTTTCTGAAACGGCAATCCAGGCTGTATGGGGGGAGACACTCCTGGTGGAGTTGGTCCGGGGATCGGAGTTACGCCAGGCGGGAACACCTCACCGCTCGGACCAGGGATTGGAGTCTGCACTGCCGGTTGTGGAACGGCCTGAGGCATCATCAGAAAACCCGAATCGAGATCAATTTCGTCCTCGGCCACCGTCTTGCTGAAACGAACTTTTTCCACCGAAACCTGGTATCTCCCGTCTGGCCCCATGGTCGGGACCGATCCGGCGATGTAACCAAGGATTCCTTCTTGAATGCCCCGCACGATCGCTTTTCTGATTACGCTGTTCGTCGTGAGGCGCGTGAAACCAAGGAAAGAGTAGAAGCCGTCTGCTACCTCTGCTGTCCGAATGCCGAGCTTGGGCGGCTTCCCTTCGCCAAGCTTGAAGAGTTCTACAATTTTTGACGGGTTCAGAGTGGTGAACACGCGAGGCTGTGTCGTCGTCAAGAGTTCTGTGACCCGTTCATGGATGCGGGCTTCCTTCTTTTCGTTGAGCGTGATTTGCAACGGTCGCCCTCCCACCGCAACCGATTCGATCGCGATACCCGATCCCTCGACTCGTGGCAGCCAGACCTCTGTGTACAGTTTGAGAAAGGCCGATTCAGCATAAGATTTCTCTGTCGCTTCCCGTTCCCGAAGCTGTGCCTTCTGCTCGTCTGTGAGATTGTGTTGTTTCCCCTTCTCTTTCACTTGCTCCACGGCCATGAGGTATCGCACAGCACGCCGGAGGATCTCGATCTGGTCTGCCGTCGGGATTGCTAGGCCAACTCCGTTTCGGTATTGCCGAGGCTTGTCGCCATATTTCTCCAGAAGCTCTTTGGCTTGCGCTTCACGCGACGCCTTCGGCCTTCCGCCAAACTCAAGAGGCAGATAGGCGACCAGAAACGAAGGGTCCTTATCAGGGATCTCAGCAGACTTCTCAGGCCAGACTATCGCTTCACGATGACCCGCCAAGCGTGCCTCCAACATTTCCTTGATCCGATCGCGGACACCCTTTTCGTTACGCGCTACGGCATTAGCTTCCTGCTCCACAAGGAGCGTCACATTGGGGTCTTTCTTAAAGCAATAACGAACGCCATCGAAGTGCAGATAGAGACACTGTTCCTTCAGCTCCTTCAGACAGGCTTGCGCTGTCGTGCTATCCAGGTCGGGGCCGACGCATACGGAGAGTAATTCCGATTCGCTGATTCCCGGCGGTAAAAGTTCACCCTCCTGTGTCCCCTCACGGCGCAAGCCGCCGAAGGAATACATCAGGATTGCCGTAGCCAGTCGCGCTGCGGGCCGCTTGCCCACTTCTGCAGGAACTTCTTTGGCCCTTCTCTCATCAATGCGGCGTGCCCTGGCATTGGCTCCTATGAGATCATGCTCAAGAACTGCCTGGAAATCTGCCTGTTGCCCCACCTCCTTGAAGAAGGCGTTGCGAACTTCAGCATCATGCATGGGCACATCCCCCGGTCCGAGGACTGCCCGGCTTTTCCCTTCCCGATGAGTCGCTCGGAGACATGCTGCCAAGAATCGAAGCGCTCCTCGTGTACGTTGGAAGTCAGGGATTGCCGCCCACCGCTCACGCATGAGATCGATGAGTGCAGGGTGAAAAGGATAGGCCGCTCGGACGCGATCACGCAGTGCCAAACCTTCCTCTTCGGCCTGCTG
Organism: uncultured Nitrospirales bacterium; assembly: GCA_964384595.1. GTDB lineage: Bacteria > Nitrospirota > Nitrospiria > Nitrospirales > NS-4 > SCTG01. Next base: position 2,359 of record CAYLLY010000022.1, read on the forward strand.
TTGCTCCGCTGCGCCTCGGGCGTAAGCGCGGCGCATCTGCGTGACAATTTCCTGGTATGCAGTTGCTGCGGGCGTGGCCTGCGCGGTTTCGGGGATCTTTCCCAGCAACCTCCGCTGAATCACCGCAAGGACTTCATTCCCTTCGACCGGTTCGCGCCGCTGGTCCTTGCGTGCAGCTAAATGATCCACAGTTTGGAGAATATTCACATACTCCAGGGACTCTCGCTTGCTTGATTGAAGCGAGAATACCAACGCGGTGTTGGTGGTGTTCCCCACAGCCACCGTGAGACGCTGCAGGAAGGTCATCGTCTCGTCTCGCAAAGTCGTCTGCTGAATTTTCACACCGCCGGCACTAATCAAGTAATTGAGGGCTTCATCTATTAGGATCAAGTTCGGGCCATCTTCTAGAAGAGCAAGGATTTCGTCGGCGCCCGGCGCCACTCGAGCTTCGTCCTGGGCTTTGAGAATGTCGTAGCCTTTCTTTCCCCCAAGGGACCAAGCGACCCAGCCCCACATAGTATGGGCACGGAACGGTTGTCCTGGGATTGCTTTTCCGTTTGTTGCGTCGAAAAATTGTCCATCGAAAACTGCCGTCTGCACTTTCCCTGGCTTCGGAAGTCCTCGTCCCTCTTGGATCGCATCAAGGGCCTTACGGTTTCGCGCTGCATGGAAGAGCGCAGCGAGTGTGTGCGACTTGCCGCCGCCGAACGGCGTCATGAGTTTGAGGACGCGATTCCCCTCTCCCCCGGTCAGACGCGAGAGCGTGTCCTGCAGGAGAGACTTGAGCCCATTCGTGAGGTAGGATGCGCGGAAAAACTGCTCCGGGTCCTTATACACAGCCGGGACTTTCGGATTGCCGTCGGCGAGCGTCCCAAGGTCGAGCGCAAAGATATCTTCGGAAAAGTTCTCGGATAGAACGTCAGGGTGGAGGGTGACGACTTCAACCCACGGCTTCAGCGTCACGGTGCTCATCAACGGTCCTCCTTCCCGTAGTCCAGCCGCTTCTGGCCGGTCTTTTGCGCCTTGAGTTCCTCTGGTGAAAACGCCGCATCCTCCACGACGCTTCGCCAATTCGCCGTGAGCTTGGCAAGGGCGGATAGTTCGCCCGTCGGCGAGACATCACCAAGTTCGCCCCCCTTCAGCGCCGGACCAGCCAGAGCCTGAGCGACAAGCCGCATCTGCTCACGGTTCGGCTGCGCCTCGCGCAAAAACTCCCCAAGCTTGGCCGGCCGGTGCTCCATCAGCCACAGTGTCCGATGCAAGACGTCGATGAGCGGCGCGGGCTGACCGTCTTCACTCAACATTCCAAGTTTGTCGTCGTCTCCCCGTTCTGCATAGTCTCGCAGCCGGTATTTGCCCTTCTTCTTCTCAACGAGAGCTCGGTTCCCAGACGAAAGCCCTTCATGACCATCGAGTTCAACATGCGTCCCGTTGGCGAAGACGATCGCTTCACCAGCATCGAGGTCGGCGGCCTTGTAAGTGTAGCGCCACAGGACGTAGAACCGCGTGGCGGCGTCCAGCCCCGCCAAGCTGTATTTGCCACCGTTGCCGCCGACTTCCTTAGACAGCCGCGCCAAGATGGTTTCCAGCACGACCGTTTCTACCTCTGCCAGAAACCGCTCGGCGGGCACTTCCTCGCCATTGGCGTACTCGACCCGCGCAAACCGCGTGAATGCCCGCAGCCCCGCCCCGACGCACGCAATCACCAAGTCGGCCCCCGAAATCCCCATTTCCCACAACGTGCCGACCCGCTCCCGCACAATGGCATTCAATTCCGGCCGCACCTCTTCCTTGTAGTTCCCAACCCCAGCCGCCCCGTCCCGTTTGCGGGCGACAAGGAAGATACTGGAGGCCAGGGCGGCAGTGTCCATAGCTAACAGTCTTGATTTCATCTCAGTATCAAGAGGCCAAGCCTCAGTGACAACAAACCCCGCAACTCTCAACGCATCCACCAAGGTAGACCAGCCAAGCGTGGTCTTATGGGCATAAACTATAACCAGCTCACCGCCATGCTTTAGTACCCGGTGAGCCTCTCGGAACGACTGAGCCATCATAGCCTCATACTCTTGACGGGCCTTTTCCATATCTCCGTCATACCGAGAGGAGAGAGCCGTGATTTCTGACTTCTTGGGTGTGTTCTGCGTTGCAAAGTGCTCAGGGTAGAGATGCCCTAGAGTTCTTTTGAGCCAGACATAGAAGAAATCCGAGATGTCAGCATAGGGTACGTTGTCGTAATAGGGCGGATCTGTCAAAACAGCATCGAAAGATTCGTTTGACCAGGGGAGAGTTGTAGCTGATCCACGGGAAACGCTTGCAGGAGACCCACTGTTACTCTCCACTGCTATAACTCCAACTATCCACCCAAGAGCATTATCTGCTCCTCCCGAAGCATCGCCGAATGGGGCAACTTCAGCAAAGTCCCAGACCATCGACAATGCCTGCCTGGAGAATAGACTTTCAATTTTTTCTCCCACATTATTCCAACGTGACAAACTGCTGCCTGAGCTGGCAACCCGATCACAAAGAATAGCCAGATTTGTGACAACAGCGAGCCAACATTCCTCTCGATATCCACTATCTCTCATTTCTTTTTCAGCCTTCCGTACCGAGGACGTGAAGGTGAGGAGACAAAGCATCTGACGTAAGGTGAAGAGCTCGCCCCAGGATTGAATCCCATGTCGAGTTATGCCCGAGGCCCCCCGTGTCCAAGGAGACGGGCGCAATGGATTAATGGGCTCATTGGGGACGGTCAATCCAGTCTGCCTACACAGCGCAGCAATACGCCGGCTGATCGCCTCATCATCGAGCGTGGCTTCAGGTAAATCGTCTGCTGCTAGGTAGACCTTTCCCTGCTCACCAGGTCGATTACAAACAACCGCCATCAGTCGTCGCCCGGTTTGCTGAGCCATGCCTAACCCTCGCACATAGACGTCGTCGGCGGTAGTGCTGCAAAAGAGGCAGATAGCATTGCCTCCTTTGGAACCAGCCGTAGGATCGAAGCTAAAGCTCTTCTCGCTTTCAGCCTCGACTACCTCAAAGCGAACACGCTTTTCCTTTCGAGACGGGGACATCTCTAGCGCAACATGCCTGCTAGGTTTTTTGCAAAGCCACATCTGCCGCACGAGTGGTACTTCAGCCAGGCACTTTGGATTCTTACATCTCACCGTTCGAGTCCAGAGGTATGCCACCGGTACAAGATATCCTTTCGGTACCGTGTCTGAGCTCTTTTTGCCAAGGAGATCAGACTCAACCTCCCCTCGCATTCCCTTGAAGGACGGGTCAGGAATCACAGGGTACAAATCTCCGACCTCAGCCTTCACTTTCTTAAGCACCCACTCTCCCCAATATCGCACCTCGTTTGCCAGCCCTCCCCAGGTAGTTTCACCTTTTGCGTTCTTTGGACCTGTCATGCCGCGAACGTTCGGATCTGGCTTCCCATACTTCTGGGGATAGACCAGCGTACAAAGCTCGATGATATACGCGACTGGGTTGAGGTCGATCGCGTTGGCTTCACAGCCCAGCCGCAACGCCTCCAGCGGGATCGCGCCGCCGCCCGCAAACATGTCCAGCACCTTCGGACGCAGCGCTCGGCCGGCTTCGATGTCCTTGACCGTGACAGATTTCCCTGTCTCCCGTGTCAGCCGTTCGGCATGGGCTTCGAGGATCTGTTTCTGTGCCTCGGCGATCACTGCGGGATTGCCTGGGTACTTACAGAGCCGCTCGACGAACTTCGAAGCGTTCGCCCGTCCGAGGCTTACGCGCTTTTCTTCGGGCCCATTTGCAGGCTGGAAGCGGCTCGCCGGTACCAGCGCTCCGTACACCGCAGCCCTACAGGCGACCAAAGGACGCCTGGCCCACCACAAGTGCAGCGTGGAGATATGACCTTTGCGAACAGACTTCTCCCGCGATGCCTCGGCGCTGATGGCCTGAATCGGCAGGTAGTCCTCGATCAGGCGCTTGTCGCTCTCGGTCACGAACGGGCCTCCCTCTGGGTCCGCGCCGCGCTCTCGATCGCATCCGCGGGGATGTCGAAATATCCCGCTGGAGGCCGTTCTCGCACAACTCGACGCGAGCGCCTGACAACACCATGGCGCATTCGGCCCATTCCTGGCCTATTCACGTTTCGCTCCCTTTGGGTGCTTCCGAGTCCTTCTCGCGGGATGCGAGGTGGATCGCATGGCCGACCGGGATGGCGCATTTGGCGCATTCTTGGCGCATTCCGGGTCTAGATCGTAGTGTGTCCCGCGGCCGCGGCCGGCGCGCCGTAAGACGCCCCTCGAGACAAGATCGCCGAGATCGTGACCGGCGGTCCTTCGAGGACACTTCACGAGGTCCATGTACTCGCCGATGGTAATACGACGCCGCATTCCGATGTGCGCAAAGGCACGCGACTGCCGCTCGTTGAGGTCCAGCGCTGCGACGATCTCCGGTGTCAGCCAGTCGCGCCAGAGCGTGGTGACGAACTCGGCTTCATGCGGCTCGAAGGTCGGCGCGGGCAAACCCGCATCCCTGCTCTGGTCGATCATCATGAGCGTGCCCGTGCCGAACTTCTCGATGTACCGCGTGAGAAAGAGGGCTTCGCATAATCGCGCGTTCCTCGGAATCGAGGCGTGGGGCTTCCGCAGAGACTCAGGCGTCAGCTCGGCGGGGAGCGTGCCGGGGTTGGCGACCTCCACGCGATCCGCGAATACGGAGACCTGCACGGACGCACGCGAGGCGTAGTCCCGGTGGGCCACGGCGTTGACGATCGCCTCGCGCACGACGTCCGGCGGAACGTCGTACGAAACCGGGGCCTGCGCGCTCTCCGCCCTGGTTCCGACGCGCCGATGCAGGACCGACAACACGAAGTCAACAGCCCGATCAATCTGGTCGAAGAGAGCGCCCTTGAACACCTGATAGGACGGGGCCGGTCGCTGGACAGTCGTGCCATGGAAGTGCATGCATCGCACTTCGGCAGCCGGGACGAACGCCTGGGGGTTCCGGCCAAAGAGCAGGATGGATGCCATCGTCGGTCGGCTATCTCGGAGGACTCGCAGGTGCGTGAGAACATCGGTCATCGGCGCCCGTTCCGTCAGTGGGAACCGGCGCTCGACCCGCGCGCGGCGGACGAAGGCAACGACGCCCTCCGGGTGGAGGTCACGGAGCGTTCCGTCCGGGCAGGGTCGTTCTTCGAAGGGGCGTTCTTGTATGACTCCGTGGTTGTCGAGGTGATCGACGAGGCTCTCGTGCAGGAGGCGTACGAGTTCCCCTGAGGTCTGGAAACGTCGCCTGACGAGTTGATCCGTAGCTTTCCTGATCAGCGCCTGCATCTTAGGATGCCGGCCCTTGTCGTCGGCCCCCTTGACGAAGATCAAGCGGACTTTTCCCTTCGAAGTTGCCCGGTCGAACTCGCGCTCGGTGGGCGAGATGTCCTCGTTGCCGTACTCATTCCCAAAGAGACCAACGTAGATACCGCAGCGGTCCACTTCGCTCAGGTACGCATCGTCGGCCCGCCGATCGGAGGCCGGCAGGTCTTCGAACAAAAACACTTCGAAGAAGCGGCGGAGCAAAGGGTCTCCGTGAACGTAGTCCTTGAGCGCGCGGCGTTCCGCCTGCAGCTCCTTCTGAGCGCTACTGATAAAGATGACGGCCTTCATGCCGATCTCCCATGCGCTTTGGCCGCGCCGAGGATCGCTTCTGCTGGAATATCGAAGTACCGAGCGGCTACAACCTCCCGCTTGGCGTGATCCAAGTGCTTGACCGGATTCTGTATCAGAAGCGGCTCGGGGTCTGGTGTGCCAAGTGGGTCCCAGACCACATAGAGCCAATACGTGTCGCCGAGTTGAGTCGCTTTGTACCACTCGTTGGTCGTCAGTCGGATCGGTTGCCCACGGGTCCGTCCCTTGACCTCGATACGCCGAATACCGGTGACCGGGTCTCGGTATCCTGTTTGGGGATCCGCCGGACCGAGACTGCGAATGTCAAACCCGATCTTCAGATGCCCTACCCGTTCACATTCCCAACTTCGGGCGGTCTCGTATCGGATCACAAGATCCTCAGCAGCCTTTTCCGATCTCCGTCGAACCTCAGGATCGATGTCTTCCGCGAGTTGCGCCAGATGCGTTTCGCCCGCTGTACCTGCAGGCAGCACCAACGCGGTTGCGACATGCCGCACAGGTCCGTGCTTGGCAATGGTGAGACGCTCAAGCCCTACTACGCGCTCTCGCCTCGTTCTTTCAAGATCGGCCAGGTCATTTTCCGCTCGCTGACGGGCAAGGGCGATCTCGGGTGACATGGCCTCGCGCGATCTGAGACTCATTACACGATCCTGTGCGGCGCGAATCCTGGCATCAAATGAGCGCTCAAGATACTCGCGGCAAACCCGGACAAAGTGCCGGCGCTCTTCTTGGCACCGAGCACGTTGCTCCATCTGGTAGGTGCTCTTCAGAAAATCTGAAGGCTGTGTCGGATCGACTGGATCGAGATTCTCTGGTGGCTTCGGATAGGCCGGCAGATCGAGAAGAGAGTCGGCCGGCACAATACTATACCGCTCGGATGATCCAGCCAGGGTGGCGAGATCTTCCCGCACCGCGACCAGTTCACCATGCAACGTCTCCTGCTTCCCTTTGGTGTTCTGCCCCAGAACCTTCAACTCGAAGAAATGTAGCCTATAAGGGGTATCACCCACCGGGTCCAGATAAACGGCAACTCTCCCTGTCAAACTCCCAAAGACCTCGTTCAGTCTTTCATCGACGGCAGCGTAAAGTGGATGGCCTGGTCCCATGAGAATGGCGTCGAGATGCTGATCGAGGTCCAAATGCTCTTTGTGAAAAGTGAACTTCCTGTACGTGGGATCGGGCTTTCCAAGTCGCTGAACGGAGAGCAATCGATCTGACCGGAGATCGGCGAGCACGTGCTCAACACGCCAGAGCCCGTCCGCCCGCGGTTCTACCTTCAGGCCCACTTCTCGGCTGGCATTTTTGAAATGCTGTTCGACGTATCTTGGCATCAAGCGACGTTCTTCTGCCTCGGCGTTGGCACGCTGGAAGGCAGAAAAGTCCACATTCGCTCGAGCCAGAGCGATCCCCGTCGCCTTCTCATATTGCTGGAGCCTGTGTGGGTCGATCCGTTCAATCTGATCCAGATATTCGTCAAGGCGTCGAGGGTCATGCGCGGCTTCCCGCAGCATGTCTGGAAGGTTCACATCGTTCAGGGACAGCACTTCGCCGATCACATCGAAGATCCGATCCGCAAGAACAGCCCGCATCTGATCAAGCTTGTACAGCAACCGTTCCAGAATCCGGCCCTCAATGACCGGTTGCCCTTCCACAGAATCGCTCGCCACGAAGTTGAACGCGTGGACCTCGCGGTCCTGGCCGATGCGGTGAATTCGGCCGAGTCTCTGCTCCAGACGAGTCGGGTTCCAAGGGAGATCGTAGTTGATCATCAGACGGCAGAATTGCAGATTAATGCCCTCGCCGGCGGCTTCTGTCGCGACGCAGATTTGGCGACCGGTCCGAAATTCCTCCTGTGCGCGCTTACGTTCGTGGGGATTCATGCTGCCGTGGATGGAACACGTCGTGTAGCCCCAGCGCTCCAGGTGTTCGCATAGGTAGGTAAGCGTGTCCCGGTGTTCTGTAAAGATGAGGAGTTTCCCTCGGCCGTCCTTCAGATCATGGAACTCGGCTTTTGCCAGGCACTCTTTGAGCGCAGCAAGTTTTGAATCAGGCGCGTGGTCACGGACGCGACGTGCTTGGCTGACCAAATCCTGAAGAGCCGCGATTTCAGCCCGGAGTTGGTCGAGCTCCACAGCGGCGGTAAACTCGTCCACCAACATGTCGCGAGCATTGTCGTCAAGGTCATCTTCATCCTGTTCGGCATCCGTCAGTCGTCCTTGGAGTTGGGCAAGACGGCGCACACGCTGAGCCGGCGGGAGATCTTCCAGTTCTTTCAGGAGCTCTTGTTGGCGTTCGAGCCTTCGGCGAACCGACTCGTAAATCGCCTTTGTCGAACTCGCCAGACGCCGTTGGAACACGGTTCGAGCCAGCGCCACACTCTGCTTCTTCCGACCACTCGCCTGGGGAAGAAATTCATTGATGAATGCCGTCACAGCTTTGTAGAGATCGTACTCTTCTGCATTCAGTCGGAAAGTCATTGTATGAGCATGTCGGTCAGGAAAGAGGCGTTGCCCTTTGAGGTCCTTGAGATCTTCCTTGAGGCGACGTAGCGCCCATGGGCAGTCAGGTCCTAACCGAAGGATGTCTCGGCGAATTTCGCTGGCTTTATTCCCTAGCCGGTGCGGCTCTGGAAAGAGGTCCGCGTCAAGAAGACGAACGAAATGAGCAAAACGGTCATCGTCTCCATGGTGCGGTGTGGCAGTCAGCATGAGGAGATGGTCCGCATGAAGGGAGAGATGTTCGGCAAGCTGGTATCGCTTGGTCTTTTCTGCCTCGTCTCCTCGGCTCGAGGAACGCTTCGTATAGGCACTGCATTTGTGTGCCTCATCAATGATGATGAAGTCCCATCGTTGCTGCCAAACCCGTTCACGGACGTCGTCCTGTTTCGCATAGTCCAGCGAAGCGATCACCAACGACTCTTTCTGCCAGGGGTTAATGAGCTGACCTTTATCTCTAGTGGCATCAATGATCTCGAAGACCTCTCCGAACCAGCGCAAGAGCTCATCCTGCCACTGAATCGTCAGCGGTGCCGGACAGAGAACCAGAACACGTTCGATCGCTTCACGTAGCTTGAGCTCCTTGAGTAGGAGGCCAGCCATAATCGTTTTACCGGCACCGGGATCGTCAGCAAGGAGAAACCGCAAACGTGGCTGAGGCAGCATTTTGAGATACACAGCCTCGATCTGATGTGGCAGCGTTCGGATGCCGGATAAGCTCACTGCGAAGTGCCGGTCATGGGTGTACGCCAGGCGAATACGGGAAGATTCGACTAGGAGGCGAATTCTCTCAGGATCAGCAGGGGGTATCTTAGCTGCTGCCTCAACACGCTGGTCTAAAAGATTCTTTACTTCCTCCTCGGAAAGGATTGTCTCGTCAGGAGTCCCGTCCAGGAGACGCACGCGACATTCGTAGCCAGCCCCGATTTGCCGTACTGATTCCAGAACAACCGGTTCAGGAAAGTGGCCTGGGAGGCTTATACGTTGGCCGATAGGGAACTGCTCTTCGGTCATCAGAATTCAGCTCTCCCAGAGAACGGAATCCTACCACTCCTTCTCCGTAAAGTCATGCAGGAGGAAAAAGAAGCGGCCGGCGCGCGAATCTAAAAAGATACAGTGCGGCACAAGAAGGGGGACAGGCAACTTTTCAAAGTCGAAAAGTAGCCAGTCCCCGTGCCGCGCCCCTCACCCTGCCCTCTCCCTCAAGGGGCGAGGGAAGGAATAATGTGATACGATCGTGAGATTCGGTTTTTTAAGAAAGACCCTCGAACAAAACTATGGCCTCCCAGCACGAACTGATCCTCACCGGCGCGCGGCAGAATAACCTCAAGAACATCTCGCTGCGGATTCCTCACGATCAAATAACCGTGATCACCGGCGTGTCCGGCTCGGGCAAGTCCTCCTTGGCCTTCGACACGATTTTCGCCGAGGGCCAATGGCGCTACATCGAATCGCTATCCACCTACGCTCGCATGTTCCTCGAAAAGCTCGACCGCCCCGACGTGGACCGGATCGAGCACATCCGGCCGGCCATCGCCATCGAGCAGAAAAACCCCGTCCGCACCGCGCGCTCCACGGTCGGCACGACGACCGAGATCGCCGACCTCCTCCGCTTGCTGTTCGCGAAAATCGGGCGCCCCCTGTGCCAGAACTGCGGCGCCGAAGCCCGCTCCTACCAGCCGGGTGACGTGGCCGAAACGCTCCTGGCCGAACAGGCCGGGGCGCGAGCCATGATCCTGTTTCCGGTCCAGGTCGGCGCCGGCATCGATCCGCTCCCGCTGATCCAGGATCTGCTTCGCCGCGGCTACGTGCGGCTCCGCATCACCGACGACATCGTGGACCTGGCACCCGAAGCCGTGCACCACATTACGGCCAGGATAAAAAACCTGCCCGAGATCGACGTCGTGCTGGATCGGCTCGTACTCCGCCCGGACGAGCGCCCTCGTCTCACGGACACGGTCGAGACGGCGTTCCGCGAAGGCGGCGGGCGGTGTGCTGTGGAGATCATCGGCGCGGGACGGCGCCGGTTCGCACAGTCCTACGGCTGCCAATCCTGCGGCCGGACCTTCGAGACACCGAAGCCCGCGCTCTTTTCGTTCAATCATCCCCTCGGCGCCTGCCCGGCCTGCAAGGGCTTCGGCAACATCCTCCGCTACGACGAAGACCTCATCGTGCCCGATCAAACCAGGAGCCTCGCGGGCGGCGCCGTCGAGCCCTGGACCAAGCCCTCGGCCGACTGGTGGCAGAAGGAAATGCTGCTGGCCTTCAAGCGACGCGGGCTCGACATCGCGAAGCCGTACAACAAACTGACTCAAGCTGAACGGAACCTTCTTTGGGAAGGAGAGGGCACGGGAAAAGGGGGCGTCTCGGCGCCCCCGGGGCGGGCGGGTGCAAAAGTCGAAGGCATCCACGCCTTCTTCGAGTACCTGGAAGGCAAGCGCTACAAACTGCACGTGCGCGTGCTGCTGAGCCGCTATCGGAGCCCGATCACCTGCGACGCCTGCGCCGGGACAAGGCTGCGTCCCGAAGCGCTGGCCGTGCGGGTCGGAGGCCGCACCATCGCCGAAGTCTCGGACATGACCATCGTCGGCGCGGCCGAATGGGCAAGACTGCCGCCCCTCTCGCCATTCGAGCGGGAGATCGCCCGGGATATCCTGAGCATGCTGACCGCCAAGCTGGGGTTTCTGCTCCGGGTCGGGCTCGGTTACCTCACCCTCTCGCGCCAGACCCGGACGCTTTCCGGGGGGGAAGCGCAGCGGATCAGCCTGGCGACCCAGCTCGGCGCGCAGTTGACGGGCACGCTGTATGTCCTGGATGAACCGACCATCGGCCTGCACGCGCGCGACACCGCCACGCTGGCGGGCATTCTCGCCGACCTCTCCAAGGCCGGGAACACGGTCATCATGGTCGAGCACGACCGGGCCATGATCGAGTCCGCGCACTATGTGGTGGAGATGGGACCGGCCGCCGGCGAAAAAGGCGGAGAGATCGTCTGCGCCGCGCGGTTCCCCGAGTTCCTGACCCATCCGACCGCGCTGACCGCCCGCTACCTCACCGGCCAGGAGACGATCCCTCTGCCGCGCAGGCGCCGCAAGGGCACGGGGCGCATGCTCATGCTGGTCGGCGCCTGCGAGCACAACCTCAAGAACATCACCGCGAAGATCCCGCTGGGTACCTTCACCTGCGTGACCGGTGTCTCGGGATCGGGCAAGAGCACGCTGGTCCAGGAGACCATCTATCGCGCGCTCGCCCGTGCTTTTCGCGTGGAGAACCTGCCGATGGGCCGTTTCGAGGCGATCGGCGGAGTCGAACACCTGCGCGGCGTGCGGCTCATCGACCAGGAGCCCATCGGCCGGACGCCCCGCTCCAATCCGGTCACGTACATCAAAGCCTTCGATGACATCCGCCGTTTCTTTTCGGCCCTGCCGGAAGCCCGGCGGAGCGGCCTGTCGGCCGGAGACTTCTCCTTCAACACGGTCGGCGGGCGCTGCGAGGCCTGCCAGGGCACCGGCCTGCAGAAGATGGAGATGTATTTCTTCGAGGACATCTACGCGACCTGCGACGTCTGCGAAGGTCGGCGCTTCCAGCCGAAGATCCTGGCGGTGCAGCACCGGGGCAGGACCATTCACGACGTGCTCAACATGACCGTGACCGAAGCGCAGGCGTTCTTTTCGGATTCGCTCGCCGTCAGCATCAAACTGCGCCTGCTGGCCTCGGTCGGCCTGGGCTATCTCCGCCTGGGTCAACCCGCGACGACATTGTCGGGCGGCGAGGCCCAGCGGCTCAAGATCGCGGGGGAGTTGGTCGGCGTGGACAACAGAAACCGGTCAGCCCAGGGTCTGCTCTATATCCTGGACGAGCCCACGACCGGCCTGCACATGGACGACATCAAGAAGCTGCTGGCCGTCCTGAACCGGCTGGTGGACGCCGGCCATACGGTGCTCGTCGTGGAGCACAACCTCGATGTCATCAAGACGGCCGACTGGATCATCGACCTGGGGCCGGAGGGAGGCGACCTGGGCGGCGAGGTTGTGGCGGCGGGCCCGCCCGAAGCCATCATCACGGAGCGCGCCTCCCACACCGGCCGGGCGCTGCAGAAGTACCTCTAAAGAGCGGCCTGCTGGCGGGCACGCCCCGTGCTCCGCGCTAGGGCCAGGCCGCGCACTTCAGAAAGTGCTCGTCCAGCGGCGCAGTGGGGCGTATCCCGCCGCGCGGCCGCCAAGATCAGGATTGGATTGCGGGTGACACCGCATGGGCGCCCAGATGCAGCGTGGGGCGTACAGCCGGGTTCCGGGACTTCGACGGCGAAACGCCCGGCTGCACTGGGCTATGCGGGGGCAGGACCCGCTTACTTGTAGAACTCGGGGCGGCGGCCGGCGAGGAGGTCGTTGTAGGGCGTGAGCTTCTTGTCGCGGGCTTCCAACGGATCGATGTCCACGATCGCAAGCTCTTCCTGATCCGACTTCGCGCGCGTGATGATCTCGCCTTTAGGCGTGACGACTTCGCTGTTCCCGATGTAGGTCAGCTTTTTCTTGCCGCCGCGCTCCTCCGAGCCGATGCGGTTGCACGTCACCGCGAAGACGCGGTTCTCCAGGCAGCGCGTGACCATGGAGTCGGGGCAATTCGGCAGGACGAGATTGGAGGGATGGGCGATGACGTCCGCGCCCTTCAGAGCCAGCGTGCGCGCCGACTCCGGGTAGTACCAGTCGAAGCACACCATCAGCCCCACCCGCGCCGATCCAATGTCGTACACGGGGAAGCCCGTATCGCCCGGCGCGAAGAACAGCGTCTCCTCGAAGAACAGATGCGTCTTGCGATAGACACCGACGAGCCCCTTCGGCCCCACCAGCAGGGCTGAGTTATAAATCCGGTCCCCCGCCCGCTCCGCCAGACCGGCGACAAGATGCATGCGCCGCTCGGCGGCGAGCTGCATCAGACGCGAGGTCGTGGGCCCACCCGGGATTTCCTCGGCCAGGGCTTTGGCTTCCGCCACCGAGACGAACTGGTAGCCGCTGTTGAACAGCTCCGGCAGGACCAGTAGGTCGCACTCAACCTTGGCCAGCCGCTCGCCGACGGTATCGAGGTTGCGCTTGACCTCGCCGAAGACGGGATTGAACTGGAAGTAGCCGACTTTCATGGTTTCCAAAAGCAACGGGCAGGGAACGAGGCTCCCTGCCCGTCGATGATTGCCTCACGGATGAAGAAGCGGGTAGCGCTTACTTCACCTCTTTGATGTGCATCAGCGCGCCGGAGGCCGCCTTGGTCGCCACGTCGGCGTGCCCCTGCTTGCCGTGATCGATCGCGTCCTTCAGTCCCTTGATCCCCTCTTCCATGTGGGGATTGGCCTTCTCCTTCTGGGCCATTTCCGCATGCTTCAGCGCCGTCTCGGCATGCTTCACCAGGACATCGGCATGCCCCTGCTTCCCATGGGCGACCGCCTCCTCGGTATGCTCGGCGGCTTCTTGGGCATGTGACTTGGCCGCCCACGAAATTCCACTCACGACGAACGTCAGGGCGCCCAGGATCAGCGCGACGACTGCGAATTTACGCATCATAATCATTACCTCCTTCTTGAACGTTATCCGCGTTCACTGATGATTACCCTTTGCCGTTCCGTCGTTCCAAGTGCTTGTTTTGACAGACAGGAACCCACCCTAGCACGGGGGTTTTTCCGGTGTCAAGAACGCCCGGGAACGGCCCTGAGTTGTATTACGGGACAACCTCGTGGCCGGATTCATTCCAGCTTGACCCGCTTCTGTAACTCATACAATTCAATGATGTCGCCGACTGTGTTGGCGTCTTCGGGGCGCTTGTCTTCGCGGAGAAAGCCCTGGACGCGGGGGAAACGCAGGGCGTAGCCGATGCCCTGCTCATCAGCGCCGCATGTGTGCATGGGGCTGCGGGTAATCTCGTCCGCCGCCACGGTGATCACGTAAGTCGGCTGGACCCACACGTCCGGCTCCATCTTGGAGTCCACGCGGGCCGGCTTATGCGCGACGGCAACGGCATCGAGCCGTTCCCGCAACTGCACCCACTCCTCGTCGGAGAAGCCGGTCCCGACCTTGGAGACCGTCTTGAAGGTGTCGGTGGCGGGATCAAAGACAGCGGCCAGCACGGTCCCGATGCCGAACCGCGCGCGCTTGCCGCCGCCGCGAAAGTAGCCGACCACGCAGAGATCCACCGTGTCCGACAGCTCACCCTTATAGTTGCGCTTGAGTTTGATCCAGTCGAAGTTCCGGGCGCCCGCCGTGTAGAGAGAGTCCATCCGCTTGGCCACGATCCCCTCAAGCCCGCGCGCGACGGCCGCTTCAAAGATCTGCCGCACGCGTGCCGGGTCCTGTGTTTCTTCGGCCTCGGCCGGCTCGATGATACTGCCGGGCGAAATTCGTCTCAAAAGCTCTGCGCGCCGGTCGCGGTAAGTCCTGGAGGTGTAATCCGCACCGTCGACATACAGTAGATCGAACACGAACAACTTGAGTGGAAACTCCTTGGCGTAGTCGGCAACCTCGTGCTTGCGCTTGCGTTGGATGGTGGTCTGGAACGGCAGCAACTCGCCGGTGCCCTCATCGAACGCCAACGCCTCGCCTTCGAAGATAATGTCACGGGCCCGCACCTGCCGCTTGACCGCTTCGACGATGTCGGGAAACATCGAGGTCGTGCGTTCCAGGTTTCGGGAGAAGATCTCGACCCGTTCGCCGTCCTTGTGAATCTGACATCGAATCCCGTCCAGCTTCGGCTCGATCGCGCACGGCCTGATCTTGGGAACCTTCTTTCGCGAGCCCGGCCCTTTCTCTTTCTCGGCCATTTTTTCGATGATGTCTTCCGGTTCCGCGACACGTTCGCACAGGGACATCCGGATCGGATACCCGACTTGGACCGTCAACCTGCCGATCGCTTCCAGCCCGCCCTTGCCCGCCGCCTCGCCGACGCGGCCGAGGTCCGAGCACAGGTTGTACGCGCGCTCCAGTTCGGGCTTGAACTCGCGCCCGCCCAGCTTGGCGAGCGCCAGGGCCTCCAGTACCGTCGCGTCCCCGACGCCCAGACGAAGCCGCCCCATCACAAAGCGGGCGATGTACTTGGCCTCAATCGGTGAAGACACTGCCAGCAGGTCGGTCAGGTTGCAGAGCTTTTTCTCGACAGATCCTTCCCCGGCAGTCTTCGCAATGCCATGAAACTCTTTGTACACCTTCGCGACCGTCATCCCCTCGCCCGCACGGCCGGCCAGGAGTGTTTCGGCCGTTGTGCCCAGGTCGCCGCTCTGCTTGAAATGGGCGAGCACCTCCTCCGGAGATGTCTGCGACGCTTCGGCGAGCGCGCGCGTCAGGAGCTTGTCGGACATGCCCATCTCAAGCCCGTGAAACGCCGGCAGGAGCCGGCCCTGGCTCATGTAGATGATGGGCGCGATGTCGTCGGGAGCCGTCCGGCGGATGAGCTCGGCCAGGATGTCGAACATCTCCAGCCGCTTGGACGTGGCCTCGAGACGTTCGAAAAAGATCGCGAGGTCCCGGAACCTCATCGGCGGCGGATGGGAGGGCGCGCTCAATGCGTTGTCGGCGGTTTGTTGGGCGTGGTCCGCTGAATTGGAGGACGCGCCTGCTCCTTCAGATTCACGATCGGCAGGGTGAAGTCGTTCCCCCATTCCCACCAGGATCCCGGGTAGTTCTTCACCTTCTCGAAGCCGGCCAGTTTCAGAATGAAGTACAGCCAGGCTGAACGGACTCCGCCCGTGCAGTAGCAGACGACTTCCTTCCCGGCGCCGACGCCTTCCTTCTCCAACAACGCGCGGATCGCCTCCACGGGCTTGACGGTCCCGTCGGGGTTGCAGAACTGGCTCCAGGGCACGTTCACGGCGGTGGGAATGTGGCCTCCGCGCGCGATGCCCTGCTGATAGGCGCCCTCGTACTCTTCGAGCGACCTGGCGTCGGCGATGACGGTGCCCGGATGGGGCTCCGCCACAAGCTTCCTCACGTCCGCTTTGGTGGTGATACGCGAGACGTCCACGTTGGCCTTGAAGACGGCGGGGCGCGGGCTGGCCGGCCCGCACTCGAAGCGGCGCATCTCCTTCGACCACTTCACCCACCCGCCGTCCAGCACATGGACGTTCGGATGGCCCAAATACTTGAGCATCCAGTACATCCGGCCTTCATCACCCCAGTTGTCGAAGGGGTTGGAGTAGACCACGACCTGGCGGTCGTTGCCGATGCCGAGCGCGCCCAGTTTCTTCTCCAGGCGGCCGATGTCGGGATCGAGCAGGCCCTTGATCCCCGATTGGGGATCGCTGAAGTCGTGCCAGGTCGCCGCCACCGCGCGGGCGATGTGGCCGCTGGCCATGAACGCCATCTTGGACCGGACATCGACGACAACGACATCGTCCCGGTCGAGCATGGCGTCGAGTTCCTCCGTCGTCACGAGCATCGGATGCATGGCTTAGATCCTTTCTTCTCACAGGCCGCCGCGCCGTCTCCGGCGGGCCGCCGGCCCAGCGGAATGACGTCGGCTGTCAGCGGCCCCGCCAGGGACAGCTCCCGCTCATAGATCGTAAAATTGTACGGATGGTCCCCTTGCAAGCCGTACTGGGTCTTCAGGGTCTCGTACGCCTTGTCCGTCAGGATATGATACCGGACCAGCACCTGCAATTTCAGCCCCTCGGCCGGTTCGGGCGTCCGGTAGCTGAACCGGTAATCCCGGCTGGCCAGCGGAGGGAGTCGGTTATCGTACAACTCGACGATCACCGGCTGCCAGAGAATCCATCGGCCCATCGAATCCGTCTGCTCCTTCACCACGCGTCCGTTGCGATCGACCACCCGGAACGCCACGGTGAAGTACCGGTCGGGATCGCCGGTGGGCAGCTTGTGCCCCGCCCCGGCGTTGATGAGCGTCAGCGTGAAGGTCGCGCGCGCGCCCGGCTTCGGCTCCGGTGGATCGGCGGCAAGCTGGACGGCCAGCGCGCTCTTGATCTGCTCGGGATCGTGCCCGCCGCGCCACAGGTGCTTCCGCCCCCGCCGGATCGGCCCGCCCTCCGCCATTGGCCGCTCCACCTCGGGCATGTGGCAGCTCTGGCAGATCATGCCGCGCTCCTTCGCAAAGTACGTCCCTTCATATTCGGGAAAGGTCCCGCAGGGTCCCACGTTGTAGAACTGGAAGGGACCCTTGGGAACCTGGTGGCAGCGGTAGCAGATCTCGGTGGTGCGGAACTTCGGGTCGAGCTGCGTGGGGTGCGGCGCCACCGAGTCGTCGAACGGACCCAGGATGACGCCGTCGCGCACGTGGCAGCCAGCGCAGGAGATGCCTTCCTGCTGGAGCGCCCGGTCGAAGTCCGGATTCGGCGCCTTGACGGCCTTCTCCACCCGATCGCGCGGGACCTCGGTGATCAATTCGGGCTGCTGGTTGGCGAGCGGCGTGTGGCAGTTCAGGCAAATCCACACCTCACCGTCCTTCTTCCAGTAGGCCTGGAAGAAAGGGTCCGTGTAGGCCTGCGCGTGATACGAGGTCTTCCATTCTTCGTAGATCTCGCGATGGCATTTCCCGCAGTCCGCGGACTTCAGGCTGGGAACGCCGGCGGGCACTTTTTGGACGGGGATCGCCCGGGCGAAATCCTGCCGCAGGCCGAAGATGACCATCGGCCGCAGTTCCGCGTAGAAGAGATAGACGCCGGCGCCGATGAGCAGCAGGATCGCCAGCGTGCTCCACTCAAAAGCCACGAGAAGGGCATGGCCCCATCCTCGCTTCGGCGGCGTCTCACCGCTCATGCTTCCTGCAGCACGCGCAGGTGTCCTTCCACGGACGCGGCGAGCGCCGCGAGGTTGTAGCCGCCCTCCAGGCAGGACAGCACCCGCCCCGACGCATGCTCGCCCGCAATCTCCTTCACGACCGTGGTCAGCGCCTTGTAGCCCTTGTCGGTCAGGTTCATGCCGGCCAGCGGATCGTCGCGGTGCGCGTCGAACCCGGCGGAGATGATGACGGCATCGGGACGGTAGGCCTTGAGCGACGGGCGCAGGATGTGATTGAAGATCTCCAGGTATTCCTTGTCGCCCATCCCGGCCGGAAGCGGCACGTTCAGCGTGAATCCCTCCCCTTTGCCCTCGCCGCGCTCGTCGACGGCGCCCGTGCCGGGATAGTAGGGATACTGGTGCGTGCTGAAAAAGAAGACCGAGGGGTCTTTGTAGAAGGCATGCTGGGTCCCGTTGCCATGGTGCACGTCCCAATCCACGATCGCGATCCGCTCCAGGCCGTACCGTTTCTGGAAATAGCGCGCCGCCACCGCCACGTTGTTGATGAGACAGAACCCCATCGCATGGTCGGCCTCGGCGTGATGGCCGGGCGGGCGCACCGCGCAGAAGGCGTTGTCCACGCGCTTGTCCATGATGGCGTCCACCGCCGAGAGGACACCGCCCGCCGCCAGATACGCTGCGCCCAGCGAGCCGGGCGACATCGAGGTGTCGGGGTCCAGGGACACATACCCTTGATGCGGGGCCCGCTGGCGAAGCGTCTTCACGTACGAGTTGGTATGGATCTGCGTGACCCAGTCGTCGGTGGCGGACTGGGGGGCAATCCGGATAAGACCAGGCAGCAACCCCGTTTCTTCCAACCGGGCGATAATCGCCTGCAGCCGTTGGGGGGACTCCGGGTGGCCCTGGCCCATGTCATGCTGAAGGTAGTCGGCGTGATAGACGAAGCCGGTGCGCGCCATAGGCGAATCTAGCACAGGGGTTCTCACGTAGACAAGGCGCGCCGGACCTTGCTAGAGTGCGCGTGCTATGGCCAATCCACGCATCGAGCAGCTGAAGAAGCTGGTCCAGATGGACCCGACCGACGAGGTCGCCCTGTTCGGCCTGGGGAAATTTCTGATGGAGGAAGGATCGTTCGCCGAAGCCGCCGACTATCTGGAGCTGTGCATCAAGGCCAAGCCGGATTATTCCGCCGCGTACCTCGCCCTCGTCGAGTCGCTGCTCAAGGTCGGCAAAACCGACCGCGCCAAGGAAGTCTGCCAGGACGGCCACGCCGTCTCCCTCAAGAAGGGCGACATGCAAGTCACCAAAAAACTCGAAGCCCTCCAAGCCACGCTAGGCTAGCTTCTCTTGCGGGTGACACCGCATGGGCGCCCAGATGCAGCGTGGGGCGTACAGCCGGGTTCCGGGACTTCGACGGCGAAACGCCCAGCTGCACTGGGCTATGCGGGGGCAGGACCCGCTCCTACTTTCCGAACATCGCCCGCTTGAAGCGCCAGAAGTCGAGGAGCCCCTTGAACCACCCCACGCGCCGGCGGAACTTGCGGGCGATGCCGCGGTGGATCTCGCCCTTGGTTTTCTCCGAGACCGTAAAGTAGTCCCGCAGCAACTCGATCGCCAGGTCCGGATAGTCACGGAAGAACCGCGGACTCTCGTGGCACCAGGCCGAGAGACGCCGCTGCTGGTAGAGGTCCTTGATGACCGGACTCTGCCTAAGCCGCTGGACATACGGCTTGAGCGCGCGGGCGGAATACTCGCCCTGCTTGCGCGCATCCAGGATCGTCTCGGCCGCCAGCCGCCCGGAGAGCAACGCCATCGAAGAGCCCTCGTGATAGAACGCCCCGCCCACGAGCCCGGCGGCGCTCCCGCACACCATAAACCCGTCCCGCACCAGCAGCGGGATGCCGTAGTAGCCTCCCTCCGGGATCATCTGCGCGCCGTATTCCAGCCGCTCGGCGCCGCGCACCCACCGCCGCACCGCCGGATGCTGCTTGAACTGCGCCAGGAGCTCCGCCGGGGGAATCTTTCCCGCGATTAGGGATTCCACCGAGCAACTCAGGCCGACCGAAATCGAGCCCTGGTTCGTGTAGAGGAAGGCCGACCCCACCAGGCCCCTGACGGACTGCCCGTAGAACTCCATCGCGATGCCCTGATCGCCTTCCAGCCCGAAGCGCTCCTGGATGATCTCGCGCGGCATGGCCAGCACTTCCTTGACACCGACCGCGATATTGCGATGGGGGAACCGGTCCCGGAGCCCGGCCTTCTCGGCGAGAAAGGCGTTCGTCCCTTCGCAGGACACCACGACGCCGGCCTTCAGGGTGACGCCTCCACGGATCGCGACGCCGGCGACCTTCTCCCCGTCCCACAGCAGATCGTCCACGAGCGCGCCCGCGAGCAGCGTCGCGCCGGTGTCTTCCGCCTGCTTGGCAAACCACCGGTCGAACCGGGAGCGCAGCACGCTGAACGTGTAATTGTAGGGCGGGTGATTGAACTCCTCGAAGCGCAGGTCGAGGGCGACCTCGGAGTCCTTCGACAGGACCGAAAAGCGCCGCCGGACGATGGGGCGCTCAACCGGCGCCTCCTTCCAGAAGAAGGGAATCAGCGCCGCCAGCGGGCGGCCGTACAGGACCATGCCCGACAAGCTCTTCTCGCCCGGGCGCGCGCCCCGCTCGCAGAGGCACACCCGCACGCCGCTGCGCGCCAGGGTCAGCGCGCAGGCCGAGCCCGCGAGCCCGGCTCCGACCACGACCACATCGTAGGAGTCCTGCGGCATGGAGTTACTTCCGCGCGCCCCGCTTGATGAGGACGGCCACTTCCGCCACACGCCGGCCGAGATCGCGGGCCGCCGCCAGTTCCTTGTCGTCGATGCCGGGGGAGTCTCCCTCGGTGGTGGCGCTGGCCCCGAACGCGCCGCCGCCGCTGACGACGATCATCTGGTTGCCCAGCATCGCCGCGAGGATGGTCAGCATCGTGACCTCCTTGCCGCCGGACGCCTGCCCGCCCGTGGCGAACGCCGCGCCGACCTTGTTGCGCATTTTGAACTCGGGAAAGACGCCGAACTTGAGCTGCCAGTTGTCGAAGAAGGTCTTGACTTCGCCGGACATGTTCGACCAGTAGACCGGAGAGCCCACGATGAGGGCATCGGAAGAGAAGAGATCGTTGCCGGTCACGTCCCCGACCCGCTTCAGCGCGACGAGCGTGCCGGGGACGGACTGCGCCCCCTCGGCCACCGCGCGGGCCATCTTCTCGGTGTTGCCGGAGAGCGAGTGGTAGGTGACGAGGACGGCGACGGCGTCAGGAGCGGCGGCGAGGGACGGAGCGGCCGGGAGCGCGAGGGCCCACGCGCACAGGATGACGGGCCAAGGGACCGGCAGGGCCATCTTCGCGAGCCGCCCGCTTAATACCGGCGGGTCTCCTCGTCCATCTGCTCCTCGACCGACACGTGGGTCAAGCTCCCCCGGTGGTCGCACTTGTGGCAGCGGACCCGCCACTCCTCGATCCATTTCTCCTGCACGTACGACTGCCGGCACTGGGGGCAAACGAACACGCCCTTGACGTAATGCACCATCTTTTTCTCTTTCATACAGGCTCCCTCTGAATTACGGTTTGCACAACGTGCACTTGATCTTGTACTTGGCCGAACTCAGCTCGAGCGCCTCATAGGCCCGTTCCTTGTCCGTGATTTCCTGCCAGACCCCCGTCCAGTGGTCCTGGTGGGTCACGTTCTGAGGCACCTCGAGACAGCGGTCCCGGTGAAGGACGGCCTTGTCGATCGCCATCGCAGTGTGCAGTACGTATGCCACAGATTCACTCCCTCATTCAATGTGGGCCGGCCGGCCGTTTCAGTTCCTCGTCCAGCAGCACGCGGCGCAAGACCTTGCCCACCAGCGTCTTCGGCAGCTCCTTCCGGAACTCCACCTGCTTGGGCACCTTGAACTGGGCCAGATGGCACCGGCAGTGCTCCAGGATCTCGGCGGCGGTAGCCTCCGCCCCGTCCTTCAGCACGACGAAGGCCTTGATTTTCTCTCCCCGCAACTCCTGCGGGATGCCGACGACGCAGGCCTCCTTCACCTTTGGATGCCGGCACAAACATTCGTCCACTTCGCGGGGGTAGACGTTCAGGCCGCCGGATTTGATCATATCCTTCTTGCGGTCCAGAATGTAGAAAAATCCCTCCGCATCCATCCGAGCCAGATCCCCCGTGCTCAACCAGCCGTCTTGGAGGACGGCATCCGTTTCGGACTGATGGTGCCAGTACCCTCGCATCACCTGAGGGCCCTTCACCTGGAGCTCCCCTTCCTCCCCGGCCGGGAGCACGCGGCGGCCGGTTTCAAAGTCGACCACCCGCGCGTCGGTATCGGGCACGGGCAGGCCGATGGAGCGGGAACGGCGCTGGCCGACGATCGGGTTGCAGTGGGTGACCGGCGACGCCTCGGTCAGACCGTAACCCTCGATGAGACGGCCGCCGGTCAGCTTTTCGAACCGATCCTGCACCTCGGCGAACAACGGGCCCGCGCCGCTGATACAGTAGCGGATGGACGTGAGATCGTACTCGGCCACCTTCCGGTGATTGGTGACGGCCAGATACATCGCCGGAATGCCGGGGAAGGCCGTTACACGGTGTGCAGCGAGAGCCTTGAGCACTTCATCCACTTGGAAGCGAGGCAGGAGCACCACCGCGGCGCCGAGCAGCATCACGAGATTCTGGCAGGTCGCCATGCCGTACACATGGAAGAACGGCAGCACGCCGAGAAACACTTCCTCGCCTTCCCGAAGTCCCTTCAGCCACCACCGGCATTGAATGGTATTGGCGACAAGGTTGCGGTGCGTGAGCATCGCCCCCTTCGGGACACCCGTCGTGCCGCCGGTGTACTGCAGCAGGGCGATGTCGTCCGGAGACACGTCACCCGGCGGAGGGCCGGCCGGAGCCTCCCGGATGAGCGCGGGGAAATCATAGATGGGCGGTACCCGCTCGACTTCGATCCATTGGCCCTGGCGGCGGGCTTTGATGGGATACAGGAGCCGCTTCAGCCAGGGGAGGTAGTCGCGGACGTTGGTCAGGATGATCCGCTTAAGCGGCGTGCGCGCCTGGACCTCTTTGATCCGGGGATAGAACTGGTCGAGCGCGACGATCGTCTCCGCGCCGGAGTCCGTCACCTGGTGCGCGATTTCAGGCCCGACGTACAGAGGGTTCGTCTGGACGACACAGGCGCCGGCCTTCAGCGCGCCGAAGTAGCTGATCACCGCCTGGGGACAGTTGGGAAGCAACATCGCGACACGATCGCCCTTCCCCACGCCGAGCCGGATCAGCGCCTGCGCGAAGCGATCGGTGAGATCGTCCAGCTCGCGATACGGGATGCGTCGCCCGTAGAACTCCAACGCCGCGCGGTCCGGGAACCGGCGGGCAGAGTCGACGAGGAATCGATGGAGCGGGACATCCGGATAGGACAGGGTCGGCGGAATTCCCGCTTCGTACTGCGCGTGCCAGGGCCGCTCCATGAGGCTGGAACCCCTCTCAGGCATGTTCATTCATTGATTTCCTGCACCGTAATCCACCGCCGACGAGCTTGTCAAGGCAAGGGTAAGGCGTTTGACAGGGCATGGCCCCGTGCCTATGATGCATCGTCTATGTCCAGGCATGACGCGATGACTGCCGCAGGATTTCTGGCCGGGGCTCTGTGTTTCTCCGCAGCATCCATCGCAGCGGAACCCACCATTACCATCACCTGCCCCACCGGGGCCCGCATTCAGGCCGAGCTCGCCGACACCCCGCAGAAGCGGTCGCGCGGGCTGATGTTCCGGGAGAGGCTGGCGCCCGATGCGGGCATGCTCTTCGTGTTCGAGGAGGCCGGCGAGTGGAGCTTCTGGATGAAGAACACCGCAGTGGCGCTCGACATCCTGTGGATCGGACCGGACAAGCGGATCGTCTACATCGAAGAAAACGTCCCGCTCTGCCGCCAGGACCCCTGCCCGGAATACAAACCGGGCAGGGACGCCCTCTATGCCCTCGAACTGCCGGCGGGATCGGTCAAACGGGAGAAGCTCACCAAGGGGATGAAGCTGACGTTCGACCTGCCGAAGTAGAGAAAATGGCCGGCTCGCGTTACCTCTGCGGCCGCTTCTTATAATTGACCACCTGCGTCACGCGCCGTTGCTTCGAAAAGGTGACCTCCACGATCGTTCCGTCGTCATATGCATAGATCCATAGCGTATCGGTTGACTGGGACGGCTTGCCCATCAATTTATGGACTTCCTTTTTGGTCATGCGGGGCGTGATTGAGAGGTACGCTTGGGAAGGGTCCGGGGGTTGTTCCGCCGCCTGCACCGCCGGACCGCGCTCAACCGCCCGCGCAGGCACAGGTCCGACGAACAAACACCCGAGCGCAAAGAGAAGGACCAGCATCATGCTACGTCGCTGTGACAGGCCTCGCCCATCACCGGGCCGAAGTGTCGAAGAATTTTCGGATGCGGGAGCCCAGCGTCTTGGACTGCTCCGCGAGATCGCGGACCGGCTCGC
The DNA here is from genome assembly GCA_964384595.1 of uncultured Nitrospirales bacterium. GTDB lineage: Bacteria > Nitrospirota > Nitrospiria > Nitrospirales > NS-4 > SCTG01. The sequence goes on from CAYLLY010000022.1 coordinate 26,756, forward strand.
TCTGATGGGCCAACCGTTCCTGGTGCAACGCCATCTCGGCCTTCCGCTCCGCCATGATGCCCCCGATCCGTTCCGCCAGGATGGGATTGTTCATGATGGGCCGCGCAAGCGCCTCTTTTGAGATCACCAGCACTTCGAGCCGCGTCTGCGCCACGATGGTGGCCACGCGCGGCTCGCCGGTCAGCAGCGCCATCTCGCCGAAGAACTGCGCCGGGCTTAGGGCCGCGACCGTGGAGACCGCCTCGCCGTCCCCTTTGCGGACTTCCCCCTGGCCTTCGAGGATGAAAAAGAACTCCATCCCCACATCCCCCTGGCGGACGACGACCTCGCCCGGCAGGTATACCTGGATCTTGGACTGTCGGGCGACGGTCTCAAACTCCTCCGGATTGAGAACTGAGAGAAACTCGATCCGGCGCAGCGCTCTAAGGATGCGCGCGCGCTTCGACGCCTGGATTGATGTTTCGTCGGGCGCCGTTGTCATGTGGATGGTGCGCTGGGGAAAAGGGATCTCGATCCCGTGGCGCTGGAAGGCGTACCAGACGTATGCCAGGACTTGCCCCTCGATGTCCGGCGCACCGGCAAAATCCTTGATCCAGAATTTCAAGCGGTATTGGACGGTGGAGTCCTTGAAGGCCGCGACGAAGGCTTCGGGCGCGGGGTCGTGCAGCACGCCGGGCACCGCTTGCGCGGCCCCGGTCAGGATTCCCTGGATCTGCGTGGGAGGGGCATCATAGCCGGTGTCCACGAGCACGGTCCTGGCATGCTTCGTGGTGGGCTTGCTGTAATTGAGGATGTCCTGCTGGACGACCACGTTGTTCGGGATCGTCACCTGGTCGTCGTTGCGGGTCAGGATGGTCACGTGCCCCAGATCGACCTTCAAGACCCGGCCCTCCTTGCCCGCCACGCACACCCAGTCTCCGACCCGGATGAGCTTGCCCAGCATCAGGCCGGCGAAAAACCGCTTGAGCGTGTCCTGCAGGGCGAACCCTATGACCGCCGTGGCGGCGGTCGGGATGGCGACCAGCGCGACGACGTTGATGCCCATGACCATGCTGAGGAGCACCAGCGCAGCCGCCGCGAGACCGGCGATAACCAGCAGCAGCCGGAGCAGTTCGGGGATATGCATCCCCTTCTTGGCGACGAGATAGTCTTCCAACAGGAGAAGGTCCGCCGCTTTTAAGAGATAAAAGGCCGTGCCGAGATAGGCCGCGAACTTGGTCCACAGGTACGCCACCTCCCACAGGTCCACGAACCAGACCAGCTCGCTCTCGTTCAGAATCAGCAGTACGTAAAGCGACAGCGTGACGATGTAGGTGGCGAAGAAATAGCCCGGCACCTTCTTGGCCCGCCTCCGGGACATGAAGTAGTAGACCCCGAACAGGACCACCGCCATGGTGAGCGTGACGCCGAGCTTCAGCAGCAGGTCGTGAAGCAGTTTGATTTCTTCGTCGATCATGGTCC
>CAYLLY010000023.1:0-27415 GCA_964384595.1 uncultured Nitrospirales bacterium
GGGAGAGACTTCCTATGGGGATGTCAAGTCCTTTTTGTTAGGCCACCTGACGAAGATGCTGTTTGGCCATGGTCGCTAAGTGATACTGCTCCTCGTACGGCTTATGTTGCCGCCACATGACAAAGATGATCTTCGCCCATTTCGCGCCCAGCGCGCGCAACGCCCGATGATGGCTATGCCCGAGCCTGCGCTGCCGGCGATAGTAGGCACGTGCCCACTCGCTCCGCTGCAACGAGCAGAAGGCCAGCCGGTCCAGGGCATAGCGCAGGTGGCTGTTGCAGGCGAAGCGGAAGCGCACCACGTGCTGCTTTCCGCTGCGTTCGGTCACAGGCACCATGCCGGCGTGCGCCTGCCAATGCGTCACCGACTGCCAGCGGTCGGGGGCATCGCCCAGTTCGGCCCAGATCGTCGGCACCATCATGCCGTGGTGGCCGACGGGCAGCGAGTTCATCCACTCAGCCGCTGGCAGCGCGGCGAAAAAACGGTCAATCTCCGCCTGATAGCGGGCGATGGCGCTCACCACGGTGTCGAGTTGCGCGACCAGCACCTGGACCAAGCACGCCTTCGCCCGCACGACATGCGCCGGCACCGGGATCGTGGGTTGCTGGAGGGCCTCCCACACCGCAGCCTTCCGCGCCTCCCCCAGCCGGTGCCCTCGCGCAAAGCGGGCCCACTCGCGCGGTCGCAGCGCCGCCAGGGCCGTCGGCGTCGGATAGGTCCGCAGAAAGTCCAGGGCCAGCTGCGTGGTCACATCCTCAAACACGTGCAGCGGCTGGGGATAGTATTCCTTCAGCGTGGCGGTGAGCTGATTGAGCAGCCGAGTCTGCTGCCGCACCACGCGGTGATAGTCCCGCGTCAGCAGCTTAAGTTCCTGCGCCGCCTCCGTGTTGGGCTGCAGCGGCCGCAGATGCCCCTGATCCGTGCGCAGAAACTCGGCCAGCACCCGCGCATCGAAGGGATCGCTCTTACTGCTGCTCATGCGGAAGCGGTCCCGCGCCCGATCCAGCGCCTTGGGATTAATCGGGTAGACGCTCACCCCATGATCGAGCAGGAACTCGACCACCCGGCCGTCGGGCCGTTCAATGGCGGCCCAGACCTCGATCCCGGCCGCCTGACATTCGTAGAGCCAGCGGCTCCAGTCGCTGAAGCCATCGGCGGTGTGCGGCACGGTGCGCTCGAACACCGGCGTGCCGTGCTCATCCCCGACCCAGACGGCATGGGTCTGGTCCGCCCAATCAACACCCATGTAGTACCGTGGCATCCCTCCCTCCTTTCGTCGCGCGGCTGTCAGAGCCCGAACGGCTGGTTCGCCTTATATCGGTCCTCATCGGGACAACTTCCTATCGAACCTCGACGGCCGTTCGGAGGCTGGCCGGGACAGTCTCTCCCAGATCCTCCCGGGGATGGGGTGCAGGTGGTCCTCTGGCCAGCTTGTTCCGATCGCGCTTCTAAATGGTGAAACTCCATGTCCCAATCATCGTACATACTATATAAGGGTGCGGGTGAGGGGAATCGTAGGGGCGCTGCGTGCCGCGCCCGTTTTTCTGGTCTGAAGAGTGAGACGGGTGGAAGCGGAGGGGGAAATGGAGGCGGACCCATTTTGCATTCTTATGTCGGATTCAAGAGAGAACGCCATCTCTCGCATGAAGGAACCGCTTATAGCGGACCTCCAAGAGCCCAACCGCTGGCTTAAGAGTCGATCGTGCTGGCACAGATATACGGACGCCGTGGAGCGCTTGAAATGCGTGAACTAACGTTGGCCCATCATGCTCTTTAAGGATGTCCGGGCGTACCTCCATGACGTAGTCGGGCCTGACGCCCAAGAAATAGCGGTCGAATGCAGCGTGGTGTAGCTTGCAGAGAGCCAAGCCGTTGCTAACGAGGGGTTCTCCCTGTGGCTCAGAATCGGGAACAATATGAGCCGCGTCGAGAAGTTCCTCGTGGCGCAATCTGCAAAATGCACACTGATGTCGGTACGCTGAGAGAACTCGCTCCCTAAAGGCTCTCTGGTGAAGGCGTTGCCGAACAGACGCCGTTATGTAGAGCCGCCGTCCGCTGTTGGCATCCTCATGTACGGCGCCGGCAGGATCACTTGCGAGAGTGGAGAGTCCGATGTGAGACGCATCGTCGACAGCAACGGAGAATGCGAGCTTGGCTGGATCATCTCTGACAACGAATACGGGCCAAGCAGCGACATACTTCCCTGGGACAACTCCGTGGAAGTAGACGAGGGGCAACCTACGTTCCATAGCGAAGCGCAACCCACGATTGTCTGGATGGTTTCGGTTCGATCCGCGATAGCGATAACGGAGGAGGCCATCGGCGCCGAAGGAGTCATCGTAAGGCCCTTCGGGAGCAGTTGTAATCGAAAGAGGAACCTCGCTGAGAACCTGAGGCTTGAAGATGCCTTGCGGTCCCACTAGTGGGACCCGCGAGCCGTCAAGGGGCAAGCCCTTCGCAAGTAGCGTTCGCGGCAAGACATCTCCGTGAACCGCTACCTGCTCACTGAGCCACTCGAACGCGGCTGCCCTGACTCGCGCATCGTAGGCGCGATCAAACATTCTGAGAAAGTATAGCCCCGCCCCTATGAATTGTCACGGAAGGCAGGGGGAAGGACGGGCATCATAGGTGGCCCGGACCGGTCATCTGAAGGGCGGACACGGGGGTCCGCCCCTACGCAGCTGGCTCACTCCTCCGATCCGTTAGTGTCCTTCGTAATCCCGTAGCGCTTGCACTTCTCCCAGAGGGCTTTGCGGGACATGCCGAGCAGTTTCGCGGCTTCGGTCTTGTTGTCTTTGGTCCGCTCCAGCGCCTTGACGATGTACTGCCGCTCGAACTGCTCGCGGGCGGTATCCAGCCGATCCACCGAACCCGCCTTCTTCTCGGCCATCGGCACTCCTTCGCTGCAGAACCCGCAATTCGGCTGGGGTGGTCCTCCCAGATAGGGGCACGAAGGAAATCCGCAGAGGTCCCAGGGTTCGATCTCCTTGTTCTCACTGCCCAACGTGACGGCCCGTTCGACCGTGTTCTCCAACTCACGGACGTTGCCGGGGAACGAATACCGGAGCAGCAGCTCCTTGGCCCGTTGGGAAAACGCCTTGACCCGCTTGCCCGTCCGCAGCGCAAAGCCCCCCAGGAAGTGGTCGGCGAGGACAAGCACGTCCTCCTTCCGTTCGCGCAGCGGCGGCAAATGGACCGGGACGACACTGAGCCGATAGAAGAGATCCTCCCGGAACCGCCCCGCCTGGACCTCTTTCTTGAGGTCGCGCTGGGTCGCGCAGATCAGCCGCACGTCCACCTCGATCGTCTGGTTGCCGCCGACACGCTCGAACCGCCGTTCCTGCAGCACGCGCAGCAGCTTGACCTGCACCAGCGGCGAGATCTCCCCGATCTCGTCCAGGAAGAGCGTGCCCTGGTGCGACAGCTCGAACCGCCCTTTCCGCTGCCGGAGCGCTCCCGTAAAGGCGCCGCGCTCATGCCCGAACAGCTCGGTCTCCAGCAGGGTCTCCGGCAGCGCGGCGCAACTGACCTTGATGAAGGCCCCGTCCCGGCGCGGGCTGTTGTGGTGGATCGCGTTGGCCACCAACTCCTTGCCGGTGCCGCTCTCGCCGAGGATCAGCACCGTCGAGTCGGTGGGCGCCACCAGCTTGATCTTCTCCAGCACCTCCCGCATCTTGTCGTTCTTGCCGAGCAGCCCCTTGAAGCTGAAACGGCCCTCCAACTCCTCCCGCAACGACCGGTTTTCATCCTCCAATTCCAATACCTTGAGGAGACGGTTGACGATCAGGAGCAGCTCGTCCATCGAGAAGGGCTTGGTGACGTAGTCGTAGGCCCCCATCTTCATCGCGCCGACCGCCGTCTCGACGGAGCCGTGCGCAGTGATGACGATCACGCCGGTCTTGGGCGACACCTCCTTGCAGGTCTGGAGGATCTGGAGCCCGTCCATCCCGGGGAGCCGAAGGTCTGAGATCACGATCTCGAACGGCTCCTTCTTGATCAGATCGACGCCCTCCAGGCCGGTCGCGGCGACTTTGACCTGGCATCCCTCGTCTTTCAACGCGTCGGCGATCGAGATCCGCATCAGGGGCTCGTCGTCGATGATGAGGACGTTCGGCTGCGGCATCGCCTCAGGCCTCCCTGCCCGCCAGCGACCGGACGCTCAGCGCGGGCAACTTGACGGTAAACGTGGTCCCCTGCCCGACCTGGCTCTTCACCGCGATCTGCCCGCCGTGCCGTTCGACAATGCCGAGGCTCACGGAAAGCCCCAGACCCGTGCCCTCGCCCTGGCTTTTGGTCGTGAAGAACGGATCGAAAATCTTCGGCAGGACATCGGGCGGAATCCCGCAGCCGGTGTCTTCCACTTCGATCGTGCACCACGGCCCGTCCGTGCCGGATCGGACCGTGACCAACCCGTCCCCGCGAATCGCCTGCACCGCATTGAGGATCAGGTTCATCAGAACCTGCTCGATCATGTGCTGATCCGCCAGCAGGGTCGGCAGATCGCGCGCCAGTTCCCGGCGAAGGCCCACGCCCGTCCCCTCGAACGCGTAGTTGGTCAGCGTCAGGACGCGCTCGATGACCGAATTCACTTCCGTCGGCGAGAGCTCGGGCTCGTACTGCTGGGAAAAGTCCAGCAACTGGCGCACAATCTTCTGCACCCGCCGTAACCCGTCTTCCATCGACGTCAGGTACTCCCGTTCACGAGCCGGGGACAGGCTCCCCTTCCGGAGATTGTAGAGACAGTTCAGGATGCCCCCCAGCGGGTTGTTGATCTCGTGCGCGACGCCGGCCGCCAGTTTGCCGACCGACGCCAGCTTCTCGGCGTTCAATACTTTTTGCTCCAGCCGCTTTTTGTCCGTGATGTCACGCGCGATCCCCAGCACCCCCGCGATCTTCCCTTCGTTATCCCGAAGCGGCGACACGCTCACCAGGGCCTGGCGCAGCTCCCCGGCTTTCGTCACGATCTCCACTTCATAGGCCTGTTTGGCACCGATATCCAAGGTGGACCGGAGTCGTTTCCCGCGATGCCGGCGGGACAGCAACGACAGGTACGGCCGTCCGATCAGGTCCTCCTTGCGATACCCCCAGGTGGCGACCTTGCCGTTCACGTAGGTGAACCGCTGATCGTGATCGAGCGTGTAGATGACGTCGTTGGCGTTCTCCAGAAGATTCTCGAGATAGGTCTTCGTCTCCCCGATTTCGCGGGTCCGGTCCTGGACCTTCACTTCCAGCGACTCGCTGTATTCCTGGAGTTGCCGCTCCAGGGCTTTCCGTTCCGTGATGTCCCGCAGTTGTACCATGGTGTAGATCATGGGCCCGGTCTGGATGCCGGTGAGGTCGAGCTCCATGGGGACCGGCCGCCCGGCCCGGTCGAACACCTTGACCTCCAAGGTCGGTGTCTTGTTCGCCCCCTTCAGGACCTCCTGCATCAGAGCCGTCGCGGCCGGCTGGTACTTGGGCAGGATGAGGTCGATGAAGCGGCGGCCCACCAGCTGATCCTCCGGATACTTGAGGATGGCCTCCTGGCGCCGGTTCACCGCGACGATCCCCCCGCCGGGATTGACCATGATCACCGAGTCCGCCGCCTCGTCGAACAGGATCTTGTACCGCTCCTGCGACTCGCGCAGGTCCTTTGTCCTGTGCGCCACTTCGTGCTCGAGTCCCTCGGTGTGCCGGCGAAGGCTGTCCGCCATCTGGTTGAAATTGTCCGCGAGCTGTTCGATCTCATCGCCGGTCGTGATGGCCAACCGGTGATTGAGCTCGCCCCGGCCGATCAGGGCCGCGCCAGCCTGCAACGCCTGGATCGGGCGCACGATCCGGCGGGCCAGGAACAGGCCGGTCAGCAACATGAGCAGAAACACGCCCACAGCCCCCAGGGAGACTTTCCACAGCAGTTGACTCAACGGCGCAAACGCCTCCTTCGGATCCTGCCGGACGAATGTGAGCCACTGCACGCCGCCTCCCCCCAGGCTTTCGGGAGCGAGCGCGATCGGAAACCGGACGGGCGCGAACCCCACGATCGAGTTCTTCCCGCCGTGCGAATCATCCTCAGCCACCACCCACCCTGCCGCCGGCTGGATGAGCTGCCGCATGAGGGGGGCATTGATCGTATGCCTGTCGGGGGAAAGCACGGGGCAGATCAGCGGCTTCCCGGCCGTGTTCAGCAACATCGCGTGTCCCTGCTCCCCGATACGGACCTCGCGGATGGCCTTGAACAGCTCGTCGCGCCGCAACCGGACGTTGACGGCGCCGACCGCCTGCCGCTGGACGTCATCAAAGACGGGCACGGCCACATCGAGGACATGAAACCCGAGGGCTTGGTCGTAATCGAGATCGCTCACATAGATCTGCCCTTTGCCACCGCTGTAGGCCGCCTGCCACCACTGGGTCTTGCTCTGGTCGTACTCGACCCGCGGCGTCGAGCTCAGCACCAGCGCGCCCTGGCTGTCCGTGACCAGAATGGCGATATACTCGGCCTTCCGGATGCGATACCACTCGATCAGGTAATCGGTCGCCATCTTATTGATGAACTCCGGGAACCGATCGCGATTGATCCCCTTGTTCCAGCGGCCTTCCCACTCGCGAACCATCCGGCGCACGGAGGCCGGCTCGCGTCCGGCATAGCTCCGGTTGGAGTCAATGACCGCCCCGCGCAAGATCGGAATCGTGGCCAACTGGCGGGCTTCGCTGACGCCCTGCATTACCTGTAATTCGATCTTGCCGGCGGCCTCGATCGCGATCTGGCGGAAATCCCGTCCGATCGTGTCCCGGATGGCCTGGCGCTCTTCGAGGTAGGTAATGACGAGAGCGAAGCTAAGGGGCAACAGGCCGATCAGCACCATGGCGGTGATGATCCGGCGCTGGAGACTCTGTCGGCGCAAGATCTGTTTCAATCCGGTAACACCAAGGTTTCTCGTAACTACTCATTTTCCTTGGCTTATCCTGAATTGTCAAGTCTAGGTAACACCTTTATCGGCGTCGAAGCAGCTTGCCGGGGGTTCCTTTCCAAAGGATCAGGAGGGGACTGGCGACAAAGACCGAGGAATAGGTCCCGACGATCACGCCCAGGAGCAGCGCCAGGGAGAAATCGTGCAGCACCTCTCCTCCCGCCAGCGTCAGGGGAATGAGCACCAGAATGACGGTCAACGACACCACCACCGTTCGGCTCAGGACTTGGTTGACGGCATTATTGATGACGGTCTCGAGCGGGTCCCGGTGGCGTACTGTCAAATTCTCCCGGATCCGGTCAAAGACGACGACGGTGTCCGTCAGCGAGTACCCCGCCAGCGTCAGAAGGGCGGTGACGATCAAGAGGGTGATCTCCTTATCCAAGACATAGAACACACCCAGCACCGCAAACACGTCATGGAAGGTCGCGATCGCCGCCGCGACGCCGAACCGGAACTCAAAGCGCGCGGCGACGTAGAGGATGATCCCCAGCATCGAGATCGAAATGGCGATCAGGGCGTCCTTCTGGAGCTTCTGGCCGATGGCGGGGCCGATCTCGTAGCTGGAGTCCACCACAAAGGGATTACCCGCGAATTCCTTCTTGAACACCTCCAAGACCTTCTCGGCGACTTTCTCTTCGATGGTAGTCTGGGTCTTGACCCGCACCAGCAGCTTATTGCCGGCGGTGAATTCCTGTAACTCGACGTCCGGCAACCCATGTCGGATCAGCGCTTTCCGGGCTTGCTCGATCGGGACCGGCTGCTCAAACTTCACTTGGACGGCCGTCCCACCCGCAAAGTCGATGCCCAGGTTGGCTTTCCCCAGCCAGATATGCACCAGGGCCAGGAGGCCGACAAGGAACAGGACGCCGGACAGGGCGAAGGAATACCGCCGGAGCCCCATGAAGTCGATCGAGGTCTTGCCGAGGATTTCAAGCATAGGGGCCCTAAATACTCAGTCGCTCTATCCGCCCCCGGCGGTTGAGCAGATCGAAGATGACCTTCGTGCCGACCAAGGCCGTAAACAGATTTATCGCGATCCCCAGGCAGAGCGTGACGGCAAACCCCTTGATCGGGCCGGTGCCGAACAAAAACAGCGCGAAGCCCGTGATCAAGGTCGTGACATGGGAGTCCACGATGGTCAAAAACGCCTTGTCATAGCCGGCGTCCACGGCCGGTCTGACCGGCTTGCCGGTCCGCAGTTCCTCACGAATCCGCTCGAAAATCAGCACGTTCGAGTCCACGCCCATCCCGATGGTCAGGATGATGCCGGCGATGCCCGGCAGGGTCAACGTGGCGTTGAGCCCGGCGAGCGCCCCGACCAGGCACACGAGGTTCAGCATCAGGGCGAAATCCGCAATGGCGCCCGACATGCGGTAATAGACGACCATGAAAATGATCACCATGGCGCCCGCAATCATGGTGGAGCTCACCCCCTTCTCGATGGAGTCTCGACCCAAGGAAGGTCCGACCGTCAGATCCTGGATGATCTTCACGGGAGCCGGGAGCGCTCCGGCGCGGAGCACGATCGCCAGATCGTTCGCTTCCTCCGTGGTGAAGCTGCCGGTGATCTGGGCCCGCCCTCCGCTGATCCGTTCCTGAATCACCGGAGCGGAGTAGACCGTGTTGTCCAGAATGATGGCCATGCGCTTCTTGACGTTCTCTGCGGTGATCCGCTCGAACAGCTTGCCTCCGGTGCTGTCGAAGTTGATCGAGACATAGGCATTCTGGAACTCGCCGATCGCCACACGGGCGTCCGTCAGAACGTCGCCGGTCAGCACCACCCGTTTCCTGATGAGATACGGCGTCTTCGTGACCCGTCCGGTTTCCTTCTCCACGTTGCGTTCGAAGAGAATTTCGTCATCGGGAGGGATCTGTGGTTCGAACTCCTTGAGAATGTCCGCTTCTTTCCCGGCCGGAACCCGGTCGGGCAACTCGCGCGCAACCTTGTGGTCCTCGTCCAGCATCTTGAACTCCAGCAAGGCCGTGTTCTTGATGAGGGCCTTGGCCCGGCCGGGATCCTTCACGCCCGGGAGCTGGACGACGATCTGGCGCAGCCCCTGCTGCTGGATCAGCGGCTCGGCGACGCCGAACTGGTCGATCCGGTTCCGGACGGTCTCCAACGCCTGCCCGACCGCCGCCTTCTTGATCCGCTCGGCCTCGTCGGCCTTCAGGGAAAGCACCAGTACGCGATCGCTGGGCGACCGCCCGCTCAAAGTGGGAAATTGGTCGTCGGTCAGCGTCAGAACGGCCTCCTTCGCACCGGGCTCCGCCAGATTGACCGTGATCTCGGTCGGACCGGTCCGCTTGACGCTTTCCACCTGGAGCTTCTTCTCGGCGAAGAGCTCCGTCATGTTCGACACGTCCCGGTCCAGCTTGATCTCAATCGCACGCTCCGCCTCCACCTCCAACACCAAGTGGATGCCGCCTTGAAGATCGAGACCCAAGGTCATCCCCTTACTGGGCAGGTTTTGCTTCCACCACTCGGGCATGCCGGAGAACAGCGGCGTGGAAGGCAGGAAGAGCGCCAGCGACACGACGACCGTGACGCTCAAGAGGATCAGGCGGCCGGCGACCGGTTTCATGACAGACCTGCTTCAGTCATCGTCTTCCCCGCGAAGACGGACGATATGCTCACGGACGACCTTGATCTTGGCGTTCTCAGCGACCTGCAGCGTCACGGTTTCTTTGCCGACGTTCGTCACTGTCCCCCAGAGGCCCCCGCTCGTCACGACCTTGTCGCCCTTTTTAAGCTGACTGATCATGTCCTGCTGCTTTTGGCGCTGCTGCTTCTGGGGGCGGTAAATCACGAAATAAAAGATGACGACGATCATGATGAACATTGGGAGCATCTGCGCCATCTGCTCGCCCACTGACGGCATGGGGGTGGGAGCGGCGGCCTGCGCGAGCACATGCGTGATCACAGTCTTCATGCGTCACACACCACGCGCCTTGCATGGAACTGTTCGCGAAACTCCGCCAGCCGACCCTGGCGAACGGCGTCACGGATGCCGGCCATCAAGGCCTGGAAGTAATGGAGGTTGTGGATGGTATTCAGGCGGACGCCGAGCATCTCCTTGGACAGAAACAGGTGCCGGAGGTACGCTCTCGAATAAGAACGGCACACCACGCACGTGCAGGCGGGGTCCACAGGGGATTCATCACGGGCATATTGGGCATTCTTGATCAGCACCCGCCCAAACGAAGTGAAGAGCCAGCCGGTGCGGCCGTGGCGGGTGGGCATGACGCAATCGAACAGGTCTATGCCGTGGGCGACTCCTTCGACCAGGTCTTCCGGAGTCCCGACGCCCATCAGGTACCGCGGAGCGGACTCCGGTAATTCCGCCACCGCCGCGTCCAGTGCCGTATGCATGGCCGGCTTGTCCTCGCCGACGCTCAAGCCGCCGAGCGCATACCCGTCGAAGCCGATCTCCGCCAACGCGGACGCCGCCCGCGCGCGCAATTCGGGATAATGCCCTCCCTGGACGATGCCGAAGAGCATCTGGTCAGGCCGGCGGCGGGCATCCCGGCAGCGACGAGCCCACCGGGTCGTCCGGGCCAGCGCGCCTTCGGCCGCCTCGATCGTCGCGGGATAGCGAAGGCACTCGTCGAGAGTCATGGCCACATCGGGGCCGAGCGATTCCTGAATTTCAACGACGAGCTCCGGCGTCAAGTGGTGCAGCGAGCCGTCCAGGTGGGACTGAAACGTCACCCCGTCATCCGACACCCTGCACAAGGGCGCCAGGCTGAACACTTGATACCCTCCGCTGTCCGTCAAGATCGATCCCGGCCAACCCATAAAGCGGTGCAGCCCGCCCAGCTCCTCGATCAGACGGTGGCCGGGCCGGAGATACAGATGATAGGCGTTGCAGAGGATCATCTCGAAGCCAAGGCCGGCGAGCTCCTCGGAAGAGAGCCCCTTCACGGTGGCCTGCGACCCGACGGGCATGAAGGCCGGTGTCGCCACGGCGCCGTGGACGGTTTGCAACTCACCCACGCGCGCCCGCGAGTGCCCCTCCCTGTGCAAGACCCGAAATCGCAATTCGGCCATCACATCCTTTCGGGGGCCGTCACGCCGAGGATTCCCAACCCGTTCCGGATGACAGCCTGGACGCCTCGGAAGAGACACATCCGGGCGGCGGTCAAAGCAGGCGTGAGGGTCTCGCCTTTCCGCTCCCCACCGGCTTCCTGGGCAGCCGGCTTGAGACGATCCTGGGTGTCCAGTTCACGCTCGAGCACGGGCGGGAGGATCCGGTGCTTGTAATAATAGGCATGGAGGCGGGCCGCAAGATCCTGCAAATAATAAGTGAGCCGATGCGGCTCCAGCGCCTGCGCGCTCGCTTCCAGCAGCGCGGGATATTCCGCCAAAGGCTTGATCAGACCCAGATCATCCGGCGAGCTCAGGGTGGTCCAGTCAACCGCGCCGGTTGCGGGCACGGCGATCCCCCTCTCCGCAGCAACCCGGAAGAGGCTGGCAACCCTGGCATGGGCATACTGGACATAGTAGACAGGATTCTCCGCGGACTGCTGCTTGGCCAGTTCCAGATCGAAATCCAGCTGGCTGTCGGCCCGTCTGGACAGGAAAATGAACTTCGCCGCGTCCGCACCGACTTCTTCGAATACCTCCCGCAAGGTGATCATCTCGCCCGCCCGCTTGGACATCGTCACGCGCTGCCCGCCGCGCAGCAGGTTCACGATCTGCACCAGCACCACTTTCAGGAGGTCCTTCGGATAGCCGAACGCCTCCACGGCCGCTTGCATCCGGGGAATGTATCCATGGTGATCGGCCCCCCAGATGTTGATCAAGAGATCATAGCCCCGCGCCAGCTTGTTCCGATGGTAGGCGATGTCGGAGGCGAGGTAGGTGTATTCTCCGTCCTGTTTCCTGACGACGCGATCCTTGTCGTCACCAAAGACTGTTGATTTGAACCACAGGGCGCCGTCCTGCTGAAAGACCAATCCCTGATCCTTTAGGTCATTAAGCGCACCCTCGACCTTATTGTCATCGAAAAGAGATTGCTCGCTGAACCACTTATCGAAGTGGAGACCGAACGCTGCCAGGTCGGCCTTGATGTCGTCCAACATCTGTTTGCAGGCCCAGTCCGAGACGTCGTGAAGATTGAGCCTGACGCATCCCTCACCACTGAGCTTTTGTTTCTCATACAACTTTTTGGCTAGCGCATCTATATAAATCCCTCGATAGCCATCTTCTGGAAACGGGGTAGGTTGCCATGACAACTGCTTGCCTAGTAATTGTTCGTATGTGTAAGCTGCCGACGCAGCAAAAAGGGTTATCTGCCGGCCGGCGTCGTTGATGTAGTATTCCGTGGTCACCTCATAGCCGGTGGCCCGGAGCAGGTTCGCCAGTGCGCCGCCGAGAGCCGCACCGCGCCCATGGCCCATGTGCAGGGGACCCGTGGGATTCGCGCTCACAAACTCCAGCAATACGCGTTTGCCGAGGCCCAGGTTCGAACGTCCATAGTCTTCCCCCTGCGCCTCGATCTCAGCCAGAACCTGAAACCAGAGTTCACGCTTGACCGTCAGATTGATATAGCCGGGCGGTACCACGTCGGCACGCTCAAGCACATCACCGTGAGAGGGCAACAGGCGTTTGGCGATGATCTGCGCGATTTCCATGGGCGCGCGCCGTTCAGAAGCGGACAGATTCATTGCCACCGTCGTGGCAAGATCGCCCCAGGCGCTTTTCTTGGGGACATCGAGAACGAGGGCAGGCAAGGCCGTCAGCTTCAGGTCACCCTCAGTCTTCGCATCCTTTAAGGCTTCCCGCAAGGTAGAGAGAACAGTTTCCCGCACGATCCCCACCGACATTGCCCTGGCACTCCACATGACTGCGGCCCTCGAGAAACCCCCGAGGGCCGCCAAAGTGAAGTGCACTTTAACACAACGAACCGTCAATGGCAAGGCTCAGACTGCATCGAACACCGCGTTTTGCAAGGCTTCCCAGGCTATTCACCGATCCACTTTTTCGCCCGGGCAAGATCGTCCGGAGTGTTGATGTTGAAAAATGAACGGAGATCGGGGTCCACCGCCGTGAAAGCGGATTGGGGGATCTGATGCACACGGAGTTCGGGGCACTTGCAGAGATCCTGAACCTTGAGAGTGCCGGCCTCGACAAGGGTTCGAAGGAACGGCAGGCACGCTTTCGAGTACACGGCATGCATGGGCTGGAGCTTGCCCTCCACATTCGGGATCACGATGTCGCCGGAGTGGGCTCGGTCAAGAACGATCCTGATGGCCGCCGGATTGATCCATGGCATGTCGCCGGCGGCGGCGAAAACCCCTTCACCGGCGGCGTAGTGCAGCCCTGTGTACAGGCCGCCGAGAGTGGCGCGCCCCGGCATGATGTCCACGACAACCCTGACCCCCAACGACTGGAAGGGCCCGACTGCATCAGCGGCGATCAGGATTTCGTCAAAAATGCCCTGATACGCGTCCAAGACCCGTTGTATACAAGTACGCCCGCCGAGGTCGAGAAACCGTTTGTCGATCCCAAGCCGGCGGCTCTTACCTCCCGCAATAATGAGACCCGTCACTACTGTCCCTCATTCTGACAATAAAAAAGGGGGGTGGGCCTTGCCCACCCCCCTGAACCCTCAGCCGTTCCCCAGCAGCGGGAGTTGGCTTATGCCTTCATCATCTTTTTCTTGCTGGCCCGCCTGCGGAGGATCCAGCCTTCGGCAATAACCATCCCCACCGCCATCAGGACAGGGTACACCTTCGCCTCAATCGGAACCGGCGGTTCGAGAATGCTGTAGTAGAACGCCGACAACGCCATCTTCAGTCCAGCATCGCCGTTATGGCCGTCCCAGGCGAAGAAGACGGTCGGAATATACTGCCCGGTGACGAACTGGACATCGTTGTCCTTGTCGTCGGTCTGAAGAGGACGCTTCATGATCACGGTCCACCGTCCGTCCTTGAACTCGCTCTTGACCAGCTTCAACTTTTCAGTTGACCCGGAACGCTCCTCCAGAGGCTGGTCCCACCCCGAGCCCGTATAGGCCTTCAGCGTCCCGTCGGCTTCCCATTTCCAGAGATCAACGTGCCGTTTCTCTTCTCCAAACAGGAAGCGCGGCTTCTCCGGAGGCGTGATCTCCTGCCACTTGGCCGGGAACTGGATGGCCACGGCGTCATTGTAGACCGCATAGGTGTTCTGCTTGGCGGCAATCGAATTCTCTTCTCCGGTCTTCGGCGGCGCCTCTTCAACGGGCGTCACCGTCACGCCCGGCTCCACCTGGCTCTTGACCCGGTCGTCCCACTGGAACATGAAGGCGATCTCATTTTTGTTGTAGAGGGACCGCACCCACAGATCATCAATCCGGTTGACGAAGTTCCGAGGCTTGTGGGTAATTTGCCCCCCTAAGCCGATGAGCCGCCGAGAACGATCCTGCCACTTCTTGTCCTTCGGATCGGCAGGAATCTCGCCTTCAATCTGTCCGGATGGCACGACGAAATTGATTTTCGGCTTGTCGGTCTGCAGGTCCATCTCAAGCAACTTCGAGAACGGATCACCGTCTTTCTCACGCTCGCACACCGAATTCACAAAATTGGCCATGTGCCATCTTTCTTCGACGGTCGTGTTGTCGGCAAAGGACGGCATCGGCGTCCCATTTACCCCGGTGGAGAAGGTTCTGAAGATAGTGTCGATTTTGTACGGATCTTGCCGGCTGCCGCGGAAGTTCCAACACTTGTGCCAGTTCGCCGGCTGTATCGGGAACCCCCAGTCATCCTTCAGATTGAACGGGTTGCCGTCGCCGCGGCCTTCCATCCCGTGGCACTCCACGCACTTCTTATCGACAACCAGTTGGGCGCCCTTTTTGATGCTCTCCTCGCTGTAGGCGATCGGCTTCATCGCATCCTTGTTAGCAATATCGAGGACGCTGAAGGTTTCGGTCTTGTCGTCAAACTTCCGATCCTTGACAAGCTGCATCGTTACGAACGACAGGACCTGAAGCCGCTGCTGCTCCGTCAGGATGCCGTCCCATGATGGCATCGCCGAGCCGGGCAGGCCATGCGTCACGGTGTCGAAGAGGTCATTCTGGCCGGCCACCGGCTTCGTCGGATCGAAGAGGGGAAGTTCCCCACTGGCCGTATGACGGATCTTAAACGTGCCTTGATTGAAGTTGCGCGGCCGCGGCCACAGCCGGTCAGCGCCAGGTCCATCCCCGGCACCATCGACGCCGTGGCACCACACGCACTTCCGGAAATAAATCTTCTTGCCTTCCTCGATCATTTTAGGGTCCGGCTTGGCAGGATTGGCGCCCTTCATGAATCCTGGGGACAACTTGACGTCGGCTGCGACATCATCGGCGGTCCACAGAATTCCTATCCCGGCTCCAACTCCGACAGCGACCGCCATCATGGCGATCAGAAGGCCCTTACGCGACACACTGGAGAAATAACGGTTCATTGCTTATACCCCTAAGTTATCGGGAACGGTTAATCCCACGTCCTTGGATAGTAGCCCGTATGCCAATATTCGAAGAGGATGACCTTCCAGATCTCATCGACCGTCAGGTGCTGCTCCCACGGCGGCATCACGGAGGCCCAAGGGAAGGCCTCTCTGGGAAGCCCGATTCCACCCTTCGCCACTCGCCAGAACACGAAAGTCTCCTGGAGTTGCGCGATGGTCCCAGGGTCCGTGAAGTTGGCCGGGATGGGATTGAAGGCAAAGGCGAACATGCCCCGCCCGTTCAAGTTATCGCCATGGCAGAAATGGCAATTCTGGAAGAAGATCTGCCCCCCTTCCCGGACATACTGCAGGTAAGGCGGCGCCTTTTCATCCCACGGATTCCCATCAATGTGGGTCTTCTGGATGGTGTCCGAATACTTCCCCGCATCATCCACGCGGTATGGGCTGCTTGCGGTTTGGAGAACAAACGTCTTCCCATGCACCTTGGTACTCGCAGGCGGCGCCGGATGCACCGTGCGCAGCTCGATCGGCTCATCCACGCTCGGCTTCATGCTGTTGTAACCCATAAAGCCGACCAGAAACGGCAACAGGACCACGATAACCGCTCTGATCATCCTCGTCGTCGCCGTCGTGGCGTCTGCAACCGCGATGATGGGCTTCCGGAAGTCTTTCCAAGATTCCTCGGTCGAGGACACCCACATGAAGATCCCGATCAGGGTCATGGCGCCATAGATCGCCCGCACACTGAACGGAATGGGCGGATAGATCCGGTACGTGAAGTAGATGACGGAGAAGAGGAACAGGCCGGTCGCCTGCGCAAGTTTGTTGACCTTGTAACCCGCCTTGCCCAGATAATGGAAGGCTGCGATGAACAGCAGCGCAAAGCCTCCCATTTCCCACAGCATCTGCATGGGCATGTAGCCCTCGACTAATTTCCCGGTCAGCATTTGTAAAATGACGTCCATGTCGGCTCTCCTACAATCTTGCGCCCAGCCAAATCATGATTCAGTTGACTATTTAATCTTCGGCGGTTCCTTGCCTTCCTCCAGTTGCGCGAGGTAGTCGATGATCTTATTGATCGCCGCCGCATTGAGCTTCTTCCCGAAGTCCTGCGGCATGATCTTGTCCGGGAACGGCTTCACGACATATGCGCTCGGGGCGATGATCGACTCCATGATGTACTCCCGCACGCTCGTCGCTTTGCCTTTGTATGCCGGATCCTTCAAACGCAGCGGCGCGTTCGTCTTTTCCACCAACTTTGGCCCGACCACCCCTTTGGCCACGTCGATACCGGGAATCGTGTGGCATGCAAAGCATAGGGCCTTCGTGAAGATCTCATTGACCGGCTCATCACCGGTCACGACCGGCGCTCCAGGCACCGGGCCTCCGGCCGGAGCTCCCCCGGCGGGCGCCGCCTTGGGCCGGTCCGCCTCAGGAATGAACTTCTTGTACGCGTTCTCGATGTCTTCCGGCGTGGGCGGTTCTTCTCCTTCACGGGCAAAGAGCCAGGTGTCCACTGCGATCAATTCATCGAACGTCAATGCAATCGGCGGCTTGTGAATTGCCGGCATGGGGCTTTCCCGATCATTCGTGCCCTTCACTCCGAATCCTACGACGATATAACAGTTGGGACACGCATGCGATTCCGCGATGTACTCAGCCGCGGTACTGGCGGTCCCGCACCCCGGACAGGCTTCCTTCTGTATCGTGTCTCGCTTGCTGGGATCATTCTGGCTATACCGCGGATCCTTCATCGCCTCCAGGGCACGCTTGGGAACCCCGAAAAGGTTGGGCGCTCGCTCGCTGAGGAAGCCCTTCTGGAAGCCGTGACAGAGCGGGCATTGGCCTTTGCCGATGGCCCCTTGCGTGCCGCTCGCCCCCACGGCTCCGAAAATAATCTTCTCGCCCAAGTCGGCACGTTCCTGCACCGACATCTGGCGAACGTCCGCCGTCTGTTCCTCGGCCGGAGGCGGATCAGCCTTCACCTGCGGCAGCCAATTCCCGAAGCCGGCGAGACAGGAAGCCACGAAGAACATGAACCCGCCGATCTGAAGGAGGACCCGTACACCCTTGAAATACATCGCCATCGTAAAACAGGAAACCGTAATCATGACCAAGGAAACCGGCAGGAAGCGGGGCTCACCGGACACCCCAGGGCTTTCATCGTTGAAGTTGGTGGCATAGTTGGCGATGGCGATGAAGAGCATCGAGTAACACAGGAACCCTACAACGCTCTGGAACACAAGCTGGCCACGATTCGGATCTTTTGCCCGTCCGAAATGGAAATACAGCATCAGCATGACGATCACGAGACCGCCCGGCCACCCCAGGGCAAACGCCTTCCGCATCAGCTGTGA
Organism: uncultured Nitrospirales bacterium; assembly: GCA_964384595.1. GTDB lineage: Bacteria > Nitrospirota > Nitrospiria > Nitrospirales > NS-4 > SCTG01. The sequence continues at coordinate 17,736 of CAYLLY010000023.1, forward strand.
GGCACCTGAGTCCGGCAAGATGGTCAAAACAGCTACGATGGCCCCGGCGATGATCAGCGCCGTGATACCACCCAACACCTTCGCGTTAGCCATTCACTCCTCCATCGGCGCCCGCCGCGAGGGGCTAACCCCTCGCGGCGGAACTGAATTCATGCGTTAACGAAAACAGTGGATACGGTTTAGTGGCTCCCAGCCGGGACCGGAACCTTCTGCCCAACAGGGGCGGCGGCCGGAACCTTCTTGATTCCCAACGAACCGAGCCAGAACACGAACAGAATCGTCACCCAGAAGAACAGCACGTTGAACGAAATCATGTTCGCGGCAAATCCAATGGTGTGCGTGAACGCCCAGGGCGAGTTGTCCCGCATGATCTCATTGACATGCCAGAACAACCGCACGGACGACCGGATGTATCCCATGAGGCCCATCATCCAGGTAAACGCCGTGGCCAGCATGATCAACGCATACTGGGACCGTACTGAGATCTGGCCCCACACCGTCGGCCCCAACTCCTTCGCTCCCTTCAACATGACGGAGTTGAGGAGAACTCCGATGAAGAGACAGGACAGGGTCGTTGCCACCTGGGGCACGGAGAGACCTACTCGAACGTTGGCCGGGATGTAGTACCCGTAAATCGCCAGCCAGATGATGTTGACGTAAGCCATCGTGAACAAGCCGAACAGGAAGGCATCGCCCAGCGGCGCCCATTTCACCGTCGGGACCTTGTTGCCCCGCTGGTACATGATGAAGCTCAGCACCGTCGTGGTAATGATGGTGTTGATGGCTCCATTTTTGGCTGACATGACTCCATAATTCCCCAGCACCGGATGCTGCTGGCCGCCCATGGCCTTCAGCTCGGCGGGAGTCATGACGATCGTATGCGGTGTGAGCCAGACAATGAAGCAGGTGATGAGCACGAAGACCATGTACTTGATGTACTTCTGGTAGCGCTCGGCCCCGCGCATCCGCTCCAACCCCTGCCACAGGTAGTAGTTGGTGGTGAGGAAGAGTGCCCCGATCATCACGGCCTGGATGATGAAGAGCCAGGCCAGGAGGCCGCCCATCAGTGTAATCCCCATCTGCTGCCGATAGGCGTATACTTCACGCATCAGCCAGTAACCGGCGAAGGGGAGCGGAATCAGGAAGCAGACCCCGATGAACATCGCCACATAGCCCATCCAGTCGTAATGCGCGCGCTCCTCGTCGGTCTTCGCCGTGAGGAACCGGTAGGCCGCATAGGCCGCGACCACGCCACCGCCAAATGCCATGTTCCCCAGAATCCGGTGCACGTTGATCGGGTTCCACAGGGTCGTGTGGATGACGTGCCAGATGTTGCCCAGGTATCGGCCGTCAGCATCCACACCGGCAGGCGACTGCATGAAGGCAATCCACGTATTGGCCAGCATCATCAAAGCCGTCCCGATCACGTTCAGAATCACCGACATGCTGACATGGATCCATTTCAAGAAGCCCTCTCGCATCTTGTCCCAGCCGTAATAATAGACGTACAGCGTTCCGCTCTCCGCCACGAACAGCAGCGCGTACGTATGCATCACCGGCCTGAAAATGCTGGCGATATAACCAAAGAAGGTGGGATAGAGCGTCAAATACGTGAAGATCAGAATTCCGCCGAGAATGGCGGTGAGCGAATACGCGGTCAGGCTGATCTTGATAAAGTCATAGGCGAGTTGGTCGTATTTCCTGGCAAGCGCCTTGTCCTTGGTAATGATTCCCAAGTACTCGACGACCATACAGAATATCGGGACAGCCAGCACAAAGCTCCCATAATAGAGATGCTGCTGGTTGGCCACCCACAGCAAGACCCGGCTTTCAAAGTTGTACCGGGGATAGTCCTTCGGGCCGTCGGTCGTCTTCGGTGCCGGCGCCCCGATCACCGGCCCTTCGGTTTTGTACCAGACGTCCCGGGACTTCTCGACAGGCTTCGTATCAGAAGGTGCGGCCGTTGGCGGCGCCGTCGAGGCCGCCGGCGCCGGCGCATCACCGCTCGCGCCAGCCGGAAGCGACAGGAACAAGGGCAATAAGAGAAGCCCCGCAAACGTCCCCAGCGCCAAGAAAGCCCACACCTTTTTTCGGGCTTGTCTATTCAAGGTAGCCATGGCTTCCCTCCCTTACACTCACGGTATATAGATATCTCAGGCTCAAATTCGATAGAAAAACCAACTCCCAATTCGCGTCTATTTCCGGAACAAGTAAAAGTAGTCCAGCCCCTGGATGTCCATAAGGGCCCAGTCCAAGAACGTGAAATAGATCGTAGCCAAGATTAACGAGCCGATCGCAAACGCGACCTTCTTTCCCGTACTTATCTGCGTGACTTGCTCAGCCATTATCCCCTCCACTCAACACGGACACTGAATTGCGTTAAACCAGTAGAAAAACCAGATGGCGAAAGCGACGGTGAACCAGAAGATGAACTTCCCGAGCCTCAGTTTCGAGACTGCAAACTTACCCAACCTAAACCATTCGACATCCTTGACGCCGGAAGATTCTACCGCTGCTTCTGCCATAGTTCCCCTCACCTTTTTATAGAAGACGAAAAGAGTTATTCTTCAGTGCAAACCAAAACCCGCTTCCCTGTCTTGACAGTACATCAGGCATTATGCTACTCACACCTTCACTTGGTGCGAGGCGCACACGCCATGAGTAAAGACCCAAGGTTGTTCGACATTATAGTTTTGGCCGGAATGGTTGTCAACATAATTCTTGCCGTCTTCCTCCTCATCTATTATTTCGATTTATTATAGGGTTAGCTCGCCTTTTCCGAGCCCGTCTTTTGCCCGTCTTGAGTGGTTTTTGCGCATCGAAATCCGATGGTCTCACGTCTAAAATTAAAGCCGATCGGGGTGTCCCTCAAATCCTCCATTACCTCCACTTTTCCCTTCAGCCTGACGGTGAGCCTCGTTTCCTTCCCGGCCGTCTCCCACGACGCTCCCCGGATCACTTTGAACTCTCCTGTTTCAGGCCCCCTCGGATTCGGCGTCGACTCTTTGTAAGCATCTTCCCGGTACCAGTCCGCGACCCATTCCATGGCATTCCCGGTCAGGTCGTATACCCCATAAGGGCTCTTATCCAGCGGGAAGCTTCCCCCGGGGGCCGTGAACCCATAGGAATCAGGATTTCCAGTATTGGCGGCCCCTGGCCTGTCCTCACTTCCCCAAGGAAACAAGAGTCCTTGCGGGCCTCGGGCAGCCTTTTCCCATTCGGCCTCGGTCGGAAGGCGCGCACCACGATAGCGACAATAGGCATTCGCTTCGTTCCATGACACATTCACGATCGGTTGGTTCGTGCCACTCAACTTTTCAAAATGCTTGACATACCGGGTGATCGGTTTGGGGCTCTGCGTCGCCGCTACAAAAGCCATATACGCCCCATACGTTACTTCGTAGCGGTCTATCCAGTAGGCATCGAGCCGGATTCGTCTTTCAGGCTTCTCATCAAAACCCCCACCGTCGTAGCCGCGCAGAAACTCGCCCGCAGGAATAAAAACCATATCCTCCTGGATGGGAACAACTGGCGCTGCAGGTTCACGAGGAAGCTTCGCTTCGCTGTTTGACTGTTCAACTTGAATGCTGTTGGGTTTGAGACTATCGAAAATGATTCCGACGATGGGTAATCCGGCGAGAACCAGCGTGGTGATGAAGAAAGCCCATTTCAGGCGCTTATCGAGCATGGATCACGAGCGATGCCTCGCTCCGGTCAGGGGCCGCTTTTGGCGCACCGAAATCCGATGGTGGCATCAGTCCGCCACGGCTTTGCCTGGAACCGCTTCGCAAGTCTGGCTCCATTCGGGGACTCCCGCCACGACCCTCCCCTGATCACCTTGTTCTGTCCTTCTTCCGGCCCCTTGGGATCTCGGTAGAGGGTTTTGGAGTAGAATTTGTCGTCATAGTTATCGGCCACCCACTCCGCAACATTGCCGGCCATATCGTACAAACCGTAGTAACTGCGCCCGGTCGCGAACTTCCCAGGGGGGGCCAGGTATTTAAAGCCGTCTTCCTCACCGTCCAGGTTGGCGTACTTTGAATTCATCGTGTCGCCCCAGGGGTATTTCCGGTTTCCCTCTCCTTTCGCCGCCTTCTCCCATTCCGCCTCTGTCGGAAGACGCTTGCCGGCCCATTGGCAATAGGCGGCGGCGTCAAACCAGGACATCCCCATAGCCCCAAGTTCCGGCTTGAGAATCTTGGACGGATCGTCATCAAACACCGGGACGAAGGGTTTGCCCCGCTTGGTCATTTTGACAAACCGCTCATATTCGACCTGGGTGACCTCATATTTATCCATGTAATAAGTGGAGAGGTACACTTGATGCTCCGGGGCCTCATCATAGTCTCCATCTTTCCCGCCCATCTTAAACGGCCCTTCCGGAATCTCGATCATCTCGCGCCCGTCATCCCCGACGATAGTTTTGTAGAGGCTGAAGTCCGCAGCGGCAACAGGAGCGGGCTCCTGGGGGGTCGCCGGGATCTGGGCCAACAGCTCTTTGTTCTTGGCCGTGTGACGCGACAAGGACATCATGCTGACCACCATCAGAAAAAACGCCAGAAAAGTCGCGCCGACTCCGATCATGAGCCATTTGTCTTTCATCTTAAGCTCTCATTGTCTGAAGTTGGTAGCGTAGCGGCAGGAGCTTCTTTGCGTTGATGCCAGAGCTCTAACAGCATCCCCATTTGGACACCGAGAAACCCCCCAATGGCTCCACCAGATGCGGCTCCCAACGGGACAGCGGACACGCCAGAAACAAGCCACGCCAGGCCTGCGCCTAACAGCGCCCCACACACAATGCTGATAAAGAATCGGCGACCGCCCAGCAGTCCGATCAGAAACCCGAACGTGAGTCCCACGGCGGTCGCTACCGCAATGCTCGCGACCGAGCCCAGATAATACCCGATCGCCGCCCCCACGATACCAAAGACCGTCGCGCCGAACAGCATATCCAGGGTGACACGCCCCTGCTGGCAGTGAATGATCGCCTTACCCGGCATCTCCCTCTTCCTATTGCTTGGCAAGCTTGATGCTGCCGAAGTCGAGCTCGATTCCCGGCCCGGTCACCAGCGAGATTCCCCATGCTTGGGGCGCCGGCTCATGGTTATGGATTCGCTTGAAGTCCTCGTATGCGTTCACCCGCTCCTCGATCCACTCCCCGACCTTATCCTGATTGTTGCGTAACGCAATTTGCGCCGGCCGAAAGAAGCCGCCCTCCACGACCGTTCCCTTGGCCAGATTGGGACTCCAAATGTATTTGGTGTTCACCGGGATACCGAAGAAATCCTGGTCCAGCGAGACAAAGAGAGCGGCGACGGGCTCGGTGCCGGTTATCGGGCTCCGCGCACGCCAGCGCCACGTGACAACGGGATAGGTTTTCGGGTCCCAGGCGACGCGCTTGAAAATGCGCATACGCGAATCGACGCCTTTGGTCTTGAGAAAGCTCAATTCTCCTTCACGGCGAACGACATAGGCCTGCCGCGTCATTGCCTCACTCCGGCTCGCCTGCCATCCCTGAGGAAACCCGTCGGCTTCGCCTTTCGAAAAATCTTCCAGCACCTGCTCGGCCGGATTCCGGGACGGCGCAGGCTGTCCCATGACGACCACATGACTGATAAGAATGGCGGCGGCGGCAGTCAGGGTAGCCAGGGCAGACACCTTCACCGGCCGCCGGCCGACACGGCCGCTCTGTTCAAGACGGGCCGGCGCTTCAGCCATCGCGGAGAAGCACCTTGTTCGACATGGCCGGGGTGAAGGATGGCTCGCGCTGCGGCGCTGTCCCGGCCCAGAGCCGCTCGGGCGCCTCCGCCTGAGCGAGCGTGCGCTGGCTGACCCAGAACACCCCCAACAGTAGAATCCAGAACAACGTCATATTGAGGGTGACCATCCCGGCCGCAAACCCAAACCCGGGCGTGAACGCCCAGGGCGACCCATCACGCATGATCTCATGGACATGCCACCCCAAGCGCCCCGACGAACGAATAAAGCCCATCAGTCCCATGACCCACGTAAAGGCCATTCCGAGAAGGAAAAGAGTCACCTGCCCTCGAACCGGCATTCTTCCCCAGAAGACCGGCCCGATCGGCGTCGCTCCCCGCAGAAGCGCGCGATTGACCAGAAGCCCGACGACCAACGCGGTGAGCGTGCTCAAGGCCTGCGGGAGCGAAAGCCCCACTCGAATGTTCGCAGGAAGATAAAATCCATACACCGATAATCCGACGACGTTCGCAAGCGCACCGGCGAAGACCGCTCCGATCACGAGGTTGCCCAGCCGCACCCATTGGGCCGTAATGATCCTGTTGGCGCGCTTGTAGAGGATGTAGCTCAACGCCGAGAGCAGGATCATCAGGTTAATGGCGCCGTTCTTCGCCGACATGACCCCATAATTGCCGATCACGGGATGCTGCGCCCCCCCCATGGCCTTGGCCTCCTCAGGCGTCAACACCAACGTATGCGGCGTGAACCACACCAGGAAGCTGACGATGAGTCCGTAGAGCAGGTACTTGATGTACCGGTGATACCGTTCCGCTCCCGGCATCCGCGCCATCCCCTGCCAGAGATAGTAGTTGGTGCCGATGAATAACGCGCCGACAACAATCGCCTGGAGAACGAACATCCACGTCAGCATCCCGCCCATCATCGTCACGCCCAGCTGCTGGCGGAATTCATACACCGACCGCATCAACCAATAGCCGGCAAACGGCATGGGAATCAACGCCGCCATGGTGAGGAACAGGAAGACATAGCCCATCCAATCGTAATAGCCTTTCTGCTCCTGGTTCTTGGCCGTGAGAAACCGGAACGCGGAATACCCGAGCACCACCGCCCCGCCGGTCATCATGTCGGCCAGGAACCGGTGCACGTTGAAAGGATTCCACAGCGCCGTGTGGAGCGTATGCCAGGCATTACCGAGAAACCGGCCCGTCTGATCCACGCCGGCCGGAGACATCATGAAGGAGACCCACGAATTGGCAAGAAACAGGAGAATGGTCCCAAAGACGTTCAGCACGACTCCGAACGCCGCGTGCAACCACTTCAGTCCACCTGCGCTCATCCGGTCCCAGGAATAGTAATACAGATAGATCGCCCCACTCTCGGCCAGGAAGACCATCGCGTAGATTCCCATCATCGACTTGAACACACCCGTGATATACCCGAAGAACGTCGGATAGAGCACGACCAACGCGGTGACCAGGCACACCCCCAGGAGGGATGAGATGGAGAAGGCGATCAGACTGATCCGGAGAAAATCCCGGGCAAGGCGGTCGTACCGCGCCGCGGCCACACGATCGCGCGTCAGGAGCCCCCTGACCTCGATAATGAGACAGAAGATCGGTAACGCCAGCACGAACCCGCCGAAATACGTGTGCTGCTGGGTCACGATCCATATCGCGAGCCGGTTGTCCAGGTTGCCATACCGCGGATAATCAGCCGAGCCTGGACGAGGCGCAGGCTCGCTCGCCGGTCGGCCCGGCGTGCCATAGTAGATATCCGTTCCAGAAGAAACTTGCAGGGACGGATCGGACTCGCTCGCCTCGTGGACTTGGGTGCCGTAGGCGCTCTGCCCGGCGCAGGCCGGTTCTCCTGCGCCCGCGGCCAAGAGCAGGACGAGAAGTACGATGAACAGACAGCCGGAGGGAGTCAGCGGCATCTGTTTCTCGTGCTCTGTTTTCATGGTCAGGCTTTCTTGGAGGTCAGCATGCCCAGGATGAAGGGACACCGAAGCAATGAGGGCGGAATTGTAGCATGAAGTTTCTCTTCCTGCCACCGGCACCGACCCAGATAATAGCCATACAGGCTCATGAGCCCCCCGGTCCCCGCCGTGATGAGCACCCTTGCCCAGATGGGGGGATTCGGAACGGCCAGCAGGAAGCTGATCGCGCCCAGCGCAATGAGGCAATACGTCCAGCCGAACGTCACGCCCGGCCACAGGAAGAACCTCAACAGCTCCCGCCAAGAGTATTGCATGAGACCTTCCCACCCGGTCATCGCCGGCTGAAGCCCTTGGACAAAGGCCAGCGTACAGACCAGGCCGACGAGGATCCCGATAACCGCGAGATGTCCCAGGTCTGTCAACGCGAAGGGCGCAACCATTGCAAGTCCCCCATACACCAAACCGACCGCAAGGGTCGCAGCCGCGACCGGCGCCGCCCACAGGTCGCCACGACCGGTCACGAGCGCCCACAGCGCCTTGCCGTCAGGAAATGTGACGAAGGGCCACCCTTGCTGCTGGAGGAGACGCAGGTGCCCGATCTCGAACGCATCGCGCGAGACCGACGTCGACGCGATGATCAGGGCCATCATTGCGGGGCCATCAGGATGCTCGAAATAGCTGTAGGTGGCTACCTTGAGCAAGGCCAGGACCATCAAGGACAGCTGGACCGCATACAGAAACCCGATCCTTAGTCCTACCCAGGCCAGACCGCGGAAGTCCCCTTCGCGGATCACTTCCGCAAGCCGGCGCTCCCGCCCGTAGGCATACGCGACAAGGGCGACCACGGCGGAGTACAGTCCGCCGGCCAGAAGAAGGAACACGATATCGGCGTGCCATCCCATAGCCTGGAGGAACTTGTAGAGGGCGTACGCGAACAACCCCGGGAACAGCATCAGAATCCGCTTGCGCTTGCGGAATCCATCCTCGGTGACCGCAACCGTCAGCGCCGGCACCACCCGCATGGTCATTCGATGCAACATAACGTGGTCTACTGCCTTCCCCTCATCCCGAGGAACTTCGCCTTCGCCTCGTCCATCAACGCTTCGGTGACCTCCGACAGACCTTGCTCGACGGCCATCCGTTCAATTTCCACCTTGGCCATGGACCGGATCGGCGCCGGGACATTGGCCAGCCGATCCTTCGCGGCCGGCGACCAGGACACCTTCCCACGAAGACGGGCCTCCTGGAACAGCGCGAGGGTAATCAGCACACGCCCTTCTTTCGCGGCATGGGACTCGACTTCCTCGCGGACCAATGGTTCAACGTAGGGGGGAAGCCTGTCGAGTTCATGGCTAGCATCGTTCGACCAGAGGGTCCGTTGGACAAACGGCGTGATTTCCTCCAACCTGCCCGATGCCGTCACCCAGCTCGCGCACTCCGTGCAGCAGAGCCGCAGGTGGTAGGACAGCGGCGACTCTTCCTCGAGAGCCTTGGCCTCCATTACAGCTCCGCAACAACATCGCGTCTTCATGGTAATGGATCAGCCGGCCTTACCGGGGTACAAGATATAGAGCATCGTATACGTGATGGTGCCGGTAACGAACAGGATGCAATAGATCGCCATCGTGAAGCGCCCCAAGGTTCGGTGGCGCTTCTCTCCGTCCGGCCAGAATCGCTCGATGGTTTTCTCTACGCCCAGCACGAGCCCGACGACGAGCAGACCGGACAGGTACACAATGAACCGTCGGAGCGAGAAATCAGTCCCCAACCGCGTCCCAACGACCGCGTACAGCCCCAAGAGAACCGCCCCGCTGATTAAAAAGATCTTGAGAAGTTTGTCTCTTCGAACCTTGAGGTCGCCTGATCGGAGGTCCCGCTTGCCGCCAATGACCTGCTGCGCACGGAAGCCGAGAATGATCATATAGATGGCCATGATCAGACCGATGATGACCAAAGTGATGTGGAAGGTCAGGAGCGGAATGAACACATGATCATACAGCTCCTGAGACCCGCCGAATCCTTCCTT
>CAYLLY010000024.1:0-27069 GCA_964384595.1 uncultured Nitrospirales bacterium
CGTCGGTGAAGGGGAGGGTGAAGGAAGTTTCGCGGATCAGCCGGTACCCGGACGGGACATCGCTCATCGGGCTGGTACGGAAGAGTAGGACTTGGCCGCCGGGGGCCAGGAGCCGAGGAGCCTCTGCGAGGATGAGTTCGGGCCGAACGGCCCGGCTCGTCACAAGGTCGAAGGGGCCGGCCTGCCCGGGCTTGAGGTCTTCGATCCGCGCAATCAGCACTGAGACTCCGGAGATCCCCAGGAGCCCGATCATGTGGTGGAGGAAGGCCGCCTTTTTCTGTGACGGTTCGAGCAAGGTCACGACCAGGTCCGGGTCCTGAAGCTTCAACACCAGCCCGGGAAACCCGGCGCCCGTACCGACATCCAGAACCTGCCGACCCGGCCCCGGCCGGATAAGCCCCGGGGCCGACGTGATAAGCCTGACGGCGGACAGCGAGTCGAGGAAGTGCTTGCTGATGATGTCGCGCTCGGTGGTGAGGCCCGTCAGGTTGACCTTCGCGTTCCACCGCGTCAGCTCCTGAAGATAGAGCACCAGGCGGGCGACGGTATGGGGGGAGAGGGGAACCCCCAGCCGCAGGCCGCCTTCCATCAAGGCCGAGGCCGGCGTGGCCGGATCAGGGGTGTGGAGGGGGCTAGGGGGCATGTTCCACGTGGAACATTTACGGTAGGGGCGGTTCGCGTACCGCCCCTATGCGCCGGGACCGCTCCAGGGCTACCTGAAGGAGTGAGACGGCGGCGGGGGTGACCCCCTCGATCCGGGACGCCTGTCCCAGCGAGTGCGGGCGCACCCTCCGGAGCTTCTCCAAAACCTCGCGCGAGAAGCCCTTAACGCAGGCGTAATCAAAATCACATGGGATTTTGCGGGATTCCAGCCGCTTAAAGTTATCCACTTCGTGGGATTGACGGTGGATATATCCTTCGTACTTGATCTGTATCTCCACCTGCTCTCCCACGGCTGGGACGCTATGGCCCTCCAGGCCGGCCAGCTCCATGACCCCTTCGTAGTCCAGTTCTGGGCGCCGGAGCAGGCCCGCCAGGGTCGTGTCGGGGGTCAAGCCCTCGATACCCAGCGCGGCCGCCCGGGCCAGCACCTCGGGAGTGAGCCTGGGCCGGGTCTTGAGGAGCCGCTCCCGCTCTCGGTTGATGGCGTCTCGCTTCTCGCAAAAACGCCCGTAAACGTCGGTCGGGACGAGTCCCAGCCGGTAGCCGATGTCCGTCAGCCGCAGATCGGCGTTGTCCTGGCGGAGGAGCAGCCGGTATTCGGCCCGTGAGGTGAACATCCGGTAGGGCTCCCTCGCGTCCTTGGTGATGAGATCGTCGATCAGCACCCCGATATAGGCTTCCGACCGGTCCAGGATGCAGGGCGTGTCGCCCTGGATCTTGAGGACGGCGTTGATGCCGGCCATGAGCCCCTGCGCGGCCGCCTCCTCGTAGCCGGACGTGCCGTTGATCTGGCCCGCGTGGTAGAGCCCCCCGACCAGCTTCGTTTCCATCGTGGGGTGGAGCTGGCGGGGCGGGAAGTAGTCGTACTCCACGGCATAGCCGGGCTTCAGCATCGTCGCGCGTTCGAGCCCGGGGATGGTCTTCAGGAACGCGGCCTGAACGTCCACCGGCAGGCTGGTTGAAATTCCGTTGGGGTAATATTCATCAGTGTCGAGTCCCTCCGGCTCGATGAAGATCTGATGGCGGGGCTTGTCGGCGAACCGCACGACCTTGTCCTCGATCGAGGGGCAGTAGCGCGGCCCCGTGCCCTCGATCACGCCGGTGAACATCGGCGAGCGGTCCAGGTTGTCCCGGATGATGCGATGGGTCTCGTCGTTGGTGTACGTGAGATGGCAGCAGACCTGGGGCATCGGGATCTTCCCGGTCCGGAATGAAAACGGCGGCGGCGGCTCGTCCCCCCGCTGCGGGGTGAGGAGCGAGAAATCGATGGTGTCCCGGTCGAGGCGGGGAGGGGTGCCTGTCTTGAGCCGCCCCAGCTCGAAGCCGAACTCCCGCATGCAGTCGGAGAGGTGCTCCGCCGGGGCCTCGCCGGCCCTCCCGGCAGGGAAGTGGTTTAACCCTACGTGAATTAATCCCTTAAGGAAAGTCCCGGTTGTCAGGACGACGGCCCGGGCCCCCAGCCGCTCACCCGCGCCCGTGACGACGCCGCCGACCCGGCCGCCGACCGTCTCGATCCGGTCCACGGTCCCGCGCATGATCGTGAGGCCCGGCTGCGCGCGCAGCGTTCGCTGCATGACCAGCCGGTACTGCTTCTTGTCGCACTGGGCCCGCAACGAGCGCACGGCCGGCCCGTTCCGCGTGTTGAGCATCCGGAACTGGATGCCGGTCTCGTCGGTGTTGCGTCCCATCTCGCCGCCAAGCGCGTCGATCTCCTTCACCAGATGGCCCTTGGCGATCCCGCCGATCGCGGGATTGCAGGACATCTGCGCGATCTTGTCCTCCTCCATCGTGAGCAGCGCCGTGCGGGCCCCCATGCGCGCCGCCGCGAGCGCGGCCTCGCAGCCGGCGTGGCCGCCCCCCACCACGATCACATCAAAGCTCTCCTGGTACGCCCGGAGGATCATTTGCCGATGCAAAACTCCTTGAAAATGCGGTCGAGGATGTCGTCCGTCGTCGTTTCCCCGATGATCTCGCCGAGCGCGTTGACGGCCGCGCGCAGGTCCACCGCGATGAACTCGGCCGCCATGCGGCGCTCGGCCGAGAGCAGCACCTGCTCAAGCGAGGCACGGGCCCGCTCGAGCGCGCCGCGATGGCGCAGGTGGGTGATCAGCAGGCCTTCGCTGGGCTCGAGCCCCTGCTTGAGCACGGCATCGCGGATCGCGTCGCGCAATTCTTCCAGGCCGGCGGAGGCGGTCGCCGAGGTCCAGACGATGCGGTTTTCTTCCGTGAGCCCCTTGAGCTGCGGCGGTTCCAGGCGGGGAGGGAGGTCCGATTTATTGACGACCAGGACCGCCGCCTTGCCTCGCGCCAGCGCCAGCAGCCGCCGGTCCTCCTCATCCAGCGGCTCGCTCCCATCGAGCACCGCCAGCACGAGCTCGGCGCGCGCCAGCGCGTCGTGTGACCGGCGCACACCCTCGCGCTCCACCACATCCACGGTCTCCCGCAGGCCCGCCGTGTCGAGCAGGCGGACGGGAATGCCGCGCACGTTGACGCATTCTTCCAGCACGTCACGCGTCGTGCCGGGGATCGGGGTCACAATGGCCCGATCCGTCTTCGCCAGCGCATTCATGAGGCTGGACTTGCCCACGTTGGGACGCCCGACCAGCACCGCCGTGACGCCTTCGCGGACGATGCGCCCTTCCTCCGCCGTCCGGATAAGCCGCCCTATCCGGTCCCGGACGGCGACGACGCCCCTGGCCAGGTCCTGCGAGGAGATGAACGTAATGTCTTCGTCCGAAAAGTCGATGCCGGCCTCGATTTCGACCAGCAGACGCACCAGACCTTCGCGCAGGCGCCCGAGCTCCTCCGACAGGGCACCGCGGAGTTGGTCCAGCGCAACCCGCAGACCGGTCTCGGTGCGGGCCGTGATCAGATCCATGACCGCCTCGGCCTGCGGGAGATCGAGCCGCCCGTTCAGGAAGGCGCGCTTGGTGAACTCTCCCGGCTCCGCCAGCCGCGCGCCGCTCAGGAGGAGGGCCTCCAGGCCGAGCCGGAGGACAAGCGGCCCGCCGTGGCAATGGAACTCGACGACGTCTTCGCACGTGTAACTGCGCGGCGCCTTCATGACCGCGACCAGGACTTCGTCTATGCGCGTGCCGGTTCCCGGCGCGCGCAGCTCGCCGTGGTGCAGGGTGTGCGTCCGGTAGTCACGGACGGTCCGGCCGCCGGAGCCGGCAAAGACCCGCGAGGCGACGTCAATAGCCTTCTCGCCGGAAACCCGGATGATGCCGATGCCGCCCTCACCGGGCGGGGTGGCAATGGCGCAGATCGTGTCGCCGGCGATCATGTGGGCTCATTTGGCGGCCGGAGCCATCGCCGGGGCCGGCGCCCGCGGCAGGATGTACCGGTCGGTGATGACCTGCTGCGCGATCGTGAGGACGTTGTTCGTGAGCCAGTACAGCACGAGCCCCGCCGGGAAGGTGATGAAGAGGAATGTGAGGAAGACCGGCAGCAGCAGCATGATCTGCGCCTGCTTCGGGTCCATCGTCGTCGGCTGGATCTTCTGCTGGATGAACATCGTGGCGCCCATCAGAATCGGCAGGACATAGTAGGGGTCCTGCACCGACAGGTCCTTCACCCACAGGAAGAACGGGGCCTGCCGGAGCTCGATGGTCATGTACAGGATGTTGAAGAGCGCGACGAAGATGGGGATCTGGAAGAACATCGGCAGGCAGCCGCCGACCGGATTCACCTTCTTGTCCTTGTACAGCTTGATCAATTCCTTGTTGAGCCGCTCGCGATCGTCGGCGTACTTCTTCTGCAGGGCCAACATCTCCGGTTGCACGGCCGCCATGTCCTTCATGGACTTGTAACTCTTGTAGGCGAGGGGCGCGAGCAGGAGTTTGACCCCGATGGTGACGATGATGATGGCCACCCCGTAGTTATGGGTGAGCTCATGGAGGTGGCGGATGGCGTAGAACAACGGCTTGGCCACCGCCCGCACGAAGGACCAGCTCCCGTAGATGAACCAGCCGAAGTCGATCGTCTCCTCCAGTTCGATCTTGAGCGCCGCCAGCGTGTCGTACTCTTTCGGGCCGACGAACAGCCGGTAGCGGCTCGCGACGGTCCCCGGCGCGGCGGGCGTGCGTAGGCCGACCGAAACGAGCCGCTCGCCTTCGTTGCGCACGACCCCGATGTGGGGCACGGCATCGGCGGGAATGGCGGCCGCCAGAAAATACTTGTCCTGCATGGCGGCCCATTTCAGCGGGCCCGAGCGCAGGTCTTCCTTCTCGGGCATCGCCTTGTCGAGCCTGCCGGCGCTGTGCGTAGCCGGCCCGATGAAGCCGACGAACCCCTCCTCCCATTGATGGACCCCGAAGTTCGTGCCCAGGGAGAGGGTCGTCGAGCTGATCACGCCGGACGTCTCCACGCTGAGGTCCACCAGGTAGCTGCCCTGGTGAAACGTGAGGCGCTTCGTGACCCGCGCGCCGGACTCTGGATCCGTGAAGGAGAAACCGATCTCGCCCGTCGGCTGCGCCGGACTGAGGCTGAGGTCCCGGCCGGCGACCGCGTACAGACCCCGTGCCAGCCGTTCCTGCAGCCTGGCATCGAGGACCTCCACGGTCAGCGGCGGGATGAGCGAGACCCCCTTTTCCTCGGCGGGCACGAGTTGGATGGGCTTGGGCTGCTTGGGGTCTGTGTTCAGGTAGCGTTTGAGCTCCCAGCGCTTGATCACGCCGCCGCGGTTCGAGAGCACGACCTTGACGAGGTCGGTCTCGACCGTCACCTCCTGTTCGCGCTCGCCCGCCAGAGCCGTGGCCGGCAGCGTCGCGCCGCCCCTTATCGGGGACGGGGCCGCCGTGACCGTCTGCGTCGGGGGGGGCAACGCGGGTGTGGCCGTCTCGGCATCCTTTTTCTTCGCGGCGGGCGCGGGCGCGACAGGCACCGGCCGTTTCGCAACCCCCATTTTCTCCAGGAGATAGGGGTAGAGCACGATGACCGCCATCGAGAGGACAAGGAAGAGGATGATGCGTTTTTCCATATCTCTATGCTCGTCAGCGAACCGGCCGCACCGGATCGTAGCCGCCGCGATGGAGCGGGTGGCATTTCAGCAAGCGTCGCACCGCCATCCCCAGCCCTCGCAGGAGGCCATGGCGAACCAGCGCCTCGCGCGCGTAGGTGGAGCAGGTGGGCACGAACCCGCAGCACGGCGGGCCCAACGGCGAGATCCACCGCTGATAGAAGGCGATCAGAGCGACAACAATCCGGGTCATCATACACTCTCTGCAGCTACCAGGTGCGCACGCCTCAGAACGGCCTGCCAGCTCTCGCGCAGGCTCCGCGCGGGCTCGGTCACGGATTCCCGCTTCGGCAAAATCAGCAGATCCAGCCCGGAAGGGACCAGTCGCAGGCTCAGCCGCCCAAGCTCGCGGAACCGCCGCTTGGAACGATTGCGCGCCACCGCCCCGCCGAGCTTCTTTCCCACCACCACGCCCACCCGTGTGCAGGCCACCGCGTTCCGGCGGTAAAGAAGCGTGAACAGCGGGCAGGAAACCCGCTTCCCTTCTTTGAAGACCAGCCGGATGTCGGCGCTGTTGCGAAGGAGGTGCTGTGCGCGAGTGGAACGGGGGGGAGCCACCGATCCAGATCAGACGGTCAGCTTGTGCCGTCCCTTGGCCCTGCGGCGCGCCAACGTCCGGCGTCCGCCTTTCGTTTTCATCCGTTCGAGAAACCCGTGGGTGCGTTTCCGCGCCTTGTTCGAGGGTTGCCGCATCGTGGCGGACATGTGCTGACTCCTTCGTTTTCAGTTAAGTGTGAATTGAGGCGTCATTATAAGGGCGGTGCCGGAGGGTGTCAATCAACGCAACAACTCCTTGATCGCGGCCAGCAGGTCGCCGGGATCGACCGGTTTCTGGAAGGTCCGTTTGGCGCCCAGGATCCGCGAGACATCGAAAAAGAACTGCCGCCGCTCGTCCTCATCCGACCCGGAGATGGCGATGATTTTGACGTCAGGAAAGTCACGCTTCAGCTCATTGATGACGTGCATGCCGTCCTTCACCGGCATCAGAATGTCGGTGATGATCAGGTCCGCGGGGTTTTTCCGGTAGAGCGCGAGCCCCTGGACGCCGTCCTGGGCCACGACCACGTCGTGCCCCGCTTCTTCGAGGATCGCCTTGAAAATCTCCCCGGTGTGGGCATCATCATCGATGAACAGAATCCTGGCCATATCACCACGCCACGCGGTTCACGCGATCACTCGCCCTCGTCTGGCGCGCCGCCGGCTCGGGCGAGGTCATCGATCTTGATCTTCTCCGGGTTCAATTTTTGAGCCGCGGCGGTCATGCGGTCCAGGGCCTCGTCGAAGGACAAGGGCGCGGCCTCCTTCGGCCGGAACCGGATGGGATTGATCCGGGCGACGACGAAGCTTTTGAGGTAGGGGCTGGTCATTCCTCTGGCTTTCAACGCCTCAACCCTCTGCACCACCAAATCGTCCAGCGCGAGCACCGTCTTCGCACGCATCCGGCGGGTCTCCAGCGCCGCGTGCAGGCGGCCCTGGAGGAACCGGTCCACACGCTTGAGCACCGGATGGTACGCGCCGCCGCTGAAGCGCGGCCGTTCCTCATAGCACAGGCCCAGGGTGATGAGCGCGGGCTCCTCGAACTCCAGCGCATAGGTCTCTTCCGTGGCGCTGTCCAGCCGCGCCAGCTCTTTATACATGCGGATCACCTCGAGCGCCTTCTCCCGGAGATTATGTGCCTTCTCGGTGTTCAACGCCAGGATCTGATAGGCCGCCGCGGCCTCCGGCACGACGATCGCCGTGATGCTCTTCGCGCCGAGCGTGCGCATGGCCGACAACCGATGGTGCCCGTTCGGTGTCCAGTACCCGGCGGGCTGCCCGTCGCGCGCGCGCACCGCGATGATCGGATCGAGAAAGCGTCCGAGCTTGCCGATCACGGCCTCGAGCTTGCGCACATGCGTGTCCGAGAGATTGCGCTGGTAAGGCGTGGGCTCGACCTTCTCGATCGGGAGCGCGGCCAGGACGACCCAGCGCCCACCATAGGGCTCCCGGTACACGGCGAGCGTCTTCCCGCCGTCCTCCTCGATCACACGGTGCAGCGCGGCGACCTCGCCCGGCGGCGCCGCGGCCTGCAGCTCCGCCGCCGCCAGCCCCGTCGCGACCCCGGCGGGCTTTCTCCGCCGCCGCGCGGCAGAATCGGTTTTGATCCTACGGAGTTTCTTTTCAGCCATGGCTGGTGCCTTATGATAGGGGAGCTGGCGTCAAAAGAAAAGGTCCGTGGTCAGGCGGTCACGTACGGGGCGAGCACCCGGCGCTGATCATCCGTCAAGGTTTGGAATTCGACGCCCAAGACAAGGCGCGGCCTCTCCTCGATAATCCGGCGGATCACGCAGGGCACCTCCAGCTTCGTCTTCTGCTTGCTATCCAGGAGAATCGTCGCGGACAGCGCAGCCCCGGTCGCGATGTCCTTGATGGGGTCGGTCTCAAGGCGCATCCCGGTCGCGGAGATATCGAGAACCGTGGTGAACCGGTCTACCTTTCTGGGATCATCGGACAGCTTGAAACTACAGATGAGATTGACCGCCTTGCGCAGCGAGCGGGGTTGGCTAAGGACGGCCCGACATGTGTTCCCGCAGGCGCAGGTGTATTGAAAGGGGTCATCCGAGTCCAACGCGAAATCAGACAGGTGCAGCTCCTTGGAGGCACCGCACCGCTCGCACCGGGCCAGAAAGGTTTTGCTTCTAGATTCGTCCGGCGGGAGCAGGTTCTCTTCCATCGCGCACCTATTGAAAGAACGAGCGAATCTTTTCGACCCGCTTGCGGTTGACGCCAAAGTCCGAGTGCCCCACGCGCGAGGCCGAGCGGACATGGATCAGCTTGGTCGGCGGATCGAACAGGAACTCCACATCGTCCACGAATCGAAAGATGCGGCTGCGAAACTCGAGGTGCCAGTACCGGTCCTCTTCGACGACAAAGGCGGCGTTGCCGGCCGCCAGCACGGCATGACGGAGCCGGGCCTTTGCCGGGGCGAGATCGCCGGTCCAGCTCAGCGGCGGCACGCGATGCGTCGAGCCCTCTTCCGCCAGCGACGAGACGCAGTTGGGGGACGAGGGGCACGGTTTCAACGCGCGCGGCATTCCGCAACGTTACACGAGAATGTCGCCGCGTGCCAGCCCTGGTGGGTGGATCACGTGATTCTCCGCCCATACTTGTTTATAATGGAGGCCGTCGGACGTTGGGATCGGTCGTGAACAGCCACAAGGAGACGCGTAGATGACCTTCCAGGAATTTCTCAAGCAGGTGTCGTTCTTCAAGGGTCTGACCGACGAGGAGATCAACCAGATCGCGCCCCTCTGCCGCCTGGTGGAGGGAAAAGCCGACGACCGTCTCATCAAGGAAGGCCTGCCCGTCAAGTCCGTCTACTTCCTCCTCTCGGGACAGGCCGTCGTCACCAAAGGCGTGGAGCAGTCGAAGCAGTCGGTGATCGGGGATGTCAAGCCGGGGTCCATTATCGGGGAGCTCTCACTGTACGACAACACCGAAGCCTCGGCGACAGTGCGGGCGACCGAGCCGTTCAAGGCCTTGGCGATCGACAGCATGAAATTCTCCCAGGTACTGGAGGCCCATCCGGTCCTCGGCTATAAGATCTTCAAAAGGCTGGCCCAGACGACCAGCCGCCGCCTGAAGTCGATCTCCGGCGAACACGCCGAATGCCTTGTCTTCCCGGACGACTCCGCCCAATAAAAGGCCCCTGAGTCTCTGGACCCAGGGGCTTCTGATGGTGGAGGCGAGGGGAGTTGAACCCCTGTCCGAAGACCGTCAGCGAAGGGCTTCTACATGCATAGCCGGCGATTTGGGGGTTCGCTTCCGTCCACGCCCTCCGGCAGGCTTAGAACGGTCGCTAGCCCAGTGCGTCTCGCCCGCCGCCGCTGAGCACCAGCGTCAGGCCAGCCCGCTATCGTCGCCTCATCCCCCGCGCGGGCGCCGGGAGAGAGACGTCACCGCTTAATTAAGCAGCGAGTGCCAGTTCGTTATTGGCAGTTGTTGTTTCCGGACTTTTACGAGTTCCCGGAGCTCGGCATGCCACCCTGGCCTCATGATCCCCGTCGAAACCGGTCGCCCCCTTTCGTTTGCGTTGTGTATTAAGATAACACCCATCCCCCCGGCATTCAAGGCTGGCTATATTCGTCCTTTCGTCCGCTCCCCCTTGCGATGCCCCCGCCCCAGCAGGAACACCGCGAACTCCCGCGCGCCCCGCATGCGCTGCTCCAGCGGCCCTTTCTTGATCTCCTCGTTCTTCAGGTGCTCCTCGAATTTCTCCAGCGCCTGACCCATGAACTCCTCGAAGAGCGAATTGTCAAAGAGCGTCTTTATTTTCATGGCGGCTCCTTCGTCTTGACGCGATCGCGGTCAGGTACTACGATACGCCCATGGCCAAGCGCCCCAGCCTGAACCCGTTGCCCGACATCCTCTCCCGGTTTCTCAAAACACACGGCATGGCGATCCATATGCTGGAATTCAAGCTCCAGCAGCACTGGCCCGAGATCGTCGGCGAACACGTCGCGCGCCACACGTGGCCGGACTCCGTCCGGCACCGCAAGCTCTACCTGGTGGCGGAGAATTCCGTCTGGCTCCAGCAACTCCTCTTCCTCAAGCCGGAGCTGCTTGCTAAGATCAACGGCGCAGCGGACGGCGAGGCGCTCACCGATATCGTCCTCCGAGTCGGAACGGTGCCGTCCCCGGCCGCCGGCGAGGGCCTTCCGTCCCATCCCGCTCCCTCCGAGCGGAAGGAAGAGCCCGTCAGCGCGGAAACGGGCGCCGGCATCGAGGCGGCAGTCCAAGCGGTCGCCGATCCCGATCTCCAGGCTCGCCTGAAGGTGCTCTTCTCGAAATCCGCGACCTAGCCGCCACCGAGTTTCCCCTGAAAGAGGACTTTGGCGCCGACGGCGCCGTATTCCATCCCGGCCGTGAGCCGATAAATCCCCCGCACGCCGCGCTCAAAGCTGGAGCGGGCGAGGGGATCCGCTCCGCTGACGTAGGCTTTGAGCGAGGGCTCTTCCGCCAGGCCGACATTGTCGAAGACATAGATGGTCAGGCGCTGGTAGCGGCCGGCGGGATCGCCGGGCGTCGTCGGCATGATCTTGAGACGGGCGAATCCGTCCCGATTCCCGTGGGCCGCAGCCTGAAAACGGACCAGCAGGGCCTCAATCTCGGGGGCCGTCGTGCGGGGCGGGACGTTGACGGTGACGCTCTCACCCATCTGTGCCATGACACTGTATGGCGGAATCGAGCGGTCCGGCGCGGTCAGGATCATTCCGACCACGGTGATGACGATCAGGCCTATGCAGATCGTGAGCGCGGTCTTGACGAGTGGGTCGAGGGGCCTAGGCGCCGGACTCGTCTCCATTGTTCTTGTCCTCGCCTGCGGCGCCTTCGCCGGCGGCCTCGCCCGAGGATTCGGCCAGCTTGGCCACGCCCACCACGCGATCGGTCTCCCCCATATCGATCAGCCGCACCCCCTGCGCGTTGCGGCCGATCTCGCGCACGTCGTCCACCCGCGTGCGGAGGATCTTGCCCTCGGCCGTCATCACCATGATCTCGTCGCCGTCGCGGACCTGATGGAACGAGACCGCGGGGCCGTTCTTCTCGGTCACCTTCACAGAAATGATCCCGCGGCCGGCACGGCCCTGCAGGCGGTACTCGCCGACCAGCGTGCGCTTCCCGTAACCGCCCTCCGTGACGGTGAGGATGGACGCGGTGGAATCGGGGGTGATCGTCTCCATCCCGATCACGAAGTTGCCTTCATCCAGGCTGATGCCGCGCACGCCGTGGGCGGTGCGGCCCATCGGCCGGACGTCCTCCTCCTTGAAGCGGATGACGATGCCGTGCCGCGTGCCGAGCAGGATCTCCCGTTGGCCGTCGGTGATCTCCACGCCGATCAGCTTGTCGCCTTCGTCCAGCGTGAGCGCGATGATGCCGCCCTGGCGAGGGTTGCCGTAGGCTGAGAGTTCGGTCTTCTTGATGACGCCCTGCCGCGTGGCCATGACGACGTAGCGGTCCTCGCGGAACTCCGTGACGGGCAGGGTGGCCGTCACCTTCTCGTCGCCCGCGAGCGCCAGCAGGTTGACCATCGCCTTGCCCTTGGCGGCGCGACCGGCCTCGGGAATCTCGTGCACCTTCAGCCAGTAGACCTTCCCCGCATCGGTGAAGAACAGCAGGTAGTCGTGCGTGGAGGCCGTGAACAGGGTCTCCACGAAATCCTCCTCCTTGATCCCCATCCCGATCTTGCCCTTGCCGCCGCGACGCTGGGCCCGGTAGAGCGACACCGGATTGCGCTTGATGTACCCGGCGTGCGAGATGGTCACCACCACTTCCTCCTGCGCGATCAGGTCCTCGACGTTGATCTCGGCCGTCTCCGGCACGATCTGCGTCCGCCGCTCGTCCTTGTACTCCTCCTTGACGGTCAGGAGCTCGTCCTTGATGATCTGCCGGACCAGCGCCTCGGAGCCCAGGACGGACTTGAAGTAAGCGATGCGCTTGATGATCTCCTCGTACTCCTGCGTTAGTTTCTCCCGCTCCAGTTGCGTGAGCCGCTGCAGCTTCATGTCCAGAATGGCGTTGGCCTGGATCTCCGACAGGGCGAACTGTCGCATCAGGCCGTTGCGCGCCTCCTCCGGCGAACGCGACCGTTTGATGAGCGCGATCACGGCGTCCAAATTGCCCAGCGCGATCTTGAGGCCTTCGAGGATGTGCGCCCGCTCCTCGGCCTTGCGCAGGTCGAACGCCGTCCGGCGCAGCACGACCTCGCGCCGGTGCTCGATGAAGGCCTCCAGGATCTGCTTGAGGGTCAGGACCTCCGGCCGGTTGTGGACCAGCGCCAGCATGATCACGCCGAACGTGCTCTGCATCGGCGTGTGCTTGTACAGATTGTTGAGCAGCACGAGCGGGATCTCGCCCTTCTTCAGCTCGATCACGATCCGCATCCCGTCCCGGTCCGACTCGTCGCGGAGGTCCGAGATGCCTTCGATGCGCTTGTCCTGGATCAGCTCAGCGATCTTCTCGATCAGGCGGGCCTTGTTGACCTGATAGGGGATCTCCGTGACGATGATCCGGTCGCGCTCGGTGCGCTCGTCGGTCTCGATGCTCGCCTTGGCCCGGAGCGTGAGCAGGCCACGGCCGGTGGAGTAGGCGTCCTTGATGCCCTGTGTGCCGTAGATGTAGCCGGCGGTGGGGAAGTCCGGGCCCGGGATGACCTCCATGAGCTGAGCGATCGTGGTCTCCGGGTCGTCGATCAGCTTGATGAGGCCGGCGACGACCTCAGCCAGGTTGTGGGTCGGGATGTTCGTCGCGTAGCCGACCGCGATCCCGCCGGCGCCGTTGACCAGGAGATTGGGCACCTTGGCCGGCAGCACCAACGGCTCCACGCGCGACTCGTCGTAGTTGGGGCGGAAGTCGACGGTCTCCTTGTCGATGTCCGCCAGCATCTCCTCGGCAAGTTTCGTGAGCCGCGCCTCGGTGTACCGCATGGCGGCCGGCGGATCGCCGTCCACCGAGCCGAAGTTGCCCTGGCCGTCCACCAGGCAGTAGCGCATGTTGAAGTCCTGCGCCATCCGGACCAGCGTGTCGTAGATCGCCGTGTCGCCGTGGGGGTGGTAGTTCCCCATGATCTCGCCGACGATCTTGGCGGACTTGCGGTAGGCCCGGTTGTGGACCAGCCCCATCTCGTTCATGCCGTAGAGGATCCGGCGATGGACCGGCTTCAGCCCGTCCCGGACGTCCGGGAGCGCGCGCCCCACGATCACGCTCATCGCGTAATCGAGGTAGGACGAGCGCATCTCGTCCTCGATGGCGATCTGGGTCAACCGTTCATCTACGGGCATGCATGCCTCCCGTTAATCGTTATACGTGAATCGTTAATCGTGAATGCATCTTCTGGATCAGGACCGTTTAACGTTTAACGAATAACGTCATACGTCGAGATTCCGCACTTCGAGCGCGTGTTGCTGGATGAAGTCGCGCCGCGGCCCGACCTCGTCGCCCATCAGAATGGAGAAGACGTC
Organism: uncultured Nitrospirales bacterium; assembly: GCA_964384595.1. GTDB lineage: Bacteria > Nitrospirota > Nitrospiria > Nitrospirales > NS-4 > SCTG01. Next base: position 13,681 of record CAYLLY010000024.1, read on the forward strand.
CTCGACGCCGGCGAAGTCCTCGAGTTTCACTTGTAAGAGCGTGCGGGTTTCCGGATTCATCGTGGTCTCCCAGAGCTGATCGGGGTTCATCTCGCCGAGACCCTTGTAGCGCTGGAGGCTGATCCCCTTCTTGCCGATGTCCAGGATCGCGCGGACCAGCTCGCTCGTGCTGGAGAACTCGGTCGCCTTCTCCTCGGCCTTGACCTTGTACGGCGGGCGCCCCAACCCGATCGCGATCGGCGCCAGCCGCTGTAGCGCGCGGAAATCCGCCGAGCCGACGAGCTCGTGCGTGACCTCCAGGCTGTGGGCGCGTCCGTTCGTCTGCGCCCGGCACTCGACCCTGTTGGACTCATGTTCCTCGTCCGGGACGATCTCCAGATCCACGGTGGCTTTGGGAAAGAGGGTCGCCAGGGTCTTTTTGACGCTGGCGACCACCTTCTTGAGGGCAGCCTGATTCTTGAGGAGGTCGCGGTCGAGGCCCGGTTCTTCGACGAACGCGCGCAGGAGCCCGGACTCGTGCTGCTTGCGGCCGAACCGCACCAGGAGCCCCTCGTACTCGATGAGCTTCTTCAGGACGGGCAGCAGGCGGCGGCCAGTCACGTAGGCCTGTCCGCTCTCGAGGTGGACTTCGACGGCTTCGACCGCGAGATCGGCCAGGTATTCGTTGAGCGCGTTCTCGTCCTTGAGATACTTCTCCGTCTTACCCTTCTTGACCCTGAAGAGCGGCGGCTGGGCGATGTAAATGTAGCCGCGCTCGATGAGCTCGTGCATCTGCCGATAGAGGAAGGTGAGCAGCAGCGTCCGGATGTGGCTGCCGTCCACGTCCGCGTCGGTCATCAGGATGATCTTGTGGTAGCGGGCGCGGTCGATGTCGAAGTCGTCCTTGCTCTTCTCCCCTTCCTCGCGCGGGCGGCCGATGCCGGTCCCGAGCGCCTGGATCAGCACGCGGATCTCCTCGCTGGAGAGCATCTTGTCGAACCGCGCCTTCTCCACGTTGAGGATCTTGCCCTTGAGCGGCAGGATGGCCTGGAACTTCCGGTCGCGCCCCTGCTTGGCGGAGCCGCCGGCCGAGTCGCCCTCCACGATGAACAGCTCGCTGTGGGCCGGGTCCTTCTCCGAGCAGTCGGCCAGCTTGCCCGGCAGCGAGCCGCCTTCCAGCGCGCTCTTGCGGCGGATCAGCTCCTTGGCTTTGCGGGCCGCATCGCGCGCCCGCGCCGCGTCGACGGCCTTCCCGATGATCTTGCGGGCGATGGGCGGGTTTTCCTCGAAGTACGCGCCGAGGGCCTCGTTGACGGCCGTTTCCACGATGCCCTTGACCTCGCTGTTACCCAGTTTGGCCTTGGTCTGACCCTCGAACTGCGGGTTGCGCAGTTTCACGCTGATGACGGCGGTGAGGCCCTCGCGCACGTCGTCGCCGGTGAGCGACTCCGTCTCCTTCTTCAGCAGATCGTTCGCGTTGGCGTAGTTGTTGATCGTGCGGGTCAGCGCCGCCTTGAAGCCGACGAGATGGGTGCCGCCCTCCCGCGTGTTGATGTTATTGGCGAAGGAGAACATGTTCTCGGCGTAGGCGTCGTTGTACTGGAGGGCCACCTCCAGAATCATGTCGCTCTTCTCGACGCTGATGTAGATGGGCTTGTGCAGCGGCGTCTTGGCCTCGTTCAGGTGCTCGACGAACGAGACGATCCCGCCCTTGTAACGGAAGACCTGCTCCTTCTCCTTGCGTTCATCCTTGAGCGAGATCTCCAGGCCCTTGTTCAGGAACGCCAGCTCGCGGAGGCGCTGGGCCAGGACATCGAAGCTGAAGTCCGTGGTCTCGAAAACTTCATGGTCCGGTTTGAAGGTGATCGTTGTGCCGCGCTTCTTGGTCTTGCCGGTGACCTTGAGGGGAGCCGTCGGTTTGCCTCGCTCGTACCGCTGTTCGAAGACCTGGCCGTCCTGCCAAATCTCCATTTCCAGCCACTCCGAGAGCGCGTTCACGACCGAGATGCCCACGCCGTGGAGGCCGCCCGAGACCGTATAGGCGCCCTGCTCGAACTTGCCGCCGGCGTGGAGCATGGTCAGGGCGACTTCGGCCGCCGATTTCTTCTGCGTCGAGTGCATACCGGTCGGGATGCCGCGGCCGTTGTCCACCACCGTGACGCTGCCGTCGATGTGGATCGTGGTCTCGATCGTCTCGCCGAACCCGGCCATGTGCTCGTCGACGCTGTTGTCCACCACCTCATACACCAGGTGGTGCAGGCCGTCGGGGCCGGTGCTCCCGATATACATGGCGGGCCGCTTGCGGACGGCGTCGAGGCCTTCCAGCACTTTGATCTGGTCGGCGTCGTACGAGTCGCGCGGCGCGTTCTCGGTCTTGGTCTCGTCTGTGGCCATAGGCCTCCTCTTCTTCGAGTCCTAAATCTTCATCGGCATGACGACGCACAGGAACCCGGGATCGCCCTCCGAGCGCAGCACACAGGGGCTCAGGGGGCTGCTGATCTCCAGGTTGACCGAGTCACCGTCCATCACCGCCAGCGCGTCGAGCAGGTACCGGGCGTTGAAGCCGGTCGTCAGGCTCTCCCCGCGGTACTGCGCGGGCAGGTCCTCGGTGGCTTCCCCGACGTCGGGATTGCTGGTGTGCAGCGTGACCGAGCCGTTCTGCAGGATCACCTTGACCGCGTTCGTCTTGTCCTTCGAGAGCACGGCGACGCGCCGGAGCGCGCTTTCCAGCGCGGTCCGCTCGATCACGGCCTTCTTGGCGCTCTCCTTGGGAATGACCTGCTGGTAGTTGGGATACGTCCCCTCCATCACCCGCGAGGTCAGGAACAGCCCGCTCTTCTGGAAGGTGACGAGGTTCTTCGTGAAGCCCAGCAGCGGCTCGCCCTCCTCTTCCTCCAGCAGGCGCCGCATCTCCTGCGCCGCCTTGCGCGGGATGATGGCCTTGATCTCCTTGGGCAGGTCCGTGCCCGCGCTCTGGGTCAGATCGCTTTCGGCGACCGCCAGCCGGTGCCCGTCGGTGCCGACCAGCTTCATGGTGACTTTCTTCTCCGAGGAGTGCAGCGAAATCAGGAGGCCGTTGAGGATGTACCGGGCGTCGTTGTCGCCGACCGCGAAGAGGGTCTTGCGGATCAGGGCCGCGAGCCCGCTGCCTGGAATGGCCACCCGCCCCTCCCGTTCGATCGTGGGAAGCGCGGGGAACTCCGACGCCGCTATCCCGACGATCTTGAACTGGCTGCGGCCGGCCTGGATCTGCACCCAGTTGTTCTCCTGCGCCACGAGGGTAATCTCGCCGTCCGCCACCTCTTTCAACAGCTCATAGAGCTTGCGGGCGGAGAGCGACACACTACCGGCCTGCTGGACGTCCGCCTTGTAATGCCCCCGGACGCCGATCTCGAGATCCGTCGCCACCAGCTCGATCCCGTCCTGCTTCGTCTCCAGCAGGATGTTGGAGAGGACCGGCATGGTATTGCGCTTCTCCACAATTCCCTGGACGCGTTGCAGCCCGGTCAACAACTCGTCCCTGGCAATCCTGATCTTCATCGGCCTCCCTCCTTCTGGCCTACGCGCCGGTGATCTGGCGTTTCAGTTCCTCGAGCGTTCCGAGCAGGCCGGGGTCGCTCTGCTTGGCCTTCTCGATCTGCTTGCATGCGTGCATGACGGTGGTGTGGTCCTTGCCCCCGAAGTGCCGCGCGATCTCCGGATAGGACTGCTGCGTGATTTCCCGGCACAGGAACATCGCGATCTGCCGCGGGTAGACCAGCACCTTGGTCCGCCGCTTGGATTTCATGTCCGACATCTTGAGGTGGAATTTCGCGGTCACGGCCTCCTGCACGGCATCCAGGGTGATCACGCGTTTCCGCTCGTTGATCAGCTCCTTGAGGACGTTCTGCGCCATCTCGAGCGTGATGGACTGCCCCGTCAGTTGCGAGTAGGCGCCCAGCCTGACCAGCGAGCCTTCCAGTTCCCGGATGTTGGCCTTGATGCTGTTGGCCACGAAATGCGCGACGTCGTTCGGGATCACAATGCCTTCCCGGTCGGCCTTGTCCTGCAGGATGGCGATCCGCGCCTCCAGCGGGTACGGCTGGATGTCGGCGACCAGGCCCCATTCCAGCCGCGAGCGGAGGCGCTCTTCCATTTCGGGCATGTCCTTCGGGTAGCGATCGCTCGATACCACGATCTGCTTGCGGGCTTCATAGAGACTGTTGAAGGTGTGGAAAAACTCTTCCTGGGTCGCCTGCTTCCCGGCGATGAACTGAATGTCGTCCACCAGCAGCATGTCGATGTTGCGATACCGCCGCCTGACGTCGATCATCTTGTCGTACCGGATGCCGTTGATGACCTCGTTGGTGAACTGCTCCGAGGTGACGTAGGCGATCCGGAGGTCTGTGTTCTCCAGGACAAAGTTGCCGATGGCATGCATCAGGTGTGTCTTGCCCAAGCCCACCCCGCCGTAGATCAGCAGGGGGTTGTATGCGGTCGCCGGCGATTCGGCGACTTTCAAAGAGGCCGCACGCGCCAACTGGTTGTTCGAAGCGGCTACAAAGGTCGAGAATACGTACCTCGGGTTTAAATGGGTGGGGCGCTTGCCCCGTACTGCCGCCGTGCCGGGCACGCGTTCGATTGCCTCACGCAAGCCTTCTTTCCCTGGCGCTTCCGGCTCTGAAATGGTGTAGGCCACCCGTAACCCTCTCTTCTCGGCTACCTGCCCAATGACATCTTCCAAAATCGCCTGGTAATGGTCCCGTATCCAGTCTCGGAAGAAGCGGTTCGGCACCCGGAGCATCGCCTCATAATCACTTATGTTTTCAATGGATATGTCGTGAAACCAGGTGTCATAGACATCCTTGGACACCCTCTCCCTTAGTATCCCGGCGCTGGTCTGCCAGAGCGCTGTTATGTCCACCGCAAATCCTTATTTTTCAAGAAGCCCACAACCCTTTCCACACCTGTGGATAAACAGGCCTGCAAAATCGCCTCCCTTTCCCCACGACCTATCCCTTGCCCCTTCGTGTTTCCAAATCATCTACAGGATATTCGCTCCTCACACATCACACCTTCCACCTTAACGCCTATGACACGCGATCAGCCTATGTCGTTACATGCCTTTTTCTTTTCTCTCTTATGCCCGTTGAACACACCCGTTACTCTTTCTCCCCTTCCTCCTCTATTTCTTCAATACACAATTCGAAAGAGAAGAACCGTAACCATTACCACACAAGGACACTATTCGCTTCAAAGATCAGATCAACCAGGCGATCATAGGAAAGAGTGTCATTGCTCTGCGCCAGAGCATTCTCCGTTACGCGGTAGACGGTGCACTTCGGCAGGGCCGGCAGCACACCAATGGAGGACAGTAGAACAACCACAGGAGGGTTTGCCGGGGGCGCTGTCTGTGAGGACAATAACTGGAGAGCCAACGGGCTGACCGGGTCTTTGAGCAGGTGAAGGGTCATCCGGTCAGGCCTGCGAGAAGATGAGGACACGGTCGGCCGTCTCCAGCGCGGTGGCAATTGCAGATGGACTGATAGGCTTGGTCACACAGTCCTGCATGTAATGGGGAGGGTTTTCCGCATCGGTGTCAATTGCAAACGGAGTACCCCATTCAATGAATACGGGTAGATGCTTCTCAAGGATTTCTCCATCGACAATGTCGCTCGTGTCGTCAGATAGAAGAAACGGAGCGCGCCCGCTCAAAATAATACTGACATCCCTTCCTTCATTGTGGGAACCCAACCCCAGCGCTATGCGGAGGGCCTCAACGGCCCGGTGGCTTTTCATAGGGTCTACGGCGATCAAGACCACGATCTTCGGTGAAGGAAATTCCACTAAAAAGCGTTCAATTTAAGGCCACAAAGCGATCGCACGTGGAAACGATATTCGAAAGAACCACTAAACCACAATATGTGGCTTTATCGTCCTTTCTTGCCACACCATGTTGTTGAGCACCATAGGCACAGGCGAATAATTTGAGACCGGAGTCGCGTAAAGGCTGAAAACGGGGATCGTCAACGGTAAGAACGCCTTCGTCGATCAGGTAAAGATAGACATCGACACCAGCTTTAAGCGCAGCACCTGAAAGGTTGACCGCCGTTGAAAGATTCGCGTTCGCAGGCCCTGTGGATAGGAGAATACCTAGGGCTCTTTTTTTCATCGTATATCCACAGGACGGCGAGGTTCGTAACTAAGCAGGATAATAAGAGAATTTAAGAACTGAAACACGACAAAAATCTACCATAAAAAGCAGCCTAGAGTCAATGAAAAAAAGAGGAATGAAACAGAAAGGCCAGACGTGCAGTAAGCCTAAGTGATTGCGCTTATTCCACGCCTCTGAGGCGGGCCAGGAAATCGGCCAGGGCCAGGGTCAAATCCTTCCGCTCCGGCAGGTATCGAACGGTTACCGACGAGGCAGCTTGGTCGAAGCGCCTGATAGCCCATAAAATACCGGTGGTTTCCGCGTACTTGAATTGCCTCCCGAGGTCGTCCTGGGCAAGGGAGGTTTCGACGTAGAGGCCGGCATTCCGAAGCTGTTCGGCTTGCTGTTGGAGGAGATCAGCGGGCTGGCCTTCGTTGACGAGCAGAACGCGCGCTGTCGTAGCCGCAGCTTGGCCCGCTTTGCGCTCTTGGAGAATGGAGAGGATACGTTCAAAGCCGATCGAGCAGCCGACGGCCGGGATGGGCTTGCCGGCAAACTGTCCAATCAGGCCATCATACCGGCCCCCTCCGAGGATGGCAGACGGATATCCTTCAACAACGGCTTCATAGACCGGGCCCGTATAGTAGTCCATGCCGCGGACGAGGATGGGATCGAAAACGATTGAAGAATGTGCGTTTACGGTTAGAACCGAATGCATGATGCACATCGAATTGTTGTGGACGGTCTCCAACTCCGCATAGACCACAGACTGTTCGAGTTCGCGCAGGACTTTGTCGAAAAAGGCATACGGAGCAGGACGAGCGCTAACTTTGCGTATCTCGTCAGTATCGCGAATAAACTGTTGCACTTTTGTTGAGACCGCCGGACGCGCGACAAGAATTTTTTGGACCTCGGCGCAAACCTCATCGAGAGGGACCTTATCGAGTTTGTCGAGCGCAATGGTAATGGGGCCGATCTGTTCCTGGGGCACCCCATATCCTTCCAACAGCAGCGGCAGCAATCGCTTGTCGCTCAGGCGAAAGCGATACTTCCCAAGGTTCAGTTCCTTGAGCACCCGCTCGGTCGCGGTAATGACCTCAACTTCGTAATCCGGCGAGGCCCCGCCCACCACGTCGATGTCGCACTGGTAGAACTCGCGGAACCGTCCCTTCTGTGGACGGTCAGCGCGCCACACCGGGCCGATGTGGTAGCGGCGGAAGACCTTGGGGAGCTTTCCCTGGTGCGTCGCGACGAAACGCGCGAGTGGCACGGTCAGGTCGAACCGCAGGCCATAGTCGGCGAGCTCGCCGCCAGCCCCCTGCGCGTCGGCGAGCTTCTCTCCCCGCTTCAGGATCTTGAACAGGAGCTTCTCGTTTTCCCCCCCGCCCTTGCCGAGCAGGACGGCGAGGTCTTCCATGACGGGGGTGTCGATCGGGAGGTAGCCATAGAGCCGGTATACCCTGCCGATGGTCTCCATCAGGTGCTGGCGGAGCAGCGCGTCCTGAGGCAGCCAGTCGCGCATCCCGGTGGGGGGGCCGATCGACGACATTGCCGCGTATCCTAGCGGCTTCTTGAGCGGCTATCAAGCAGGCAGGTGGAAGGCTTCCTTGACGCCGGTGAGGACGAACTGGACGGCGATGGCCGCCAGGATGAGTCCCATGACGCGGGTGAAGACGCGCATGCCGGTTTCCTTCAACAGGCGGGTGATGGTGGTCGCGCTACGCAGGGCGAGGAAGGCGATCACGACGTTGAGGGCGATGGCCAGCAGGAGGATGCCGAACATCGGAATGACGGAGGAAGATTTCGCCGCCTGGCCGGTAAGGGCGATCACGCTGGAAATCGTGCCGGGGCCGCTCAGCAGGGGGATGGCCAGGGGGATGACGGCGACGTCCTCCCGTTTCGCGCCTTCGGCGTCTTCCTCCGGCGTGTGGCGCACCCGCGCCGGCTTGGCCTCCATCATGTCGAAGGCGATCTTCAGCAGGAGCAGCCCCGCGACGATGCGGAAGGCCTCGATCGTGACGCCGAAAAACCTGAAGATGAGGTTGCCGCAGAGCGCGAAGAGCACCAGCACGCCGAAGACGACCAGGACGGCCCGGGTGACCATCGAAGCGCGCTCGGCTTCAGTATTGTGCGGTGTGATGGAGAGGAAGATGGGAACGTTGCCGATCGGGTCGAGCGTCACGAAGAGCGACACGAAGGCGGTGACGAAAAAAGCGAACAGGGAGTCCATCAGCGTCCCGCTGGCCCGGTCTTGCCGAATGCGCTCCGCGGGTCTTCGGACGACAGCTGCGCGAGTTCCCTGTACAGCTCGCGCTCGCGGGGCCCCACGGTCTTTGGAGCGGCCAGGACGAGGCGAACGTAGAGATCGCCGCGCGCGCCGTCCCGCTTGGGCAACCCCTTGCCGCGCAGGCGCAGGCGCTGGCCGCCCTGGCTTCCGGCCGGGACGCGCAGCGAAACGGGGCTGTCCAGGGCGGGAACCGTCACCTCCGCGCCCAGCACGGCCTCCCAGGGCAGGAGGGGCAGGTCCATCTGAAGATCGTCGGGAGAATCCTCGAGCAGCGTGTAGACCGGGTGGGGCCGTATGCGGATCTTCAGGTACAGATCCCCGGGCCGGGCCGCCCGCCCGTTCGTCGCGCCCTGGCCTTTGAGCCTGATGCGCTCTCCCGGCCGCAGGCCCTGCGGGAGAGTGACGTCGAGCTCCTTGGGACGCAGATGGCCTGACGCGTCCCGCGCCGTGAGCGCCACGCGCCTAGTGCCTCCCTGGGCGAGCTCTTCCAGCGACAGCTCCATCTCCGCCTCGAGGTCGGACCCCCTCTCATGGCCGCTCCGCATGGGCTCTCCCGTGTCCCAAGGAGCCCCGCCTCCGGAGAACGGGCCGCCGCGACCGCCGAACAAAGACTCGAAGAAGTCGCTGAAGCCCCCCGCAGAGCTCGTGCTCGTCGTCCACGTCCATCCGCCGCCCTGTCCTCCACCGGGCGGCGGCGTGAAATCCATCCCGTCCTTCCAGCGTGAGCCGAGGCGGTCGTACTTCTTGCGCTTCTCCGGATCGCCCAGGACCTCGTAGGCTTCGTTGATCTCCTTGAATTTCTCCTCCGAGACTTTCTTCTTCGCCGGGGCCGTCTGCAGATCCGGGTGATACTGGCGCGCCAGCCTCCGGTAGGCGTCCTTGATCGCCTTCCCGGCGGCGTCGCGCGGAACCCCCAGGACCTCGTAGTAGTCTTTAAACTTCACGCCCATGGTTCCAGAGTAATCATCGCGCGCGATTTTGTCCAGCCGCCGCCCTGGTTGTGCGCCTCGGGCCCGTCTGCTATAGTGCCGCGCCATGTTTGCGGTGATCACCGGCGGCTCCCGCGGCATCGGGGAAAGTTACGCGCGGCAGCTGGCCGCGCGGGGCTACGCGCTTCACCTCGTGGCCCGCGACGCCGCGCGGCTGGCGCGGCTGGCGGGCGAACTGCGGTCAGGTTACGGTGTCGCGGTCGAGGAGACCGTGCTCGATCTGGCCCAGGCGGATGCGGCCGAGCGGCTGTATGCGGAGGTGCGCCGGCGGCGCGCGGAGCCCGTGGACCTGCTGGTCAACAACGCGGGGTTCGGCCTGTATGGGGAGTTTGCGGACCAGCCGATGCCGCGCATTCAGGACATGCTCGCGCTGCACCTCCTGACGTTCACGAAACTGGTCCGCCTGTTCCTGCCGGAGATGCGGGAGCGCCGTCGCGGGGCCATCATCAACGTGTCGTCGGTCGCCGGGCTGATGCCGCTGCCGTACCTCGCGCTCTATGCCGCGACGAAGGCCTTCATGGTGAGCCTGGGGGACGGCGTGGGTCTCGAAGCCGCAAAATACGGGGTGGTGGTGCAGACCTGCTGTCCGGGTCGGACCAGCACCGATTTTCACGAGACGGCCGGCGTCAAGGCGTACCGGGCGCCCGGCGGCGAGCAGACGGCCGACGAAGTGGTGGCCGAGTCGCTGGCCGCGCTGGATCGGCGCCGGTCCCTGGTCATCACCGGCCGGCGCAATCGTTTCCTGGCCCGCCTTCAGCAGATCATGCCCCGCCGCGTAGTCTTATGGGCCGCCGAGCGGGTACTGAGACCGTCATGACGGGACGCGTCGCAAAAGCCATAGAACAAACCTTCGAGAAGTTCCTCTGGAACAGCCGGTTCATCGTGCTGCTCGCCGTGATCTCCAGCATGATCTCCTCCGTGATCCTCTTCGTGGTCGCCACCGTCGACGTCTTCGAGCTGGTCAACAAGGTCTTCAAGTACATGGCGCTGCCGGGGAGCGAACGCACGCCGGACGTGTACGAGGAGTTCCACGGCAACGTCGTGGGCCATATTATCGGCGCCATCGACGACTACCTGCTGGCGACAGTCCTGTTCATCTTCGCCCTGGGCCTCTATGAGCTGTTCATCAGCAAAATCGAAGAGGCGGAAGCGGAATCCGCCACCAGCTCGCGCATCCTTGTGATCCACAGCCTGGACGACCTCAAGGACCGGCTGGCCAAGGTCGTCCTGATGATCCTCATCGTGACCTTCTTCAAGAACGTCATCCACGCCACCTTCGAAGATCCGCTGGACATCCTCTACCTCGGAGTCGGCATTCTGTTCGTCGCGCTGGCGCTCTATTTCACGCACAAGGGCGGCGAAGCCAGGGGCAAGGGGTCCGATCACGAATGACCGGTTCCCCCCTCCCGCTAAAATTGCTCGCGCTCGTGGCGGCGCTGGCGGTGGCCGCCGGCTGTGCGCACAACCAGCACCACCCGCTTCACCGGGACAGCCAGCCGGCCGTCACCGGCAACCCCGCCGCCGATCCCACGCTCCCGCCCAGGCTCGGCCGTCCCGGCCGCCTCTTGCTCCAATGCGCCTCGCCGGCCGATCTAAACTCCGCGCGTTGGGATGTGCATGCCTCCGCGCAGGATTTCGATGAAGGGAGACAGAGTTTTTTTCTCAAACGAACGGACCCCGTGGGGAGCGAGACCCTCTACCCGCTGCACGGGCACTTCCTCGATGGGGGCTCGACCGGCGTCTTCATGGTCCACGACGGCAGGGGTGCCAAGAATGGGCAAGGGGACGCCTTCCTGATCGATCAGAGCGTCAATATGGGCGTGCTCCTTTTCCGCGCGACCGGCGATGGAGCCAGGGCCATCCTGGACGTGTTCGCGGAAGAGCGGGAGAACGGCGCGTCTGGCAGGGCCAAGAGCGCGCTGGATGACTATTTCTGCCAACAGGGAGAGGCGGCCGACACCCCCGTGGCGCGTCACGCCGCGCAGCCAGGGCACGTGCGGATGCAGCCCAACAGCGGAGCGACACCCCCCAGCTACTGGTTCCGGGAGTCCGATAAGACGCTGCTCACCTGTCGTGGGACCGCGGCGGCGGACGAGTATCGCTTTGAGCTGCTCGGCTCGAAGATCTGGCCGGGCCACCTCGGATTTCTCATCGTGCATGCACCGGGGGCGGACCCGCCGGTCGGGTACAACGTGCATCTGCTGGCCGGCGCCGGTCGGCTGCTGATCCACGCGCACAGCTACCCGCACCGCTCGCGGGCCCACCTGCTTAACACGATGGAGGAAACGGAGACCGTAATCGGCGGGCTGCTGCTTGTTGAGACAAGGGACGGATACGCCGGCTGGGCCGGTCTCGCAAGCTCGGCCGCCGATCCCTACAACATGTCGTTCTCGCGCGACGCTACGATGGGCGATTATGCAAGTTTGGGCCGCACCGTCGTGCCGCCGACGCCGGTCACTTGCCGATAGGCGGGATTTCGCGGCCGGTGGCGTCGTGGCTCTGCTCCCACGGAACGAGCGGGTATGTGATCTCCTCGTAGCCGACGTTGATGCCTTCCTTGTCGGACGCCACGACTCGCAGGGTCAGGCGATCCTTGCCCTTCAGCCACTTGGGAATCGTGTAGTCTCCCTGGAAAATGCCCCGCGGCCCTTGGTGAAACAGGTCCAGCCGCCCGATCACCTTGCCGTCGCTCAGCACCTCTCCGTAGAGGTCCATCTTGCGGGAGTCCCAGTTGCCGAACGGCTCGACGACGCAGTCGCACATCATGTTGACCGTCGCGCGCACCGTCACGCCGTCGCCGATGCCCAGGGGGCGGTCGGGGATCGGCGCTGCGATCCGGACGATCAGCCCGTAGAGCACGAGCACGATCCCGTCCCCCGTGACGTGCCTGCCGGGGTAGAGCAGGACGGTTTTGCTCGCGCGGCGCTTGGCCTGGAGGAACTTCAGCGGCCCTTCCCCGCTCACCTCGACCAGGGTGGGCCTGGTCAGCGAAAGAGTCGCGACGAACGAGGCCGTCCCTTTCGCGCTGTAGATCTGTTCGATGTGCTCGCGCGGGGTCTGCATGACGGACTTGAGGTCGCCGGTTGAGCCGGTCTGCGTCCCCGAGGCCAGGATGGCGCCCGTTTCCACGTCCTTGATCGTGACGGCGGCCCCGCCCACGGCGTCGCCCAGCGCCATCGCATGGCTACCGACAACACGGACGGCGACCGTGGTCGGGACGCCGTTCCCGTGGGGCGGCGCCTCGGCCGAACGGCCCCCGCCCGCGCTGAACAGGAGGACAAGAAGAGCTGCGCCGAGGGTCAGCGGGTGCTTCATCAGCGTGCCCCAGGCGGAACGAACATCTCGTTGACGTTGCTGAAGGACCCGCCCGGGGTGGGGCCTCCGCTCAGGACGTAGATACGGCCGTCCACGACGGCTGAGCCCAGGCCGTGACGGGCGGTCGGCATGGGCGCCTGGGCCATCCAGGCATTGGAAGCCGGATGGTAGGCTTCATTTTCATTGAACGTCCCGGCCGGCGCCTCGCCGCCGAATACGTAGATGCGGTCGCCCACGACCGCCGCCGTGATCCCGCTGCGCGCCGTCGGCAGGTCGGCTTTGCGCGTCCAGCGGTCGGTCGCCGGATCGTATTCCTCGGTGATCGGGAGGTTCTGGCTGTACTGGCGGTTGAGCCGGCCCCCGATCGCGTAAAGGCGGCCGCCGACCACGGCCGCCGCGTGGTGGTCGCGGGCGGTGGGCATCGGGGCGCGGGCGGACCAGGTGTCGGTCGCCGGATCGTAGACCTCGTGCGCGGCGCTGTTGCCCTCCCGATTGTAGCCGCCCACCGCGTGCAGCTTCCCGTCCAGCACTGCAACGGCCAGCGCCCCGCGCGGGGCGGGCATGGGCTTGCGGGCCGCCCACCGGTCGGCGCCGGGATCGTATTCATACACGCTTGTCAGGGGTGACCAGATCGACAGGAACGAGTGCTCGAAGCCGCCGATGACGTAAATCCGGTCATTGACCAC
>CAYLLY010000025.1:0-27046 GCA_964384595.1 uncultured Nitrospirales bacterium
CCCAGAGGATGAACGGGTTGCTCAGAAAACCGAGGCGAAAAGCCGAGATCCGTTCGGACCGGCAGGCGAACACGTTTGCGACCTGTGCGATCACGATGGCCGCGAAGGTGACGGTGGTCGCCTGGCGGTAGAGCGGGTCGGTCCAGTCGAGCGGCGCGCCCCAGGTCCAGCCGTGCGCGCCCAGGAACCAGAAGAAGGCGCCCATCGCGATCGCGGCCTCGATCAGGCCGAGAAAGACGTAGGCCCGCAGGAGGAGCGGCAGGCTCAGGAGCCGTTCGGATTGTGGGCGAGGGGGAACATCCATGAGCCCCGAATGCGGCGGCTCGGCGCCCAGGGCCAGCGCGGGCACCATGTCGGTGCCCAGGTCTACCGCCAGGATCTGCGGCACCGTGAGCGGCAGAGGAATTGCGAAGAGTCCATAGCCCAGGTACGGGACGATCTCGGGCACGTTGCTGGAGAGCACGTAGGTCACGAACTTCCGGATGTTCGAGTAGACCGCGCGTCCTTCCTCGATGGCGTTCACGATCGTGGCGAAGTTGTCGTCCATCAGGATCATGTCGGCCGTCTCCTTTGCCACGTCCGTGCCGGCCACACCCATGGCGATGCCGATATCCGCTTTCTGCAGAGCGGGCGCGTCGTTCACCCCGTCGCCCGTCACCGCGACCACCTCGCCCATCTCCTTAAGCTGCGAAACGAGGCGCATCTTGTGGCGGGGCGCCATCCTGGCGAACACGGGTTCCGGTTTGCCGCCCGTGGAAGGCGTGAGCAGCCTGCGGAGTTCCTCATCGTTCACGGCATCGAACTGCGCTCCTTCGATGACTGTGGCCGGTGTCCCGGCTCCGGCGTCCGTTTCGGCCCGTGCGAGCCCGATCTTGCGGGCCACCGCCAGGGCCGTCAGCGGGTGATCGCCGGTGATCATGATGACCCGGACGCCTGCCTGCCGGCAGCGGGCCACGGCCTCGGGAACTTCCCTGTGCGGCGGATCCATCATGGCCACCAGGCCCAGGAAGGTCAGCTCGCGCTCGACCGTCTCGCTGTCCAGTTTCCCCGGACCCTGCTCGATCTCCCGCATGGCCACGGCCAGCACCCGGTAGGTCTGGTGCGCGAACGAGCGGCTCTGGGCCAGGACTTTTTCACGCTCGCCCGGCGTCATGAGAAAGGTGTTCCCGCGGATCGACGCCCGGTCGCACAGCGGGAGCACGAATTCCGGCGCGCCTTTGACAAAGGCCACCAATTTACCCTCCACCCAGTGGATCGTGCTCATCCGCTTGCGGTCGGCGTCGAAGGGCAGTTCGCCCATCCGCGGGTACCGCTCCGCGGGCGCGTCTTCTCCGACTTTCTGCCCGTACAGTTTGGTGAACTCGGCGAGGGCGACTTCCGTCGGGTCCCCCATGAACGACACCTGATTCCCCGGCCGCCGCACGCGCCTGGTGTTGTTGCACAGCTCGAACCCACGGAACAGCGGCTGCCAGTTCCGGAGGCTGAAGGCGCTGGGCTCCTGGCCGTTCTGCAGCAGCCGGCCTTCCCGGACTTCGATGTCCTCGCCGTCCACGAACAGGCGGTCCACCCGCATCCGGTTTTCGGTGAGCGTGCCGGTCTTGTCGGTGCAGATCACGGTGGTGCAGCCCAGCGTCTCGACGGAGGTCAACTGCTTGATGATCGCCTTGCGCCGGGCCATCCGCTGGCTGCCCCGGGCGAGCGCGAGGGTGACCGTCGGCAGGAGTCCTTCCGGCACGTTGGCGACGATGATCCCGATTCCGAAGATGGCGCTGACCCAGAAACCCATCCCGACCGACACGCCGATCGCGAAAAAGATCACGCCCATGATCGCCGAGAGCAGGGCGATGAGGTGCGTGACCTTCACGATCTCGCGCTGAAGCGGGCTGAGTCCCGGCTCGACCGTCGCCGCCAGATGCGCGATCCTGCCGAACTCGGTACGGAGCCCGGTCGCGTAGACCACCGCACGGCCTCGCCCCGACAGGACCGTGGTGCCGGCGAAGACCAGGTTGGGGGCGTCCAGCGGGTTGCCCGCCGCGGCAGGCTCCGCCCGCCGGGGCCGAGGGTGGGCTTCGCCGGTCAACGATGAGTTGTCCACGCGCATGTGGTTGGCCTCGATCAGCCGCGCGTCCGCCGACACCTGTTCGCCTTCTTCGAGGAGCAGGATGTCGCCGGGAACCAGTTCCCGCCGTGGGACCTGCTCGGCATGCCCCGCGCGGACCACCCAGGCCGTGGCCGGGAGCATGCGGCGCAGCGCCTGCACGGCCCGCTCGGCCTTGTATTCCTGCACGAAGGTGAAGACCGCGTTGATCAGGATCACGCCCAGGATCGCCCAGCCCAGGGTGGCCATGCCGTGTCCGGGATGGAGCGCGTCGGCGAGAAACGACAGCCCGGCCGCGATCCACAAAAGGATGGCGAGAAAGTGTGTAAACTGCCGGAGAAACCGGCCGGCGAGCGGAGCGCCCTTGATTTCCTGCAGGCTGTTCAGCCCCACTTGCAGGAGCCGCCGCCGGACTTCCTCATGCGAGAGGCCCGACGGGGAGGTGTCGAGTGCCTGCAGCACCTCGGCGTCGCGGAGGCGGTGGAAGTCGGCGCCGTTCCGGCCGGCTTGCGGCCCGGCCTGGTCGGTCTCGCGCACCGGCTTTCCGGCGGATGGCGTTCCGATCATCGGACGATCAGTAAAGGGCAGGGCGAGCGGTGCAGGACGGTGTGCGACACGCTGCCCAGCAGAAAGCGGGTGACGCCGCGCCGGCCGTGCGACCCCATCAGGATCAGGTCCGGGTCGGAGGCCGACGCCTCCTGGAGGATGGCAAGCGCGGGCGTGCCCATCAGGATGTACCCCCTGGCGTTGTGCTGCATCGCCGTGAGCTTCGACGCCACTTCCTCCACGAAGGCGCGCGCGCCCACGACGGTTTTCTCGATCAGTTCGTCGACTTTCGCGAAGCCGGCAGGGAACAGCGGCTGGGCGGCGGGGATGACCGTCACGACCGTGATCTCGACCGGCTCCTTGAACGGTTTCGCAGCCAGAAACTTCGTGAACGCCGCGGCGTCCTCGGGGCCCTGCACCGCCATCAGGATGCGCCGGAGCGAGCGCATCGGCCGGTTCACGACCAGCGTCGGGCACGACGCGTGGGTAACGACACGATGGGACACACTGCCGAGCAGCAGCTCCTTCACCGGCCCCAGCCCGCGTGAGCCCATCACGATCAAACCGGCCTTTTCTTTTTCGGCGGCCGCCAGGATCGCTTCAGCCGGCGTGCCCGTCTCGATCTGTTTGGACACGGGCCCGGTGTTCATCGGCAGGAGCGAGGCGACCCGTTCGAGCAGGCGCTCGCTGTCTTCCCGCATGACCTCCTGGAGCGACAGCGAGAAATCCTCCATGGTCCTGGGCTCACCGCCCATCGGATAGGCCGACCTTGGAGCGTCAAGGGCGTTCAGCACGACCATCTTTTCCGCACGGGTGAGGTGCCCCAGCGCCCGCAGCGCATGGAAGGATTCATCCGAGCCGTCGACCGCGACCAGGATACGCATGGCGTTCTCAGCCCCTCACACGCCGATCGCGATGGTCTCCGGTTTCCGGCGCGTCCGTCCCCACCGGCCAGCGAATCGCGCCAAGAACGACTTCTGGGCGAGCCGGTTGCGGAGGATGCCCGGCTCCACCACGTCGCCGCAGTTCACGCAGCGCCAGGCGCAGAGCCAAAGATGCCCCCCGTCGTCCGCCATATCAATAAAGTGATCCACGACTGTTAATCCCCGACATCTCCGGCACGCCATCGGGCACCTCCTCCGTGAGAAGTTTGATTCGAATGCTTCCTCACTAGTGCATCCAGCGTGCCATGCCGGCGGAAGCCGGACGGTCTTCGAACCGCTTGTCAGACCATGCTTTCCAAGGTTCGAACCCCTCAGCCTGACCAGGAATGCCACAGGACGTGAAAGCGCGACTGGGGACGAAAGGGGCAGTAGTGCGGGGCGCTGATGCTCCTCTGTGTGCCGAACCCACGAAATCCGCCGTCTTAGACGCATTGAATCCCCGGCATGATGATTGCCCTTTCTTCATCGCGAGGGGTAGCCGGCCATGGGAATCGTGAAAAGCGGTGCGACACGGTTCGCTCAAGTCCTGCTGGTGAGCCTCGGGGCAGGTTGTGTGGCGTTGACGGCGGCTCCGCCGGGCGACACAGCACCTGCCAGGGGAAAGGCGGTCTACGAGCAGCATTGTGTCGCGTGCCACGGCGCGCAGGGCAGGGGGGAAGGCTATCCGTTCCTCAAGCCGCCGCCGGCCGATTTGAGCGCCGCCGTGACGAGGAACAAGACGGACGCCGATCTGCTCATTACGATCCGCCACGGCCATCCCGACACGGCCATGGGCTCCTGGAGGTTCGCGCTCTCGGAGCAGGAGACCTGGGACGTGCTCTCGTACGTGCGGACGTTGCAGAAGTAAGCGCGGCAAGGATGGGCGGGATGGATATCTCCAAGCAGGCCCTGGAACGGTATCTCCGGGAGCGATGGGGGCCGAATGCGACGGTCCGCTCCTTCGGGCCGCTGGGGGATGTGCAGTCCCGCCGTGTCTTGAAGGGCTTCGGGTACGGGTCTCCGGTCATCATCGAGGCGCGTGTCGGAGGCCGCACCCGGCGCCTGGTCTTGGAGACGATGCGCCCCGGGCCGCATGGCCACGAGCATATGGCCGACCGGGCGCACGCCATGCTGTGGGACTACGCGACGTACAATCGTCTGCCCCGCCATGTTCAAGCCCTCGACGTCGGGGCTTTCACCAGGGCCGGCCGCATCCGCTCGGTCGGAGACGCGCGCGAACTTTTCGTATTGACGGAGTTCGAGAAAGGCGCGCAGTACCAGAAAGACCTTGCGCGGATCGCGCGGACGGGCCGTCTGGAGCGTCGGGATCTGGCACGCGCCCGCGCGCTGGCCGACTATCTGGTGGAGATCCATCAGGTCAAGAAACGCGCGCCCGATCTGTATCGGCGGGCCCTGCGGGACCTGATCGGCCATGGCGAATGCCTGATGGGCGTGGTGGACGGCTATCCCAAGACGGTACCGTTCATCACGCCGGCCCTGCTGGAGTCGATCGAGCGGCGCGCCAACGCGTGGCGCTGGCGGTTGCGGAACAAGACGGGCCGCCTTTCGCAGGTCCACGGCGACTACCATCCCTGGAACGTCCTGTTCCGCAAGGGCGCGGACTTCTCGGTCCTGGATCGATCCCGGCAGGAGTGGGGCGAGCCGGCGGATGACGTGACGTCGATGACGATCAACTATCTGTTCTTTTCGCTCCGCCGGTGGGGCGACTTGCGGGGTCCCTTTGAGCGGCTGTTCCGCCTCTTCTGGGACCGGTACCTCGAAGGCACCGCCGATCATGGGGTCCTGGAAGCCGCGCCGCCGTTCTTCGCGTTCCGCGGGCTCGTGGTCGCGAGCCCAGTCTGGTACCCGACGCTGGACCTGCGCGTGCGGCGCGCGCTGTTCAACTTCATCGAGAACGTTCTGGACCAGCCGCGGTTCGACCCGGCGCGGGTCAACGAATTCCTGAAAGGAGCGACCGCATGAATACCGCATTCGCCGTCTGGTTGACCGGCCTACCGGCGTCCGGGAAGAGCACCATCGCCCGCGAGTTGCGTGCGAGCCTGGCCCGGGCGGGGCTTGAGGCCGAAGTGCTGGAGTCCGACGCGGTGCGGAAAGTGATCACGCCCGCGCCCACGTACTTTCGGGAAGAGCGGGACCTCTTCTACCGCGCCCTGGCCTTTTGCGGCGGCCGGCTGGCGGCGCACGGCGTCCCCGTGATCTTCGACGCGACCGCCAACCGCCGCGAGTACCGGAATCTGGCGCGCACGCTGATTCCGCATTTCCTCGAAGCGGCGGTGATGTGCCCCTTGGACGTCTGCCGGCAGAGGGACCGCAAGGGCACGTACCGCAAGGCGGCGGAAGGCAAGAGCACGACGGTGCCGGGCCTTCAGGAGTCCTACGATCCGCCGCTCGCTCCGGAAGTGACGGTTGATACCTCGCTCCTCAGCCCGGAGGCCGCCGCCGCGCGCATCATCGAAGCCCTGCACGAGCGGGGCTATCTCAAGGCCGCGCGAGACATCCAGGAAGAGTTTCCTTCCATGCCCATCAAGGCGGACGGCACGGACGGGCGGTCCTTGGTATAATCGGCCCCTCATGCGCGCGAGCCAGCGGACATTGCCTCGCCTCACGCCCAATGCGCTGACGGTTCTCCGCGTCCGCTACCTGAAGAAAAATCCGTCGGGCAGCCCGGTGGAAACGCCGGCGCAGATGTTCCGGCGGGTCGCCCGCAACATCGCCCGGGCGGAATCGCGCTACAACGCCGACAGGGATGAGCATCGCCGTATCGAGCGGACGTTCCACGACATGATCAACCGGCTCGAGTTCCTGCCCAACTCGCCGACGCTGATGAACGCGGGACGGGACCTGCAGCAGCTCGCCGCCTGCTTCGTCCTGCCGGTCGAGGACTCGCTCGAATCGATCTTCGACGCCGTGAAGCACCAGGCGCTCATCCATCAGTCCGGCGGCGGCACCGGCTTCTCGTTCAGCCGCCTCCGCCCGAAGAACGATCCCGTGGCGACCACGAGCGGGATCGCCTCCGGCCCGGTGTCCTTCATGCGGATCTTCAACAAGACCACCGAGGTGATCAAGCAGGGCGGTACGCGCCGGGGCGCCAACATGGGGATCCTGCGCGTGGACCATCCCGACATTCTGGAGTTCATCGAGGTCAAGCGGAGCCCGGACGAGCTGACGAATTTCAACCTCTCGGTCGGCCTGACCGACGTCTTCATGCGCGCGGTGGACCGCCGGCAAACCTACGCGCTGGTGAACCCCAGGACCGGCCGCAGCGTCGGCCGCCTGCGGGCCGCCGCAGTGTTCGACCGCATCGCGAACGCGGCGTGGCGGACGGGCGAGCCCGGCGTGATCTTTCTCGATACGATCAACCGGGGGAACCCGACGCCGCGCCTCGGGCGGATCGAGGCGACGAATCCCTGCGGGGAGCAGCCGCTGCTCCCGTACGAATCCTGCAACCTCGGGTCGATCAACCTGGCCCGCTTCGTCGCCGGCTTCCCCACGCGGCCGCGGATCGATTTCGAGCGGCTGGGCGAGACCGTCCGTGCGGCCGTCCGGTTTCTCGACGACGTGATCGACATGAATCGCCACCCACTGCCGGAAATCGAGACCATCACCACAGGCAACCGCAAGATCGGGCTGGGCGTGATGGGATTCGCCGATCTGCTGATCAGGCTGAAAATTCCCTATGACTCCGCGGAGGCGTTGACGATGGGGGCGCGCGTCATGCGGTTCGTGTGGGAGCAGGGGCGCGCCGCGTCCGCCGGTCTCGCCAAGGAACGGGGCGAGTTCCCCAACTGGAACGGGAGCCGGTTGCAGGCGGAGGGGCACCGGCTGCGCAACGCCACCGTGACCACGGTCGCGCCGACCGGCACCATCAGCATCATCGCCGACTGCTCGCCGGGCATCGAGCCGCTCTACGGCGTGAGCTTCACGCGAAACGTGCTGGAGGACGTGCGGCTCGTCACGCTCCACCCGCTGTTCGTCGAAATGGCCCGCGCCGCCGGGATCTATTCGGAACGGCTGGTCCGTCGTGTCGCCTCCCAGGTGTCGATCCGGGACATCCGCGAGATTCCGGCGGATCTTCGGCGGCTCTTTCGTACCGCCCACGATGTCGCGCCCGAGCACCACGTCCGGATGCAGGCGGCGTTCCAGGAATACAGCGACAGCGGCGTGTCCAAGACGATCAACCTGCCCGAGAGCGCCACGCCGAAGGATGTGGCGTCGGCCTACCTTCTGGCCTACCGCCTGGGCTGCAAGGGCATCACGGTGTTCCGCGAAGGCAGCCGGGCGAGGCAGGTGATGACCTGTTCCAACATCGGCGTATGCTGAGCTTCTTCCTCATGACCCTTCAGCAGGCCTTCCGGGTCATGGGGCGGAACCGCCTTCGGTCGGGGCTCACCATGTTGGGCATCATCATCGGCGTCGGAGCGGTGGTGGCGATGGTCAGCCTCGGGCAGGGGGCCAGCGCGTCGGTCCAGGCCCAGATCGCCAGCGTCGGGACCAACATGCTCATCGTCATTCCGGGCGCCACGACGGTCAGCGGCATCAGGGGCGGGCTCGGCGGCATGTCCACGCTCACGGTGGAGGACGCCATAGACATCGAGCAGAAGGTGGCCGGCGTGGCTGCCATGTCCTACGCGATCCGCGACGTGCTCCAGGTCGTCCATGAGAACAAGAACTGGCGGACGCCGGTGGTGGGGACCACGACCGCGTTCCCGGTCATCCGCGAATGGCCGATGGCGGAGGGGACGTTCTTCACGCGATCGGAGGAGGACACGGCGACGAAGGTGGCGGTCCTCGGAAAGACCGTCGCGGACAACCTGTTCGAGCCGGGCGAAGACATCGTCGGGTCCCAGATTCGGATCAAGAACGTGCCGCTGCGCGTGCTGGGGGTACTCGCGACGAAGGGCCAGTCCTTCATGGGCCAGGACCAGGACGACTTCGTCGTGCTGCCGTTCCTGACGGCCGAGCGCCGGGTCCTGGGCACGAAGTTTCTCGGCACGGTGGGGATCATTTTCCTGTCAACCGAGCGCGCGGATCAGCTCGCCGGGGTGGTGGAGGAGATCAGGGACCTTCTGAGGGCCCGGCACCATCTACAGGTGAACGAGGACGACGATTTCACGATCCGGACCCTTGAAGACATCGCGAAGGCCTCGGCGGGGGCTAGCCGCACCATGATGCTGATGCTGCTCGGCATCGCCTCGATCTCGCTGGTGGTCGGCGGCATCGGGGTGATGAACATCCTCTTGGTATCGGTCACGGAGCGGACGCACGAGATCGGCCTCCGGATGGCGGTGGGCGCCAAGCGCTGGCACATCCTCCTGCAGTTCCTCGTCGAGGCGGTCATTCTCAGCACGATCGGCGGCATCATCGGCGTCATGGCCGGCGTTGCGGGGTCGCGCCTGGCCACGACGCTCGCCGGATGGCCCACCATCATCTCACCCCAGGCCGTGGCGATCGCGTTCCTGTTCTCGTTCATCGTCGGCGTCTTCTTCGGCCTGTATCCGGCCAACAAGGCGTCGCGGCTCAACCCGATCGAGGCGTTGCGATACGAGTGAGAGGAAGGTAGGGTAGAGATATGGCGACGCATGTCATGACGTTCGAGGAGATCTTTTGGGGCTTTCTGATCGCGCTGGCGGCCGGCGCCCTGATCGGTTTGGAGCGCCAGCAGGATCAGGCGCTCGAGAAGAAGCCCAGCCTCGGCGGCGTCCGGACCTTTCCGCTCATCGCGCTGACCGGCGCGCTCTCGTCGTTGCTGGCCCACTCGTTCGGCGTGTGGACGGTCTTGGGCGCGTTGATCGTGCTGGGCGCGTTCCTGGCCATTTCCTACTACCAGGATTGGGTCCGCGATGCCGATCCGGGCGTGACGACGGAAATCGCGGCCCTCATCACCTTTCTGCTCGGCGCGCTGGCGCTCCTTCCGAACCTCCCGTTGGCGACCGGCCAGCGCTACCTCCTGATCGTGGCCAGCGCGGGGGTGGTGATGGCGCTGCTGTCGTTCAAGGAATCGCTCCATCAGGCGGTGGCGCGGGTGTCGGACGACGACATCTACGCGACCGCAAAGTTCATCATTCTCGCCCTGGTCATGCTGCCGTTGCTGCCGAACCGGACGTTCGGCCCCCTGGACGTCCTCAACCCGTACCGCACCGGCATGATGGTCGTGCTCATCGCCGGCATCAGTTTCCTGGGCTACATCGCGACCCGGATCGTCGGCGCGAGAAAGGGCATGACCGTGACGGGCGTCCTGGGGGGCCTGGCTTCCTCCACGGCCGTCACCGTGAGCATGGCCATGCGCGCGCGGGAAGCCCCCTCGACCGTCTCGGTCGCCTCAGTGGCGATCCTGACGGCCTGCACCACCATGTTCCCGCGGGTCCTGGCTACCGTCGGCATCCTGGACCCCGCGCTCGTGGCCAGTCTCGTATGGCCCTTCGGGGCGATGACCGTCGTCGGTTACGCGGCGGCGCTCTTCTTCTATCTGCGCTCGCGGCGGGAACTGGAAGGGCCCGAGCCGGTGTCCCTGCGCAATCCTTTTGAGCTGGGCTCGGCCTTGAAATTCGGGCTGTTCTTCGCCGTGGTGATCTTTGTGGCGAAGGCCGCGCACGTGTTTCTGGGCGAGAAGGGGCTGTACGCCTCCAGCGTGGTGGCCGGCTCGACCGATGTGGATGCCATCCTCCTTTCGGTCGTGCAGTTTCATAACGAAGGATTGGCGGCCGCCACCGCCGTCACCGCGATCACATTGGGTGCCATCACCAACACGGTGGTGAAGGCCAGCATTGCGGCCTGGATGGGCGGGCGCGTGCTGGCGATGCGGGTAGGGGGCGGGTTGGGCGTAGCGCTGGCTGCCGGCGGGCTGGCGCTGTTCCTGATCGGGTGATGGCGATGCAGGAAGAAAGGGTGCCTGTCTGGGGCTTGCCATGGACGTAAGGAAAGGGGTCTGCTACGCCCTGTTCGCCTACGAGGTCGGGCTGGCGATCAAGTTGGACGAGGCCGAACGGCGCGTCTCCGCGATGACGCAGCGGTTTCGCCTGAAGCGGACGCGCCGCGCGCCGCATTACTTCGAGTACCACCCGGCGCCCTTGCGTGTAACCTTCGAGGCCGAGCCGCTGGCGATCGGCGGGCTCCGCAGCGGCGCGAGCGTGGACATGGTGCTCTATGACTTCGGCGCGGTGTCCGTGACTTACCAGTTCCCGCTCGAGGGGGTGTTCTCCCGCCTCCTGGACCTGAGCGAGGCGTTGTATGACAGCGAGCCGCTTCTGGCCGACTCGCGGAACCGGGTGGAGCGTCTGCTGGCGACGATCGGGGAGGCGGTCGAGCGGCCGAGCGTCTCGGATTCGGTCGAGGACTACGTACTCTTCCAGGTCGAGGAGTGCGCGCCGGCCTTGACCGGGGACGAGCTGTGCGTTGCGCACGGCCCGGAGATCGCCGGGATTCTGCGGTGCGAGCGGCGCCCGTTGTCGTCGCAGGAGGTGCAGGATGCGCTGTCCTGCCGGATCTCCTACGGCACGGAGGACGCGACCGTTATTGACTGGAACGCCGGGCTGCTCTACGGGCGCGACACGGATGATGAGCGCGCCGTGCTGGAGTTCGCCAACGTCGAACTCCTGGAGATGCGCCATCTGGACCGGCAGCTCGACGACGCCCTGGACCAGGCCTACGAAGCCCTCACCAGGCGCATGGAGAAGCGGCTCCGATGGCCGGGCGCGTTCGACGCCGACAAGCCCCGGATCGCGCAGTTGCAAGTGGACAGCGCCATCCTCTTCGAGCGGGTCACGAACGCCCTCAAGCTCGTGGGCGACCAGTACCTGGCGCGCGTGTACCGCCTGGCCTCGCAGCGGTTTCATCTCGAGCGATGGGATGCGAGCATCCTGCGGAAATTGGAGACGCTGAACAGCATCTACGGGAAGATGTCCGATCAGGCGGCGGCCTGGCGTATGGAAGCCCTCGAGTGGATCATCATCATCCTGATCGCCGTCTCCATCGCCGTCACGTTCCTGCCGGGCGCCGCCGGGCATTAACAATCGTGGCTGAGATTCTCAACGTCGAAATCGCCCAGCGTCTCAGGGAAGTGGCGGCGCTGCTCCAGGAGCAGGGGGCCAATCCCTTTCGCCTGCAAGCCTATCGCCACGCCGCCGATACCGTGCAGCGGCTGGACCGGCCGGCGGCGGAAATTTTGAAGGCGGAGGGCGTGGAGGGGCTGCGGAAGCTTCCGGGGATCGGGGAGAGCCTGGCGCGCTCGATCCGGGACCTGATCGTGACCGGACGGCTGCCGATGCTGGATCGCCTGCGGGGTGAAACCGACCACGTGGCGGTGCTGGCGTCCGTGCCGGGGATCGGTGCGGCGATGGCGAAGCGCCTGCACCACGATCTCAGTATCGACACGCTGGAGGAATTGGAAGCGGCGGCCCACGACGGGCGCTTGTCCGAGATCGAAGGCGTCGGTCCGAAGAAGCTGGCGGGCATCATTGATTCACTGGCCAGCCGGCTCGGACGCGTGCGGGGACGACCCGGCGCGACGGCGGCGCATGGTTCTCTTCAGGAACCTTCCGTCGCCGAGTTGCTTGACGTGGATCGCGAATATCGAGAGAAGGCGGCCACCGCATCGCTGCGCACGATTGCGCCGCGGCGGTTCAACCCGGCCGGCGAGGCCTGGCTGCCGGTGCTGCATACTCAGCGCGGGCCACGGCATTACACGGCGCTGTTTTCGAACACCGCCCGCGCGCATCAACTGGGGAAGACCCGCGACTGGGTGATCCTGTACTTCGACGAGGGCGACGGAGAACACCAGCACACGGTGATCACCGCCCAGCGGGATCCGATGAAGGGCAGGCGCATCGTCCGCGGGCGGGAACCCGAATGCGAGACTCACTACCGCGCGCAGGAGGCCTAGATGAATTTCGATTTGACGGACGAGCAGCGCCTGGTCCGGGAGACGGTCCGGCGGTTTGCGGAGGAGGAGATCGCACCGGTCGCAGCCGAGCACGACCGCGAGGAACGCTTTCCCCGCGGCCTCCTCGACAAAATGGCGCTCCTGGGTTTTCTGGGCGGCCCGATTCCCAAGGAGTACGGCGGCGCCGGGTTGGACTACATCAGCCATGCCATCGTCACGGAGGAAGTGGGCCGTGCCGACTCCTCGCTGCGCACCACCCTCTCGGTACAGGTCTCTCTGGTCGCGCTGAGCCTCTTCAACTGGGGGACCGACGGGCAGAAGCGCCGCTACCTGCCCGAACTGTGCGCCGGTCGCCTCCTGGGGTGTTTCGGCCTGACGGAGCCGAACGCGGGCAGCGATCCGGCGGGAATGGAGACCACCGCCGTGAAACATAGGGATCAGTGGGTCATGAACGGGACCAAGACCTGGATCTCGAACGCGACCGTGGCCGATCTTGCGCTGGTCTTCGCCCAGACCGACAAAGCGAAGGCGCACGAGGGCATCGCGGCGTTCCTCATTGAGAAGGGAACACCCGGTTTCTCGACGCGGAAAGTCACCGGCAAGCTGGGCCTGCGGGCCTCCGACACGGGCGAGCTGATCTTCGAGAACTGCGCGGTGTCCGACGAGGCGATGCTCGGTCCGGTGGGCCAGGGCTTCAAGGTGGCGATGTCGGCGCTGGACAACGGCCGGTACAGCGTGGCGGCCGGGTGTGTGGGCATACTCCAGGGGTGCGTGGACGCCTGCACGAGCTATGCGAAGCAGCGAAAGCAATTCGGCCGGCCGATCGCCGGCTTTCAGTTGGTCCAGGACATGATCGCCCGCATGGTGGTGGACCTGGAGGCCGCGCGACTGCTCGTCTACCAGGCAGGCCACCTCAAAAACCAGAGCCGGCCCAATACCGTGGAGACGTCCATCGCCAAGTACTTTGCTTCCGAGGCGGCCGTCCGGGCCGCCACCGACGCCGTGCAGATCTACGGGGGCTACGGCTATTCCGAGGAAACCCCCGTCGCGCGGTACTACCGCGACGCCAAGGTGGCCACCATCTATGAAGGGACCTCACAGATTCAGAAGCTGATCATCGGGGCTCACGTTTTGGGCGTGAAGGCCTTCACGTGACGGAATCGGTTGTTTGTCGTAGACAGGGCAGAGCAGGACGGCGGAAAAGAGTTAGAGTGAAAAACATAGGGTGCCCGGTCATGAAACAGCTTATGTCAACACTGGAAGGAGCCGCCGACGGCGCGCTGATCCTGGACACCGAGGGCCAGGTGGTGTTCTGGAATTCGTCCGCCGAACGGCTGCTGGGCTTCTCCCCGAGTTTTGTCTTCAGAACTTGTAGCCGAACCGGCGGAGCAGCGGGACGCTCATTTCCCCGGCGAAGCCCTGGCGACGGGATTGTATGGGACCAAGATCCGGGGGAGAAAGACCACAACTTCCCGTGAAGGCCATGGCGCGAGTTGCCACAGCCGACATGTGCCGGATGCGGTTACAATGGGGATTAGGGGCGCCGGTTCGCTGGCATGCGGGATGCACGCCTTTGTTGATACCGGGAGGAGAGACCCATGCGAATCGTACTGGCGGTGGATGGATCGGACCAATCGTATTTCGCGGCGCGGGCGATCGAACATCTGAAGCAGGCGGACAAAATCATCGCGCTCCATGCCCTCGATGTGCCCTATCCGGCCTTTCCGATGGTCGTGCCGGAGGTCGCGAATGAACTCGACCAAATGGCCGAGCGGAAATTGCGGGAGGAGGGCGAGCGCGTGCTGCAATTCGTCCGGTCGATCCTCCCGCCGAAGACCGCGGAGGTGTCCGCGCGTCTCGAGATCGGAAAGCCTTCCGAGATGATTCTTTCCGTCGCGGAGGAGGAGAAAACGGACATGATCGTATTGGGCGCGCGGGGCTTGGGTATGGTCAAGGAACTGCTGCTCGGGAGCGTTTCGCACCGCGTGCTCGCGCATGCGCATTGTCCTACGCTGATCGTCAACCGGGCGCTGGTTTCGTTGAGCCACATCCTGCTGCCCGTGCAGGGGCCGGAGGACGCCGAGGCGGCCATCCGGTTCCTCGCGACCAAACCGTTCAGGAATCCCGGTGAGATCACGGTCCTGAGCACGGAGCCGTTTGCGCAATCCCCGTGGCTGGTCGGCGCCGCGGTGGCCGACTCCGTGACGCGACAGATCCGTCAGAGCGCGGAGCGCTTCGTAGGCGACGTCGCCGGGCGGTTGGTTGCGCTGGGATACCGCGCGACGGGGGTGGTACGAAAGGAAGCGCCGGGCGCCGCCATCATCCAGCATGCGGAGACGACCAAGCCGGACCTGATCCTGATGGGGTCGCGCGGGCTCGGCGTGGTCTCGCGGTTCCTGCTCGGCAGCGTGTCGCACGCCGTCCTGAACCGCGCGCCCTGTCCCGTGCTGATCTTCCGCTGAACGCATCGGCGCCCGGCGCTTGATGCCGTGGGGCTTCAAGCCTTCTATAATGGTGATGGTGAAGGTCATCCGTGGAGGCGGATGCGCCATGGATCTCTCGTTATTGAAACGGCGCTCCGACTATGAGTGGTGGATCGAGCCCTCCGGCAGAATGCGCGTGCCGGGGATCATCTTTGCCGCTGAGGCGCTGGTCCGCGACATGGATCACAAAGTGTACGAGCAGGTCGTCAACGTCGCCACCCTGCCGGGGATTGAAAAAGCGTCCTACGCCATGCCCGACGCCCACTGGGGCTACGGCTTTCCGATCGGCGGCGTGGCCGCGTTCGATCCCGACCGCGGCGGCGTGGTCTCCGCCGGCGGCGTGGGGTTCGACATCTCCTGCGGCGTGCGCACGCTCCACACGGGGCTCACGCTGAAGGATCTCCAGCCGGTGAAGGAGCGATTGGCGGACGTGCTGTTCCGCAAGATTCCCTCCGGCGTGGGCAGCACCGGCAAAGTCCATCTCGATCAGAAGGGCATGAACGCCATGCTCACCGGCGGGGCCCAATGGGCCGTGTCCAACGGTTTCGGCTCGGCGGATGATTTGGAGCGCATCGAAGAGCACGGCTGCATGGCCGGGGCCGACCCCGATCAGGTGTCGGATCACGCCAAGAAGCGGCAGCAGGACGAGATGGGCACGCTCGGCTCGGGCAACCACTATCTGGAGGTCCAGCGGGTGGTGCAGGTGTTCGATCAGGCGGCAGCCGCCGCGTTCAGGGTCCGGGAGGGCGACATCGTGGTGAGCATCCACTGCGGCTCACGCGGGCTCGGCCATCAGATCGGCACCGAGTTCCTAAAGGGCATGCTGAAGACCGCCGCCGGCCACGGGATCGAGCTGCCAGACCGCGAGCTGGCCTGCGCGCCCATCCACTCCGATGTGGGACGGCAGTATCTGGGGGCGATGCGCGCGGGCATTAACTGCGCGCTGGCCAACCGTCAGATCATCACCCATCTGGTCCGGCAGGCGTTCGCCGAGGTGCTGCCGCAGGCTGGCCTGCCGCTGCTGTACGACGTGTCGCACAACACCTGCAAGGTGGAGGAGCATGTCCTCGACGGCCGGCCGCGGCGCCTCTTTGTGCATCGCAAGGGCGCGACGCGCGCCTGGGGGCCGGGCCACCCGGGGATTCCGGCTGCGTTCCAGGACGTCGGCCAGCCGGTGCTGATCGGCGGGACAATGGGCACGGCCTCGTACATCCTGGCAGGCACGCGCGAAAGCATGGAGATTGCGTTCGGCTCGGCCTGCCACGGGGCTGGGCGCGCCATGAGCCGCACACAGGCCGGCAAGCGGTGGAAGGGTCGCGAGCTCGTTGATCAATTGAAAAGCCAGGGCATCCTGATCCGCACGCCGTCACTCCGGGACGTGGCCGAGGAGGCGCCCGGCGCGTACAAGGACGTCAACGCGGTCGTGGACGCGGCGGATGAGGCGAAGCTCGCGCGCAAGGTGGCGCGGCTGGAGCCTCTGGTCTGCGTCAAAGGGTAGAGAGCAAGTCCCGGCTTCCGGAGAGATTCCGATGTCCTACGTGGGCGTGAACATCGGGGCCCTGACGGTGAAGGTGGCCGCCGTGCGAGGCGACGCCAGGACCGCCAAAGTGGTCGCCCATCAAGGCCGTCCGTTACAGATACTCGATGAATTGCTCGCCGGCCCTGAGTTCGCCGACGCCGAGTCGTTCGGCGTGTCCGGCCAGCTCGGCCACATCACCGAAGTGGCCGCCATCCAGCGGGCGCTCAATGAGGTGGAAGGCAAATTCGACGCCGTGGCGTCGCTCGGCGGGGAGTCCTTCCTGCTCTACCTCCTCGTGGAGGGGAAGATCACCCACGTCCTGTCCCATAACAAGTGCGCGGCGGGCAGCGGCGAGTTTTTCGTGCAGCAGATCGGCCGGATGGGGCTGGCCATGGACGAGGCGATCCGGCTGTCCTTCGGCGGCAAGGTCGTGCCGCTGGCGTCCCGCTGTTCGGTGCACTGCAAGTCGGACATCACCCACAAGCTGAACCGGAACGAGGCCTCGCCCGAGGATATCCTGCACACGCTGCACGACAGCATGGCCAACAAGGTGATTGCGCTGCTGGAGAAGGGCGCGCGCAATCCGAAGCGGGTCCTGCTGATCGGCGGCGTGACGCGCAATGAGGCCATGCTGGCGGCGTTGCGGGACAAGCTGCCCGCCGTGGAGTTTGTCGTCCTGCCGGAGAGTCCCTGGTTCGAGGCCTGGGGCAGCGCCTTGATCGCGCGGGACGCGCCTCGCGAGAAGGCGCCGAAGCTGGTGCCCCAGCCGGGGCTCGACAGCCTCCCGCCGCTCCATCTCTGCGGCGACCGCGTGCAGGTGATCGCCGCGCCGCCCCGGCAGGCGCCTCCCGGCGGACCGCTGGTCCTGGGCGTGGATGCAGGCTCGACGACCACGAAGGCCCTGCTGCTCGATCCGTCCACGCACGGCGTGGTGGCCTCGTATTACACGCGCACGAAAGGGAATCCCGTGGCGGCGACCCGCGAGTGCCTGCGGGCGCTCATCGATCAAGTCGGAAATCGATCGGTCGGGTTGAGCGGCACGACCGGCTCGGCCCGGGAACTCGCCGGCGCGTACCTCGGCACCGAGCACGTCTATAACGAAATCTCGGCCCATGCCGCCGGGGCGACGCATTTCGATCCCGACGTGGACACGATTTTCGAGATCGGCGGCCAGGACTCCAAGTACATTTATCTGCGCAACGGCGTGCCCATCGACTATGCCATGAACAACGCCTGCTCGGCGGGCACCGGGTCCTTTCTCGAGGAGAGCGCCCATGGCGATCTCGGCATCTCCGTCTCCGACATCGCGGACATCGCGCTGGCCGCGCCGTCCCCGGTGCACTTCAAGGCGAGTTGCGCGGCCTTCATCAATTCCGACATTCGCCTCGCCCAGCAGCAGGGCCGCGAACGCGACAACATCATCGCCGGGCTCGTGTATGCCATCGCCGACAATTATCTCACCCGGGTCAAGGGGCCGCGGTACGTGGGCAGGAAAGTGTTTCTGCAGGGCGGCGTCGCCCTGAACGGCGCGGTCGGATACGCCTTCGCCCACAGCGTCGGCCGGCAGGTCGTGATTCCGCCCAGCCCGGAACTGCTCGGCGCGCTCGGGGTCGGGCTGCTGGCCCTGAAGCGGTCCGGCGGGGCGCCGGGCAAGACGGCCGACCTGCTCGCGCTCGCCGCCCCGGACATGAAGCTGGTCGGCCGGTTCACGTGCGGGGCCTGCAAGATGTATTGCAGCATCGACCGGTTTGAAGTGGCCGGACGGCGGTTCCCGTTCGGCGGCCGCTGCAGCCTGTACGAGAACGTGTGGAAACGTAAGGCCCGCGCCGCGGCGGCGCCTGACCTGGTCGAGCAGCGGGCCAACCGGCTCTTCAACATCGTCCCGCAAAAGCCCGCCGCCACGCCGAAGCACGAGCGCGTCGAACGCGCGCGCTGGGGAGTTGGGCCGGCCTACGAATCGGCGAAGTCGTTGTGGGAGGCCTCCCGCGGCCGTTCCGCCGTCAAGGCGCTGGCTCCGGGAACGCGCATCGGCATTCCGAGGGCCCTGACGACACACTCACTGTTTCCCCTTTACTCGACGTTCTTGGCCGGCGTGGGGATGGAGGTGGTGCTGTCCGATGTGGACCCGCGGGGCGACCTGACTTCGTATTCGGGGTTCTGCCTGCCCGCCCAGATCGCGCACGGCGCCGTCCTGGACCTCGCCAAGCGGGGCGTGGGCCTGATCTTCATTCCGCACGTGGTGCGCATGCCCCACCCCAACCAATGCCGGGATTCGTACCTGTGCCCGATCACGCAGGCCGGGCCCTATTTTCTGTCCAAGGCCTTTCCCGACAGCCGCATGCTCTCCCCCGTGCTGGATTTCACCAAGGGCTACGAGGCCTGCTCCGCGCTGGTCGACATGGCGGTCCACGAGATGGGAGTCGAACGCGAGCCGGCCGGCCAGGCGTGGGCGGCGGCCGTGCGCGCCCAGACGGAGGCGGAACGCGCCCTCAACGATCTCGGGAAGCGGGCGCTCCAGCAGGCGATCGCGGACGGCAAGCCGGCGATCCTGCTGGCCGGCCACAGCTACAACGCCTACGCGCCGGAGGCGTCGCAGTCGGTGGGCAAGAAGCTCTCGAGCATGGGCATTCCGGTCATCCCGGCCGATTGCCTGATGCCGGTCGAAGAGGGGCCCACCTCCTGGCACTTTGCCAACCAGATCCTGAATGCCGTCGCCATCGCCAGGCAGCATCCCAATCTGTTCCTGCTGAGCGTCAGCAACTTCAGTTGCACCATCGACGCGTTCACGCACTCGATGCTCGCCTCGGAGATGGGCTCGAAGCCCTATCTCATCCTCGAGATCGACGCCCACACCGCCGACGCCGGCGTCCAGACCAGGCTGGAGGCGTTCCTGGACATCATCCACAATTACCGGGAGGCCCACACCGTCGGCGTCCAGCCGTTCACCCCGTGTCGCCTCACCACGGGCGGCCGCGTCATCCGGTCGAACGGCGAGCTCGTGCCGCTCACGGACCCGCGGGTAAAGCTGTATTTCCCCAACTTTTCCCAATACCACGCGGAGACGCTGGGCCTTTCGACCCGCTGGGCCGGCCTGCACCCCGGCAAGGTCCTTCCGCTTGGCCGGGCCCAGCTCGACAAGGGGCTTCAGCACACGTCGGGCCGTGAATGTCTGCCGCTGCCGATCTGCATCGGACAGCTCATCGAGATCCATGAGCAGCGACGGCCCGATGAGATTGCGGGCTTCTGGATGCTGCGGGGAGGCGCGCCCTGCGTTGCCGACGCGTACGGGGGTTACCTGGAACGGTTCATCGCCGAGCAACGGATGCCCGATCTCTTCCTGTTCGATCCCAAGCCGGAAACCGACTACCTCGGATTCGACAAACAGACCGTGGCGCGGTATCTCCTGCCGGCGATCATCATGGCGGACATCATGGTGGAGATCGACCATGTCCTGCGCGTTGTGGGAGGGGCGGGCAGCCTGGAGCAGCTCCAGGACGCGTGGCGGCGGCTCGCCGAGGCGTCGCCCACGCTCGACGCGTTCAATGACGCTCTGCCCGCGTTCGTGGAGCGGTTGGCGCAACTGCCGCGCGTGCGCGATCCGCTGGCCTGCCCGCGCGTCGTCGTGATCGGCGACTTCTTCACCCGGTTCAGCTCGTTTTTCATGGACGGTGTGCGCGACCTCTACGCCCAGCGGGGCATCATCCTCAAGCCGGTTGATCTCGGCGAGTGGTACCTCTACACCGCCTACCATCCTGTGGCCGGCACCGCCGCCAATTGGGGGATGAAGCCGGGAGGCCTGGCGCTGGCCAAGGCCTGCACGAGGGTGTTCCAGCCGGAGGGGAAGGAGTACCTGGAGCAGTGGATCAGTTTTCAGGCGCAGCAGCACGTTGAGGAACACTACCGTGGGCTGTTGCGCAAAACCGGCCTGCTGGTGGCCCCGCCCAATGCCTTCGCGGCCATTTTCGAAAAGGCCGCCGAGCATGTCTCGCCCGCCATCTGGGGCGAGCTCCTCCCGACCGTGGGCAGGGGGCTTGAAGCGGCCCACGAGGGCTACGACGGCATCATTCTCATCGGGCCGTTCAACTGCCTCCCGTACCGGATCTCGGAGGCCATTCTGAAGCCGCTCAGCATCAAGGAGGGGATTCCCATTCTGACCTATGAAAGCGACGGCTACGCGGTCTCGCCGTCGGTGCTGAGACAGGTGGACGTCCATATCCAGCAGGTGCTCGATCACGCCGCCAGGCATTGCGTAATCCAATAGAGAAGCAGTGATTTGGGAAGCTCAGTGGCATTATGCAACACAGCCAGTGATGCTGCCGTGGTCCGATTCCTCGCATCCCCCACATCCGAGCCTGTAAGCTCTCAATAAATTTGTGATCATCCCTTTGTCCGGAGATGGCACTGTTTTGGCTTGAAAGTGAATGACAGGATAGAGGCTGAGGACGAAGATTCACACTGAGGAGGTGCGGGCATGAATGCATTAACGACATGGGATCCGTTCAAGGAACTCAATGAGCTGGAAAATCGGCTGGCCACGATGTTCGGCCGGGCGCCGGTCCGCAAGAGCGGCGGAAAAGAGGAAGCGATGACGGTGGCCGAGTGGGCGCCGCTGGTGGACATCACGGAGGATGAGAAGGAGTACCTCATCAAGGCCGAACTGCCTGAAGTCAAGAAAGACGACGTGAAGGTGTCGGTCCAGGACGGCATCCTGACCATCTCCGGTGAGCGGAAGTCTGAGAAAGAGGAGAAGAACAAAAAGTTCCATCGCGTGGAATGGGCGTACGGCAGTTTTTCCCGCAGCTTTACCCTGCCGGAAGACGCCGACGCGGACAAGGTGGCCGGCGATTTCAAGGATGGGGTGCTGAAGGTCCACGTGCCGAAATCCGAGAAGGCGAAGCCGAAGAAGATTGAAGTGAAAGTCGGGTAACGAACCCGCCTGGACATTCGCCCGGAGGCAATGCGCGACCCGGCGCGAGCCCAGGGAAAGGAGGCTCCCGGATGAAACGTTCCGGACCGTTCACATTCGTTTTCGGCGGCCTGTTGAGTCTCGCGCTGGCCGGCCCTTTCGAAGTATCGAACGCGGCTTCGACTGCGGCAACGGTGACGCCGTCCGGGGACGGGATCGCTGTGGAATACAGCGACGAGGACGGCGCCAAGTCCGTTCTGACCATTCCACTCCATAAGGCGGGGGACGTGAGTTACTTCAGCACAGGCACCGGTCTTGAAGAGCGGGCCGCCAAGTATCCGCCGTTCCCGCTCAAGCTGATTTTCGTGGCCGGCCCCAAGGCCTACCTGAGCCAGGTCGCGGTCACGATCACGGACGCGAAGGGGGCCGTGAAGCTTCAGGTTCCCGGCGAGCAAGTCACCGGCCCGTGGCTGTATGTGGATCTTCCCTCTGGCATCTACACGGTCACCGCGTCGCGAGACGGCCGGGATCAGGTGAAAAGCCAGGTCACGGTGGCGAAGGGCGGCGTGAAGATCCTCTACCTAAGATGGAAGGAGAACACGCCCTAGGCGTTGCGTATGACGGATCGCGCCAAGATCTTGATCATGGGCGCGGCGGGGAGGGATTTCCACAACTTCAACGTCGTCTTCCGTGATAATCCACGGTACGAGGTCATTGCCTTCACCGCCGCCCAGATTCCGAACATCGA
Source organism: uncultured Nitrospirales bacterium (assembly GCA_964384595.1). Taxonomy (GTDB): domain Bacteria; phylum Nitrospirota; class Nitrospiria; order Nitrospirales; family NS-4; genus SCTG01. The sequence continues at coordinate 22,123 of CAYLLY010000025.1, forward strand.
AGGACGGCGATATCCTCCCGACCTGGCCGGAAACCTGTACCCGCAAGGGATTCTCATCTATTCCGAAGACGAGCTGGAATCCCTGATCGACGCCCACCACATCGCTCAGGTGATCTTCTCGTACAGCGACGTGTCGCACGAGCAGGTCATGCACGCGGCCTCGCGGACCCTTGCCAAAGGCGCCGACTTCAGGCTGCTTGGGCCGCGGGCCACGATGCTGCGCGCCAACAAACCGGTCGTCTCCGTCTGCGCGGTCAGGACGGGTTGCGGCAAGAGCCCGGCCGCTCTCAAGATCGCGGCCATACTCCGGAAGGAGGGTGCGCGTGTCGGAGTCGTCCGGCACCCCATGCCGTATGGGGATCTCTCCAAACAGGCGGTTCAGCGGTTTGCCACGCTTGAAGACCTGAAGAAGGGCGACTGCACGATCGAGGAAATGGAAGAGTACGAGCCGCACATCGCGAACGGCGACGTGGTGTATGCCGGTGCGGACTATGAACGGATCCTGCGCCTGGTCGAAGCCGAGGCCGATATCATCCTGTGGGAAGGGGGGAACAACGACCTCCCGTTCTTCGCGCCCGACCTGGAGATCGTCCTGCTGGACCCGCATCGGGCGGGTCAGGAACGGGCGTACTTTCCGGGAGAGGTGAACTTGCTTCGCGCCGACGTCCTCATCATCAACAAGCTCGATACCGCCGACATCGAGCAGATCTGCGAAGTCCGTCGCAACATCCACATCTGCAACCCGACCGCGGTCGTCATCGACGCCGGCATGCCGGTCTCGCTCGATGAGCCCAGACGCGTCCGGGGCAAGCGCGTGCTGGTTGTCGAAGACGGGCCGACGCTGACGCACGGCGGCATGAGCTTCGGAGCGGGCATCCTGGCGGCCCGGAAGTTCGGCGCCGGAGAGCTCGTGGATCCGCGACCGTACGCCGTCGGCAGCATCAGGCGCGTGTTCCATGAGTACCCCCACATCATGGGCGCGGCGCTTCCGGCCATGGGATATGGCCACGAGCAGATGCGTGAGCTGGAAGAGACGATCAGCAAAGCGGCTTGCGATCTGGTCATGATCGCGACACCGGTGGACCTGCGCCGAGTCATTCACATCGAGCAGCCGACGTGTCGCGTGCGGTACGAGATCGAGGAGATCGGAAGGCCGACCCTACGCGAGGTCCTGCGCGACTTCGTCCGGAAGATGGAGATACATGCGTGAACGAGCCGTGGAGAGGAACGGTCTGAGAGAGGCCCGATTCGATGCGTATTTTGCTCGCCGTTGACGGCTCGGAACAATCCTGTGACGCGGCACGCGGGCTGGAGTATCTTGCGCCCGCGGAGCAGGTGATCCTGCTGCACGCGCTGGATGTCCTGCTCCCGGTCTATCCGATGATGGTCCCGGAAGCGGTGCGCGATCTCCGTGTCATCGTCGAGCGGCATCTGCGGGAAGAAGGGGAGCGCCTGCTCGCCCGTGTTGCCGCGATGCTGCCCCCCCGCGACGGGAAAGTGACCACCCGCATGGAGATCGGCTCACCGGCGGAGCTGATCGTGGCCACAGCCGAGGAAGAACGGGTCGACCTCGTTGTGGTGGGTGCGCGGGGGGGCGGTGCGATGCACGAGCTGGTGCTCGGGAGCGTATCCCATCGCGTGCTCACTCACGCGCCATGTCCGACGCTGATCGTCAAAGGACCGTTGCGTTCGCTGCGTCGGGTGTTGCTGCCGGTGCAAGAGGCGGAAGACGCCGAGGCGGCGCTGAAGTTTCTCTCCGGGAGGCCGTTTCGGGACGCGGTGGACGTGACGGTCCTGAGCGTGCTGCCGCTGGCCCAGCAGATGTGGCCGGAAGGGGCCGGCAACTTCGACACCTTCAGGGAGACCGCCCTGGCGAACGCGCGGAGCTTTGTGGAGTCGGTGGCGGCGCGGCTGTCGGCGATGCGGTACTCGGCGAAGGGAGTGGCGCGGATCGGCTTCCCGTCGCTTGAGATCATCCACGAGACGATGACGACCAACGCGGACCTGATCCTCATGGGTTCCCACGGTCGGAGAGCGATCAGCCGGTTCTTGCTGGGCAGCGTGTCGCATGCCGTCATCCATCGGACGACCCGGCCTGTGCTGATCTTCCGGTGAAGGAGCGCTACAGTCCCGATTCCGCCTGACTCAGCTTTTCCTATCTGTCTTGGCGATAAACCCGGTGATCTGCTGTTCGAGCTTCTTGCTGCCGCAGGACGGGCACGTCGCTGCTCCGGTCTCATGCTCCTTGAGCGACAGGGCCAGGAGAAACTCTTTCTTGCAGTCCAGGCATTTGTATTCGTACATCGGCATGGCTCGCTCCTCGCTCGTCAGTCAGCATTTTGTATGATGAAAGTAATGCTCAGCAAGAGGCAAATTTTCTACCAATGGCGCCAACCCTTATCACGGCTTGCTTTAGTGGGTGCTGCCTGGCCCCTGTCGCCGGCGCATGGGGTGTTTCGGGGCGATCTCGCGGGGCCGGGCTGTCGCAATTGTCCTCACCCGTCCTTGACGAAGGCGCGGCGTTCCCTGGTAACCGTTTGATTCAGGTTCGAAATTTTCCGGCTCTTCCGGGACGATGCCTGGTACTGCCTTTGCGTTCTCCGACGGGGTAGAGACAAAGGAGGGCAATCATGGCGATGAAACGAGTCGTGCGAGCCGTAGTCAAACAGAAGAGGAGCCTCCGCTCCAGCCCGCGACGGCTGACCGGTCAGCAACCGGATCCCTACGCGGCCCGGGGGGCAACGGCCGGCCGCGCGGTCTGCAAGGAGTGCGCGGCAGTGTATGAAAAGAAGCGCTGGCGGTTCGATGAAGCGGCCTATGCGAAATTGAACGCGCTCAAACAGACGAGGGTGGCGACCTGCCCGGCTTGCGTCAAGACCCGCGACCGCTACCCTGAAGGCGTTCTGACGCTGCGATGGCCCGGTCTCTCCGGGCACCGCCGGGATATTCTCAGCCTGTTGCGCAGGGTGGCGGCACGGGCGAAGGATGTGAATCCCCTGGAGCGGATCATGAAGATCGAGGACGACGGGAGGGAGGTACGCGTCTTCACCACGAACAACAAGCTGGCCCAGAGGATGGGCCGCGAGATGGAACAGGCCTATCACGGCAAGGCGCATTACCAGTGGTCGCACCGGGACAAGCTGGTGCGGGTATACTGGGAACGGAAAGAATGACGAGTGGCGCGATCTCGATGAGTGAGAAAGGGAGGGGAGCATGTTTCAGGATCGCATAGACGCGGGCCGGCAGTTGGCGGTTGCCCTGAAGGACTACACGGAGGTTCCCGGCGGGCTGGTGGTGGCTCTTCCGCGAGGGGGCGTGGTGACCGGCTATGAAGTGAGTCGCGTGCTGCGTCTTCCGCTTGACGTGTTCATCGTCCGCAAGATCGGATATCCCGGTAATCCGGAGTGCGCCATGGCGGCGTTGACCGAGACCGGCATGCTGCACAGGACGGGGGAGAGCCGCGGGTTTCGGGCGCTCCATCCGGGCTATCTCGATGAGTGTCGAGCGGAACAGGAAAAAGAGATCTGGCGCCGCAAACGTCTTTACCGGGGCGGGTTGCCCTTCCCCCGGCTTGCCGGGCGGACCGTCCTCCTGGTGGACGACGGCTTGGCGACCGGCGCCACGTTCGAGGCCGCCGCGCTGGCCCTGCGTGAACTGAAGCCGAAGTTCCTGGTGGGGGCGGTGCCGGTCGCTCCTTCCGAAACCGCCGAGCGGGTGCGGACGATGGTGGATGAACTCGTGGTTCTTGAGATCCTGGAATGCTTCATGGCGGTCGGGCAGGCCTACGCCGATTTCCGCCAGGTGGACGATGAGCGAGTCCTGCGCGTGCTCGAAGACGCGGCCCGGGTGGCTCACAAATGAACGTTCTCTGACAAGGAGGCAGTCTATGCGGAACGAAGCCTTGCTGAACAGGCGCGCCGTGGTTGTGGCCCTGGTCGGACTTATGGGATCCATGCTGATGAGTCTTTCCGGGTCCGGCGTGGACGCCCAGAGCCCGGCGCAGACTCTTCCGGAGCAGCGGATCGAAATCGTCATGCGGGATTATGACTTCCAGTTGGTCAAGCCCACGCCGGTCCGGCCCGCCCTGCCGACGGTCATCATCCTGCGCAATCAGGACATCGTCCGGCACGGCTTCTACTCGGCCATGCTTCAGGGCATCCTGGTCCAGGGTGAGGGCGAAGGGGTCGCGGCGTATGGAAAGGGCATTGAAGGATTTTATGTGGAGCCGGGCAAGACGCTGGTCATCCGCTTCAACAACCAGCGGGCCGGCAAATATTCCTTCCGCTGCGACCTGCACCCCCAGATGAAAGGGGAGGCATACGTGATGGAGGTCCCCGCGGCGTGACGGGAGAACGGTCTCCACGCGTTCGGAAAAAAATGTCGCGCCCAGACGGCGTTTATAGTATGCTATCACCCATGAAACGCGTACGACTGTTTCCGGTCGCGCTGGTGGTGGTCTATTTCCTACTGGCGTTCAACGCGTACGCCTGCCTGCTTCCGTTGTATGGCGACGTGCAGACGGCAAAAGGGAGCGACTGCGCCACGCCGAAGGAGCCGCCGGTTCGCGACGCATGCGATGCTTATAGGGCCATCGGCGTCCAGAGCCTTTCTTCCGCCCAACCGCTCCCTGATTGCCATTCGCAGGCGGTCATGGGTGAGCCGGTTGCAGTCCCGATGCTTGACTCGGTTCAGCCTGCCCGCTACGAGTTCTCAGGCAGTCCACCCTTTCTTGTCCGCGATCCACTCGCTCTGACCTCGATCCTCCGCATCTGATCCACCGCACAAGCTGACTGTGGGGATTCTTCACCCCCTCCCATCCCTCCCCCCTCGAGGGGGAGGGTGAGGGTGGGGGGGAACCTGGTTTTATCTTGCGGAGGTCAGCGCCATGTGCGTGCGTCATTGCGTGCTCATTGCAATTGTGTTT
>CAYLLY010000026.1:0-26091 GCA_964384595.1 uncultured Nitrospirales bacterium
TTACAGTCGCCAAGGATCTGACCAAGATGCAGGTGGACACGAACGTCAGCGAGTCCGATATCGGCGGCATCACGTCCGGCAAGCCCGCCACGTTTGTCGTGGACGCGTACGCCAATCAAACGTTCACGGGCACAATTCTCCAAGTGCGCAACGCGCCGATTACCGTTCAGAACGTCGTGACCTATAACGTGGTGATCGGGGTGGACAATACCGATCTCCGGCTCAGGCCAGGCATGACGGCCAACGTCTCGATCATCGTCGCCCGCCGGGATGATGTGCTGAAGGTTCCCAACCAGGCCTTGCGGTTCAAGCCGGCCCTTGCGAGGGCGGGGGAGAAGGCGGGAGGCCCATCCGCGACGGCCGGAGGGAGACGTGACGGTGGAGGGCTAGGCGGCTCTTCCGAAGGGAGAGGGCGCGATGGCGCTGAGGGCAAGCCCAAACCGAAGGTCTGGCTGCGCGGCCTCCAGGGAGAGCCGTCGCCGGTGGAAGTCAAAACCGGGATCACGGACGGGGCCTTTTCCGAGCTCGTCGAGGGCGCCTTGAAGGATGGCGATGAAGTCATCATCGGCGTGGATGTGCCGAAGGGGCCGCACGGCAGCAGCCTGCCGCCCGGATTCGGCTCCCAGCCGACGCAGCGGCCGAGCACCGGCACGCCGAGAGGGATGTGAGATGAGCCTCATCGTATGCCGGGACCTCGTCAAAACCTATCACCTCGGCGAGATGGAGGTCCGTGCGCTGCGGGGGATCTCGCTGACGATCGAGGCCGGCGAATGCGTGGCCGTCATGGGGGCGTCGGGCTCCGGGAAATCCACCTTGATGAACATCCTGGGGTGCCTCGACGTGCCGACCAGCGGCACCTACGTCTTGGAGGGCACCGATGTGTCCACCTTGGACGGAAGCCGGCTCGCGGAGATCCGCAACAAGAAGATCGGGTTCGTGTTTCAGAACTTCAACCTGATTCCACGAACCACGGCGCGCGAAAACGTGCAATTGCCGCTGTTCTACCGGGGGGCGCCGGCAAGCGTGCAGCGGGCCCTGGCCTTGCGCGCGCTGCAGCGCGTGGGGCTTGCCGACCGCGAGCACCATCATCCCGCCCAATTGTCCGGCGGGCAGCAGCAGCGTGTGGCCATCGCCCGCGCGTTGGTCACGAACCCTTCCATCATCCTGGCGGATGAGCCCACCGGCAATCTGGACAGCCAGGCCTCCCGGGACATCATGGACACGCTGACGCAGTTGAACCTTGAGGGGATCACCATCATCCTGATCACGCATGAGGCGGACATCGCGCGGTATGCCCACCGGATCATCATGATGAAAGACGGCGTCATCCAGTCCGATCGGCCCGCCGGCGACACGTTCGGCGCTCGCCCCGCGCCGCAGGAGGCCGGAGCGTGAATTTTCTCCTGATGACGGTGCTGGTGGCGTTCCGCGTGCTCGGCCGGCATCGGATGCGGTCGGTGCTGACGATGCTGGGCATCATCATCGGGGTGGGGGCCGTGATTGCGATGGTCAGCATCGGGGAAGGCGCCAAGGCCGCCGTGCAGGCCCGGATCGCCTCCTTCGGCACCAACGTGATCACGATCCTGCCCGGGGCCTCGACCACCACGGGGGTGCGGACCGGCCATGGCGGGGCGGTGACGCTGACCACCGCCGACATGGAGGAGTTGAGGAAGATTCCCGGCGTGACGGATGTCGGCTGGGCCCGTCGCGAAGCGATGCAGGTCATCCATGAAAACAAAAACTGGTTTACGACGGTCAACGGCGTGACGCCGGGCTACCTGGTCATCCGCGGCTGGTCCACCGTGAGCGGGGACTTTTTCACGCAGAGCGATGTGGACACGGCCGCGAAGGTCGCGCTGATCGGCCATACGGTCGCAGAGAATTTGTTCGGTCCCGGGGAAGATCCCGTGGGCGCGACGATCCGGGTCAGGAACATGCCGTTCAAGGTCGTCGGCAGGCTGATTGCGAAGGGATTCGACACGAGAGGGAGCGACCAGGACGACGTGGTCTTCATTCCGTTCTCAACCGCCGAGCGAAAGGTCATGGGCACCAGGTTCCTGGGGTCCATCGGAGCCGGATTCCTCTCCGCGGAAGCTCCGGAGCAGATGGCGCCGGTCGTCGACGAGGTCAAACGGGTGCTTCGCCAGCGCCACCGGTTGCGGCCGAACCAGGACGATGATTTCACCGTCCGCAATCAACTCGATTTGGCGAAGGCTCAAGAAGGCGCCAGCGAGGAGCAGAGCATGTTCCTCCTCATCGTGGCTTCGATCTCGCTTTTGGTGGGAGGCATTGGAATCATGAATATCCTGCTGGTCTCCGTCACGGAGCGGACCCGGGAGATCGGCATCCGCATGGCCGTGGGAGCCAAGCGGCGGCATATCGTGATGCAATTTCTGGTCGAGGCCGGTGTACTCAGTGCTGTCGGTGGTCTGATCGGAGTCGGGTCGGGCGTGGCGAGTGCGAAGGTTGTCTCTCAATTGCGCGGCTGGACACCGATCTTCTCGCCGAAAGTCCTGGTCGGGGCGTTTATCTTCTCCGCCATCGTCGGCATCGTGTTCGGTCTCTACCCGGCATTCAAGGCCTCCCGGCTGAATCCCATCGAAGCGCTGCGGTACGAATAACTGTAAAGGGAAAAGCGATGTGGAATCAAAACTTCATGTTCACGCAGGCCGGGACCACGCCCGTTGAGAAGACCGAGAATGAGCTGTTTCACGACATCCCCCAGGTGATGGACAGCGCGGGGCTGAACGGCGAGCGGTATATTTCCGTGTGGGTGCAGGGGGAGCAGGAGCAGGGCAAGCCGGTGGCCTACTCGAACGTCTATGCGCGGACGGCCATTCTCGACGTCGGTCGTGGAACGGGCATGCTGCAGCCGCTCCAGGGCCGCTCGCACCAGATCAAGAAACTACTGTCCGAGGCTCAGAAGACCTGGATCAAGGCGTGGTTGATGAAGACGTCCGCCGAGGCCTGGGAGAACAGCGAGGACTCTTTCAAGATGATCTTTGAGGAAGACTGACCGCGGACAAAAGAAGACCGACGGCGCCGATGTGAGCCACCGTCGGTCTGCCTCGACGAGTTACTTTTTCTCTTCCTTCTTCTTCTTCTTCTCTTTCTTCTCAGCCTTGGCGTCGTCCTTCTTGCCCTCGTCCTTCTTCATCTCACCGGCAGGAGCGGCGGCAGGAGCGTCAGCCTTCTTCTCTTCGGCCGCGAAGGTGGAGCCGGCAAAAGTCAACCCGATCATCACCGCGAACAGCGCTGCGAAAAGTGCCTTCATTCAGAATCACCCCCTCCCTTTTTGAAGCGTGCGTAGCCTCGGCTTTTCTTAAGCATTTCGTATGCCATGGCGTTTTTCGCTCGAACTCTCTATTTATTTATATTTCAATAGCTTAAGAGGCTGAAATTGGGACAGTAAGAGGCTGGGTGTGGAGCGAGTGCCGGGTTTGGGGCAACGGCCACCCGGATTGCGCTATACTCCCCTTCGCCGGTCACCGGGGGCTTGCACATGACTCATGGTCGAAAGCGGTCTTGGGCGGTTGCGGCGGCCGTCTGTGCGCTGCCCGTGGCGCTCTGGGCCGCCAGCCCCACAACCGCTCCTGAAGTTCTCTATGCCCCCGAGGACCGGCCGGCCGATCGTCTGCTGGCTCTCTACGATGAGGCCCGGCAAAGCATCTATTTGGCAAGCTACGGCTTCACCTACCCTCCGATCGTGCGCGCGCTGGTGGCGGCGAAAAAACGCGGCGTGGATGTCCGGGTGATCACGGATCGCGGGAAACTGGACGACCCGAAGCAGCGTGCTGCGCTGGAGACGTTGCGGCTTGCCGGCATCCCGATCAAGGTGAACCGGCACGACGGATTGATGCATCTCAAACAGGCGGTCGTGGATGACCGCGTGAACACGTCCGGTTCGATGAATCAGACGGCCAGCGCCGCTCGCTACAACGACGAGCGACTGGACATCTTTCACGATCCCGGCAGCACGCATCGGGCGAAGGAAAAATTTCTGAAGATGTGGGCCGACCACGCCCGGTATGAGGATTGGCGTTGAAGTGTGACGTCGTCGTGGTCGGAGCGGGAGGGGGCGGCGCGATCCTTGGCCTGGCGCTCGCGCAGAAGGGTGTTCCCGTGCTGGTCCTGGAGCGGCAACCGGGTCCGCCCACCGCTCTTCGCGGCGAGACGATCCAGCCGAACGGCCAGCGGATTCTGGAACAGTTGGGCGTCCTTGCGGCGCTCACGCCTGAGACCGTCCAGGCCGTGCAGCGCTTTCACTTCGTCGGGATCGGAGGAGAACGGCTCTGCACGATGGACTACGGAGTGCTTCCCGCGCCGCACAATCGCGCGCTGGTGGCCCTGTCCAGCGCCGTTCAGCACCTGATTCTGGGCAGGCTTGCCGCCCAGACAAGCGCGCAACTCTGGTACGGGGCCGAGTTTCAGGGGATCGTCCAGCGAGACGGAATAATCGGTGGAGTCGTGGTCCGTCGCGCGGGAGAGGAGGCCAGCACGGAGATCGAGGCGCGATTGGTGGTCGGAGCCGACGGGGCCGGGTCGCTGGTACGGCGCGCGCTCGGGATCAAGGCCGACGTCCACCGCTATCGGCAGGGGTACTTGATCATGCTGCTCCCGAGGCCGGAAGGGATGCAGGGCGAGGCCCGGTACTATGTCGGGCGCGGGGAGATACTTGGGTTATTCCCGGCTCCGGGTGCGCGTGTGGTGGCGCTCTACATGGTCGAGGCGGATGCCGTTGGGGATATCCAGGCGCGGGGGTTGGGTGCCTTCAAAACTCGACTCGGAGAAATCGACGCGGCCCTGGCCGGGCCGATCGAGGGCCTGACGGCGTGGGAGCAGGTCGGCTTTCTGCCCTGCACGCGGGTCCGCGCGGACCGCTGGGTGGTGGAGGGCGCGGCGCTGATCGGGGATGCGGCCCATGCGATGAATCCGCACGCCTCCCAAGGGAGAATGCAGGCGATGGCCGATGCGATGGCGCTCGCGGAGGTGATTATCCGTTGCCGGGAGAAGGGGGACTGGTCGGCTCGAGCGGTTTCCGCTTACGAGCAGGCTCGCCGGCCCCAGGTGATGATGCTGCAACGGCTGGCGGACGAACAGGTGCTGTTTTGGAACGCGGCGGACCCCGTCCGATGCTTCTTGCGGGACCGGGTCTTCCGAGGCATGGACCGGAACGCGCGGCTCCGGTATCAGGCCCTGACCGCCACCGCCGGACTGCGCCCGACGCCCCCGCTGACCTGGACGGATAAATTCATCGCCGCCGGGGTCCTGCCCGATCCAAGGGCCGATGTGATTCCCCCCCCGCCGCCTTGACTTGCTCCGCTCCGAGTGATACCAGTGGTTCAGGCTAGGGCGTAACGGGGAGGAACCGTGAAGAAACGCTTGCTGGGCGCGGCCGTGGCATTGGTGGCTGTGATGCCGGCCGTCTGGCTGGGGATGACGGGAGAGTCCGCTGTCGCGGAGCAGTCTCCTGAAGACAAGCGGGGCATCACCGTGATGCCGCGGGTGGCGTCGGGGAGCGTCCCCATCGCCGGCGAATACCGGGCCTTGATCGTCGGCATCGACAAGTACAAACACGTCCCTCCGCTGGAGACCGCCGTCAAGGACGCCGTGGCGTTGCGCGACGTGCTCATCGCGCGGTACGGTTTCCGGCGGGACCGCATCATCGAACTGCTGAACGAGCAGGCCACACGGACCGGCATCGAGGACGCGTTGTTTCGGCTGGGCCAGGAGGCCGGGCCCGAAGACAGCGTCTTCATCTATTATGCCGGGCACGGGCAGACCGATACGGAGAAACTGCGGGGTTGGTGGGTGCCGGTGGAGGGGAAAGAAAAGTCACCGGGCACGTTCATCACCAATGCCAGCATCCGGGACGCCATCGCCGCCATGAAGGCCAAGCACGTGTATCTCGTCGCCGATTCCTGTTTCAGCGGCACCCTGTTCGCCAAGTCGCGGAGCCTGCCCCCGCTCAACGACAAGTTCTTCGCGAGGCTCTACCAGAACAAGTCACGGTGGGGCTTGACGTCAGGGATGAACGAGCCGGTGGCCGATCAGGGCAAGGACGGCCACAGCATCTTCGCCTATTTCTTCCTGAAGTTGCTGCGGGAGAACGAGGAGCCGTACCTGGTGCCGAGCCACATCTACGCCCAACTCGGCCCTCTGGTGGGGCGCAATGCGGATCAGGTGCCGCAGAGCGAGCCGATACAGGGCGCGGGGGATGAAGGCGGACAGTTTGTGCTCCGTCTGTCCACCGGGGCTGCGGGAAAGTCCGGCGTCGGCGTGTCCGGTGCAGCCAAACCCGAAACAGCGACGAGCGCGGCGTTGAGCAAGGCGGAGCAGGAACTGAAAGCGCTGGAGGCGCAGGAGCGGCAGATCGAGGAGCAGAGCAAGCTCGCGGCGATCCAGCGGCAGATCGAGGAAAAGAAAAAGAACATCGAGGAGGCTCGCCGGCAGGCCGCCGCTCCTCCGCAACTCAGCGCGAAGGCGGAGCCGGCTCCGACTCCTGATTTGCGGCGTGATGACCCGGGCGCTCTGGAGCCGAGGCCGCAGCCGCCGGCGGAAGCCGAGCAGTGGATGACCCGGATGCTGGATAAGGCGCGTCACGCCTCCCAGGAAGAGTGGCCCGGTCAGAGAAAGCAGATGCTCGCAATCCTGAAGAGCCGCATGATGGAGCATGGCGAGGTGGACCCCCAAGCCGGTAGGCGTGTCATGACGGCGTTCGAGAGGACCCTTGAAGAAGCCCGGGCCATGCCGGAGGGAAAGTACCTGACCCTCAAGCCACGGCTCGTGACGAGAATGATGCAGGCGGTGGCCGGTGCCATGGGGCGTCCGCCTGGGGGTGGAGACGTCATGCCCGGAGAGCGCCTGGAGACCAGTCCCGCCCAGAAACGTCAATTCCGCTAGATCCGACGTTCGCGGTTGCCACGCCTCAAACCGTAACTCCTATGCAGAGCTTGCTGTAAGGAGAAGCTTAGACTGCTTCGCCGTAGAGGGTAGTGACAGTGGCGTCGGTGATGCGGACGGGGGTGAGGCTGCCGGGCTTAATTGAAGAAAGGGGGTCAGGCACCTTTTCGTCTTCGCGAAAATGAGCCAGACCCCTCTTGGGGAAAACCGTGACGATGTTGCCGTCGGTGCGGCCCATCCACTGATCGGACGAGCGCTTTCCATCACACTCCACCAGGACTTTGACCGGCTTCCCGATCATTGCCAGGTTCTTTTTCAGTGAGATCGCACGCTGCCGTTCGACGAGTCGCGTGACGCGAGCGGCCTTGACGTCGTCGGGAACGTCGTCGGCGTACTTGCGGGCTGCAATGGTGTTCTTGCGCTCCGAGTACTTGAAGATGAACGCGGAGTGGTACTCGACCTGTTTCACGAGATCTTCGGTGTCCGCAAACTCCGCGTCGGTCTCGGAGCAGAACCCGGCGATGATGTCGGTGGTAAGGGTGATCTCCGGGCAGCGTGTCCGGATGCGATCCACCAGCGCCAGATACTCCGTCCTCGTGTACGTCCGGTCCATCAACTGGAGGATGCGGTCATTGCCGGCCTGCAGCGGCAGGTGGATGTGCTTGCAGATTCTGGGATGGCCCGCGACCGCTTCCAGCAGCTTCTCCGGAAAATCCTTCGGGTGCGGCGAGGTGAAGCGCACCCGTTCGATGCCCCGGATGTCGGCCACTGCCAGCAAAAGGTCCGCGAAGTCATGGGCGCCGTCGCGGTAGGAGTTGACGTTCTGACCGAGCAGGGTGATCTGCTTGCACCCGCTTGCCGCAAGGGCCTCGGCTTCTCGCACCACGCCGTCAAAGCCCCGGCTGCGCTCCCGGCCGCGCGTATAGGGGACGACGCAGAACGTGCAGAAGTTGTCACAGCCCCGCATGACGGCGATCCAGGCCGTGACGCCCTCGACGCGATCGGGCGTGATGTCGGCGTAGGTCTCGTATTCGGACAGGTCCACCGCCATGCTCTTCCGTCCGGCCGCGGCCTTTTCCAGCAGCTCGGGAAGCGACCGATAGCTGTCCGGGCCCGCCAGGATGTCGATGAGCGAATCACCCTCCATGAGGTCCTTTTTCAGGTTCTGGGCCATGCAACCCAGCACGCCGATCACCAGGCCTTTGTCTTCCTTGAGCGGCTTGAGCGCCCCGAGGTGCCCGTAGACTTTGTTGTGCGCGTTCTCGCGGATCGCGCAGGTATTCAACAGCACCACGTCCGCGGTCTCGGCCGAGTCGGTGAAGCGGTAGCCCTTGTCCTTGAGGATCGAGCGCACGAGCTCCGTATCGTACTCGTTCATCTGGCAGCCGAATGTTTCGATAAAGACATGTGGCGCGCGCATGGCGTCAGCGCTCTTTTCGGATCGTGTCGAGGGCGGCCGGCACGCCTTCCTTGATGGTGGGATACTTCAGCGTCCATCCCAGCGCCGCCTTCGCGCGGTCGTTCTTGACCCGCGTCGAGCAGATGATGGATTCCGCCCACAGCTCGCCGGCCTGCCTCGCGCAGTCCTCCTTCGAGACGGCGCCGGGGCGCGGCTTGTCGAGCGCGCGGGCCACCGTGGAGAGCCACTCCGTTTGCGTGACCGGCCGGTCGTCCACCAGGTTCAGCAGCTGTGTGACGGGGCGGTCCTCCGGCGGAGGTGCATAGCCGAGCTGCTCGGCCGCCAGCACGTACGCCTCGGCGAGGTCTTCCGCGTGCACGAGGCTCAGGTAGTTCTCGCCGGAACCGACGATGCGCGCCTGGCCCTGTTCCAGGCCGGGCAGGAGTTGCTCTTTGAACCAGCTGCCGTTCCCATAGACCCATCCCGGGATCATGAACGTCGCCGGCAGGCGCTTGGACTCGGCCAGGTGCTTCAGCTGATTGCGCGGCGCGCTGATGAAACGTCCATAGCCGACCGGCTCCAACGGCGTGTCCTCGTCCACCCATTCCTCACCGTGCTCCCCATAACCGAGGACCCCGAAGGTCAGGATCGCGCCCCGAACCTGGCCTTCCATCGTCGCATTGATGAGAATGCTGTAGGCGTCCGTCTGGGATTTCAGGAGCTCAGGCACCTGCCGCATGGCCGGCGGCTGGCCGCGCTTGCCCGGCATCGTGCAGCCGATCGCCACGTCGAACTTCTCGATCTTGCGCTCCCAGGGGCCGTTGGTCAGGAGGTTGCCGATGATGGGTGCGCACCCCAGTTCCTCAAGGATTTTTCCGCGCACCCGATCCCTGGCCAGGCCGTAGACTTCGTGTCCGTGGGCCTTGAAGGCCTTGATCAAGTGGCGGCCGATGAATCCGCTTCCGCCGGCGATGAAGATTTTGAGGGGCACGCCCATTGTGTTACGCTCCGATCGTTTGTAAGGAGGCAAGGTCCGCAACGGCGCCCAGGGCGAGGCCGTCCATGGCGCCGGTCAGCCGGACCGGTCTGAGTTGGTTGTTGAGGTCCGCCTCCGCAGGCACGCCGACCCGGATGTAATTGTCCGTGAGCCCGGTGAAGAGTCCGGATTGGTTACGGGTTTCGAACAGCACGGAGACCGTCCATCCCATGTGCCGGTGATAGAACGCCATGCGCTTGGCCCGTGAAAGGGCACAGAGTTCTGCGCTACGGGCCTTGACGGTTTTCGTCGGGACCCGGCCGGGCCGTTTGAGGGCGACCGTGCCGCGCCTGGGCGAATAGCTGAACACGTGGAAGTACGCAAAGGGAAGATCGGCGGCCAGCGCGCGGGTGTTGGCGAACGCGGCGTCCGTTTCACCCGGGAAGCCCACCATGAGATCGGTGCCGAGCCCGAGGTCCGGCACCATCCGAACCGCTTTTTCGATGAATGCGGCGTACTCCTTCGCCTGGTAGCGTCGATTCATCGCGGCCAGGATGCCGTCGTCGCCGCTTTGCAGCGGCACATGGAGGTACCGGCATAGCTTGGAGGGGCCGGCCATGCGTTCCAGCAGCCGGTCGGAGATCGTGGTCGGCTCGATCGAGGAAATGCGGATGCGGGCGAGGCCGGGAACGTCCTCCAGCAGCCCGATCACGTCGTCCAGCGATCGGCCCTCGCAGGAGTACCGGCCGACGTTGACGCCGGTGACCACCAACTCCCGGTGGCCGCGCGCGACCAGGCCCTCGGCCTCCCGAAGCAGATCGTCGGGGCGGCGACTGCGTTCGTGCCCACGCGAGAAGGGGATGATGCAGAAGGCGCACATGAAGTCGCATCCGTCCTGCACCTTCAAGTTCGCGCGGGTGCCTTCGTACTCCCCGACGCCCCCGATCGTGAAATCGTCGCGGCTGACCGTGCGGGTGTGCAGGACCTCCGGCGCGGGGCGGCGTTCCAGGGACGTCAGGTGCCGGGGCAGATCCATTTTGTATTGCGTGCCGACGATCAGATCGATACCCTCCATCTGTCGCAGGGCGTCCGCGCCGGTCTGGGCATAGCATCCGGTGACCGCGACGAACGCATCAGGCGAGGCGCGGCGGATCCTGCGAATGAGGCTCCGGCAGTCGGCTTCCGCGTTGTCTGTGACGGAACAGGTGTTGACGACGACGAGGTCGGCGGGCCGGCCGAACTCGACCAGGTCGTAACCGCGGCTGCGGAGCTGGTCGCCGAGGAGGGCCGTTTCGGCCTGATTCAGGCGGCACCCGATGGTATGCAGTGATGCGCGTGGCATGGGAGTCGGATTATAACGAGGCCGCGGGCGCCGGCGCAAGGAAGATGTCCGCGCGCTGAACTCAGGCGGAAGGTCGCGTGGCGCGATTCACGCGCCGCTGGTGAGCGGCTTCTTGATTTTCTGCAGCAGGCTCTCGAGCGGAGCCGTCTCCGACGCCTCGGCGGTCAGCACGCTGATGCGGGCGGCAATCCTGGAGGCGATCTCCATGAAGGCCTTGGCCTGCGGCGAGTCCGGGTTGGCCACGACGAGCGGCATGCCCATGTCGCCGCCGGACCTGATGGCCGGATCGATCGGGATACGGCCGAGAAAGGGAATGCCCAGTTTTTCGGCGGCCCGTTCCCCGCCGCCGTAGGAGAAGATCTCGGTCCGCTCGCCGCACTTGCCGCAGACGAAGTGGCTCATGTTCTCGACGATGCCCAGAATCGGCACGTTGACCTTCTGGAACATGCCGAGCCCTTTGCGGGAATCATGCAACGCGACTTCCTGGGGGGTGGTCACGATGATGGCCCCGGTCAAGGGCACGAGTTGCGCGATGCTGAGCTGGGCATCACCCGTGCCCGGGGGCAGGTCCACGATCAGGTAGTCCAACTCGCCCCAGATCACGTCCCGCAGGAACTGCTGGATGGCGGTGTGGATCATGGGGCCGCGCCAGGTAAGCGGCTGGTCTTCAGGCACGAAGAAGCCCATCGAGATCAGCTTGACGCCGTGGCTCTCGGCGGGCAGCAGCTTGCTGTCCTGTTGCTCGGGAGGCCGCTCCACGCCCATCATCATCGGGATGTTCGGGCCGTACATGTCGGCATCCATCAAGCCGACCTTGGCGCCCTGGAGGACCAGGCTCGCGGCAAGATTGACGGCGACCGTGGACTTGCCGACGCCGCCCTTGCCGCTGCTGATGGCGATGGTGTTCTTGACGGTCGGGATCAGGTTGTCCTTGGTCTGCGTACGCCCTTGCCGGACGTTGGCGGTGAAATCCACCTCGACGGCCGTCACGCCGGGAATCGCGCCCACCGCCTTGTTGCAGCTTTCTTTGATCTCGGTCTTCAGCGGGCAAGCGGGCGTCGTGAGGACGACCGTGAACGCGACGTGTCCGTCCTGTATCCGGACCTCCTTGACCATGTTCAGGGTGATCAGATCCTTGTGCAACTCCGGCTCGATCACCGTGCGGAGTGCGTCAATGACTGCCTGTTCGGTGACTGCGGCCATATTGAGCTCTTCTCCTTCAGGGGTTACCGCGCAGGGACGCGGGTTCTCCCGCTCACTCCTGGAGTATCGGTTGCTGATTGCTCTCTCGCTCAGTTCAACTGAGCGGCGAATTTCTTTCGCGAACGCCCCAGAAGAGGCGCGTGGTGCGAACCACGATTTTGGGCGATCACGGGGTCTAAAATTTCCCCGCAGGTCAGGCAACGCCACCCCTTGAAATTGATGCTGCCTGTATCGTCCAACAGGTCTTCGAATATCTCCTGGGACATGACACCCTTGCAACGGGGGCAGTCCATGAAATTGTCCTCCGTGACTCTTCTCGCTCCTCGTCTCTTTAATTACGTATCCGATCAAATCTATCCCCGACTGAACTAATCGGAGACCAACTCGGTCGGGTATATATAACCAATAAAATCAAAAGATGTCAATGCAAATTTAGTGGTTGTTTTTCAATTACTTGAGAAAAATAGTGCGAGCTGATACTACGGGAGGTGTGCTGCTTATTTTGTCAGCAATGGCGCAACATAACGCCAAGTGTTTTCCGCAACGATGGCATAGCCGGCTCCGGTGGGGTGAATACCGTCTGCTTGATTGAGGTCGGTTTTCGCGGCAACGCCGTCGAGGAAAAACGGAATGAACGGGACATCGTAGCGCTTGGCCAGGTCGGCGTACATCGTGTGAAACGCTTTCGTGTGGTCGGCGCCGTAATTCGGCGGGAGTTTCATGCCGGCCAGGATCACCTTGGCTCCGCCCGCCAGAAGGCGCTGGATGATCTGCTCCAAGTTGGCGCGCGTTTCGGTCAGACTGAGGCCGCGCAACCCGTCGTTGGCCCCAAGCTCCAGAATCACGATGTCGGGCTTGCTCTTGAGCACCCACGCCACGCGCCTGACGCCTCCCGCCGTGGTGTCGCCGCTGACGCCCGCGTTGACCACGCGATACCGATAGCCGGAGAGAAGCAGTTTCTCCTGTAGGCGGGCCGGGTAGGATTCTTCCGGTGAGACGCCCAGCCCGGCGGTCAGGCTGTCGCCGAACGCCACGAGGACCCGCTCTTCGGGACGAGACGCCGCGTTGGAGGGCGGCGGGGATTTGGTTCCCGGCCGCGCGTCCACGCTGGTGCCCTGGACCTTGGGCGCGGGCTTGCCGAGTTGCTGATCGCACGCCCACAGGCCGGCAGCCAGCAACGCGAAGCAGCAGACGGTTCTGGGTACGACCCGCATGTTCTGTATAATAGGGGCCATGATCGCGATCCGCAACCTCTCCATGCGGCTCTCCAGCGGCGGACGTGCGGTCTCCATCCTGGACGATATCACGCTCGATGTCCCCGCCAAGCAATTTCTCGCGATCGTCGGGCCGTCCGGCAGCGGAAAATCCACCCTGCTCGGCCTGATCGCCGGCATGGACGCGCCTACCTCCGGAACGATCGCCCTCGACGGGCGGGAGATCACGTCCTTGCCGGAAGATGAACTGGCGCGCCTGCGGCGTGAGAAAGTCGGCTACGTCTTTCAGTCCTTCCACTTGATCCCGACGCTGACCGCTCGGGAGAACGTCGCGGTGCCGCTGGAACTGGCCGGCGATCCGGAGGCGGAAAGCAAAGCGGATGCGCTGCTGACGGCCGTGGGGCTCGAGGCGCGCGGACATCACTACCCGGCCCAGCTTTCCGGCGGCGAGCAGCAGCGGGTGGCCGTCGCGCGGGCGTTCGCCAACCGGCCCGCCGTCCTGCTCGCGGATGAACCGACCGGCAACCTGGACACGGCGACCGGGCAACAGGTGATTGATTTGCTCATCCGGTTGAACCGCGATCAGGGCAGCACGCTGGTCCTGGTCACGCACGATCCGGCCCTGGCCGCGCATGCGGATCGCGTCGTCCGTTTGCTGGACGGGCAGGTCGCCTCGGATGAGCTGCGGAACTCCGTTCCCGGTGCTCACCCGTGAGCGCATTCCCCGATCGTATGGCCTTGCGCATGGCCTGGTGGGAGACCCGCGCCGCCTGGCGGCACTTCACTTACTTCTTTATCTGCATCGCGCTCGGCGTGGCCGCGCTTGTGGGCGTGGGGCTTTTTGCCGCCAACATGGACCGGGCGATCCAGCGTGAAGCCCGCAGTCTGCTGGCCGCCGATGTGGAGCTGCGGACGACGCGCCCGCTGACGCCGGCAGGGGAAGCGATTCTGCGCGGGCTCGACGGGCGCGGGATCGCCCGCATGCACGTGAGCGAGTTGGTGGCGATGGCCGCGGTTCCGGGCGGCACCCAGCTCATCGAGCTCAAAGCGGTCGAGCCCGGCTATCCGTTCTACGGGAAGTTGCGGGCCGAGCCCGACGATGCGCCGGCGGCTCTGTTCGACGGCAACCAGGTGTTGGCCGAAGAGACCCTGCTGATCCGCCTGGACTTGAAGGTCGACGACCGGTTGAAAATCGGCCAGGCGGAGTTCAGGATCGCCGGCGTTGTGAAGAAGGAGCCGGACCGGGCGGCCGGGGCATTCAGCTTCGGCCCCCGCGTGCTGATGTCCCGGAAGAGCCTTGACGCGACCCAGCTCCTCCAGCCGGGCAGCCGCGTGACGCACCGCCATCTCTTCAGGCTGCCGGAGACGCTGAGCCCGCGCGCCGTTCACGGCGAGCTGGCCGCCACCTTTCCGGACAAGGCGGTGCGGGTGAGCACGTACCAGGAATCCCAGCCGATGCTCCGGCGGTTCCTTCGCCAGCTCACGATGTACCTCGGGCTGGTCGGGCTCATTGCCCTGATGGTCGGCGGGATCGGCGTAGCCAGCAGCGTCCGCGCGTTTCTGAAAGAGAAGCTGGAAACCATCGCCGTGCTCAAGGCGATCGGCGCCGAATCCCGGACCATCCTAATGGTCTATTTCACGCAAACCCTGTTGCTGGGCCTGGTCGGCAGCCTGGCCGGCGCGGCCCTGGGCGCGGCTCTGCAGATCGCCTTGCCCCCGCTGCTGAAGACCTGGCTGACGATCGAACTGGACTTCCGGTTCGCGTGGTTGCCGTTCGTGCGCGGCGTGACGATGGGCCTCCTGACGACAGCCCTGTTCGCGCTCTGGCCGCTGCTGGAAGTGCGGCACGTGCGGCCGAACCTGATCTTTCGCCGCGAGGTGAGCGAAGAGCCGTCCGGCTCTCCGGGGCGGGCGGCCTGGATCGCCGGCGCGCTGCTGGCGCTGGCGCTGGCCGGGCTGGCGCTCTGGCAGGCCGGATCGTGGCGGGCGGCCGGGCTGTTCCTCGGCGCGTTGGTGGTGGCGCTGGTTCTGTTGCAGGGCACGGCATGGCTCGTCGTACGACTCGCGAGGCGGCTCCCGCGATGGAAGCCGCTGATCTGGAGGCAGGGATTGGCGAACATGTATCGTCCCGGCAGCCAGGCGAAGACCATCCTGGTTTCGATGGGAGTCGGGGTGATGGTGATCCTGGCGATCCATCTGGTGGAGCGGAACATCCTGTGGGAGATCGGCGAGAATATCCCGGCTGATGCGCCCTCTTTCTTTTTCATCGATATCCAGCCTGATCAGAAAGACGCCTTTGCGCGCCTGATGACGGAGCGCGGCCATGCCGACACGCGGCTCACGCCGCTGGTGCGCTCGAGGCTCTCGGCCCTGAACGGGCAGCCGATCCGCCGGGAGAACTACGAGGAACGCGAGCACGGCTGGTACTTCACCCGTGAATACGTGCTGACCTTCCAGAAGGAGCTTCCCAAGGACAACATCATGACCAAGGGACAGTGGTGGGACGGCGGCGCGTCTTCGGGAGAGCCGCGGGTGTCCGTTGAAGAGGAAGCGGCTCGTCGCCTGGGGCTGGACCTCGGCTCGACGGTGGAGTTCGACATCCAGGGCGCCAAGGTTTCCGGCAGGGTGGCCAGCATCAGAAAGGTGGAGTGGGGGAACATGTCCACGAACTTCTATTTCATTTTCGAACCAGGCGCGCTCGACGGCGCGCCGCTGACGTATGTGGCGACGGCTCGCGTGGATGCCACGGAGGAAGTCCCGCTGCAGCGTGCAGTCGTGGCGGCCTTTCCGAACGTCTCGGCCATCAATATCCGGGCCGTCCTGGATTCCGTGGCGCGGGTCGTGGACCGCATCAGCCTGGTCATTCGTTTTATGGCGGGGTTGAGCATTCTCGCGGGGAGCGTCGTGCTGGCCGGCGCGCTGGCCGCCACGCGCTTCCGGCGCATCTACGAGGCGATGATCCTGAAGGCGGTCGGAGCGACGCGTGGGACCGTGGCGGGAACCTTTGTCGTGGAGTACGCGTTGCTGGGAGCTGCCGCGGGCGTGATCGGAACGGGCCTCGCCGTCGCGCTGGCCTGGGGCGTGGGGCACTGGATTCTCGACGTGAAGTGGCTCTTCCAGCCGGCGGCGCTGGCCTGGGGGATCGGCGCGACGGTGGCGGGAACGATCCTGGTCGGCTTCCTGTCCACGTACCGCATCCTTGGCCAGAAGCCCTTGCCGGTGCTCCGGCGGGAGTAGGCTGGTGTCCGACTTCAGGAAGGATTAGAGTAGAGGCGCCATGGAAACGCAATCATGACGAATACGGCGATGATTCTCTGGGCGGTGGCGGCGGGGCTCCTGTTGGGCTTGGCTGCGGCGTTTGTTCTACGGCTGGTCCAGGCCAAGACAGCCCAGGACCTTTTTCTGAATTTGGCCAAGGAGAAGCTGTCAGCAGCCAGGCAAGAGGATGCCAACGAACTGGAGAACAAGAAAGCGCTTATCGATCAGCAACTGCAGCAGATGACCGCCAAGCTGGAAAACGTTTCCACGCTGATGAAAGACCTGGAGAAAGATCGATCGGAAAAGTTCGGACAGCTGGCCGGTCAATTGCAAGCCGCCGGCCAACAGACTCAAGCGCTCATGCAAACGACCAACAGCTTGCGCGAAGCTCTCTCAAGCACGAAAGCCAGGGGTCGTTGGGGAGAGCGGATGGCGGAGGACGTTCTGCGTCTGGCGGGATTCATCGAGAACGTGAATTATCTGAAGCAGAAAACTATTGAAGGCGTGGGGTCGAGGCCTGATTTCACTTTCCCGTTACCGAAGAATCTCAAGCTTCACATGGACGTCAAATTTCCCTTGGACAACTACATCCGGTTCCTGGAGGCCGCCTCTGACGGAGAGAAGGCAAAATTCAGGAACGACTTTCTTCGAGACGTCAGAGCCAGAATCAAGGAAATTACGACGCGCGAATACATCGATGCCGAGTCCAATACCGTGGATTATGTCCTCTTGTTTATCCCCAACGAACAGATCTATGCCTTCATCCACGAGCAGGACAGCACGATTCTCGATGAGGGGATCCGGAGCAAGGTCGTGTTCTGTTCGCCCGTCACCCTCTTTGCGGTGCTGGCGGTCATTCGCCAAGCCGTCGACAATTTTGCGTTGGAGCGAACTTCAAACGAGATCTTATCGTTGCTCGGCGCGTTCAAGAAGCAGTGGGATGAGTTTGCCGCCAAGCTTGATCTCCTCGGCAAAAAGATCGGTGACGCGATGAAGGAGTACGACGCACTCACGACAATCCGCAGGCGGCAACTCGAAAAACCGCTGAACAAGATCGAGGATCTCAGAAATCAGCGTGGACTGCCGGTGGCTTCTGAGGAGGATGAGGAGGGGGGACGATGAAGAGCCGCCTGCAAGTCCTCGGCCATCCCGTCCATGTCATGACCGTCGGCCTGCCGATCGGCCTGTACAACGCCGCGTTTCTCGCCGACGCGGCCTACGTTCTGCTCAAAGACCCGTTCTGGTTCCGCATGGCGTTCTGGTGCATTGCGTTCGGGATGCTGGGCAACCTCGTCGCGATCCTCACGGGACTTCCGGATTTCCTGGCGCTCAAAAAAGAAGTCCCTCCCGCCTGGAACGCCGCGACCACGCACCTGGTAGTCGGTCTCGGGCTGCTGGTGCTCTATGCCGTTGACTTTGCTCTGCACAATTGGGGCGAGCCGCTTCCCGGAGGAGATTCGCTCCTGCCGTTGATCCTCAGTCTCATCGGAGTGTCCTTGCTGGGCCTGCAGGGATGGTACGGAGGGGAATTGGTCTTCCGGTACAAAGTCGGCGTGGAAGAGGCACATCCGGGCGGGACGCATGACGGGCATCAGAAGCGGAAAGGGGCGCACTGACGGCTGGTTTCCCGGAGCACTTGCGTTCGGCAGGAGCCTATGGTAGCGTATCCCTGCGATTCATCGTCGGAGGGGTCTGACAATGAAGAGCAGAAAGAGAAAAGACCCCGCGCGATTGTGCCTTGCAGTAGGGATCTGATCGGTAGGCCCGCCTTGAAAGACGCCAGAGTCTGTGCGCTTTCGGTGTTCTCCTTGCCCCTCTCGTTCCTTGCTCCCAAGACAGCGTCGCATCAGTAAAGGAGGTACCCGATGGGTACGAAGTTGTATGTGGGCGGCCTGCCCTATTCCACCACCGAGCAGCAGCTCAGCGAGCTGTTCGCACAGCAGGGTTCCGTGACATCGGCCAAGGTGATCACGGACAAGTTCACCGGCCAGTCCCGGGGGTTCGGGTTCGTCGAGATGTCCACCGAGGCGGAGGCCCAGAAGGCCATTACCGCGCTGAACGGCACGCAACTGGACGGCCGGACGATGACGGTGAATGAGGCCCGGCCCCAGGAGAAACGCTCCGGCGGCGGCGGGGGCGATCGTGGAGGAGGCAGGCGCTGGTAGCCGGCTGCGCTGAAACGTACAGAGACGATTCAAAACCGGGCAGGGGCGCCGCTGGCGCTCCTGCCCATTTTTTTAAGGAGACCCGTTTCGGATGAATGATCGGGCGGCCGGCGCGGCGGACGGTGGCGGGCAGAGCCGGCGCTACGGCATCCGCGAAGGGGCCTTTCAGGCGATCATGCTGGGCGGCGGGGAGAATTATCTCTCCGCCTTTGCGCTGCTACTGCACGCCTCGGCCTTTCAGATCGGTCTGCTGTCGGCCCTGCCGCAATTGATCGGGACCGGGGCCCAACTGCTCTCCGTCAAGGCGTTGAGCTGGGTCCGGCACCGGAAGTCCCTCATCCTGACGGGCGCCGCCGGCCAGGCGTTCGTGTGGCTGCCGCTCCTGGCGCTGCCGCTCGTCTTTCCGGAGCAGGGCCCCTGGTGGCTGATCGCCTGCGCGGTTGCCTATGTTGCCATGGGGCATTTCGCCATTCCCGCATGGAACAGCCTGATCACGGATCTCGTCGATCCCAACCGCCGCGGGGCGTACTTCGGGCATCGGGCCAGGGTCATGACCGTCTCCAGCTTTACGGCTCTGTGCGGAGCGGGCCTGATCCTCCACTCGGCGGAGGCCTGGGAGCGGCCGTGGATGGGATTCGCGGTCATTTTCCTGGCGGCGTCGGCCGCGCGCGGGGTCTCGACGGCTTATCTCGCCCGGATCGACGAATCGTCCGTGCCGGTGACGCGCGAGGACGAGTTTCGCCTGCTGGCTTTCCTGCGACGCGAGCGCGGCTCGAACTTCAGGCGCTTCCTGCTGTTCTCCGGGCTGATGCATGGCTGCGTCCTGATCGCCGGCCCGTATTTCGTCATCTACATGCTCCGGGATCTTCACCTCACCTACCTGGAATATTCGTTGTGGCTGGCCGCCGGCGTCATCGGGCAATTCATCACGTTGAAGCCGTGGGGAAGGCTGGGGGATCGCTACGGGAATAAAAAAGTCCTGGTCGCCACGGGGCTCCTGGTGCCGTTTCTCCCGATGCTCTACGTCATCAGCGCGAATCTGTATTTTCTCCTCGCGGTCAATTTCCTGGGCGGCGTCATCTGGGCGGGCCTCGCGCTGGGACTGCAGAATTACGTGTTCGATGCGGTCCGTCCGGAGGATCGGGCGAAAGGTGTGGCGATCGGGAATACCGTCAACGCGGCCGGCTGGTTTGTGGGGGCGATGATCGGCAGTTGGCTCGCGGGGGTACTGCCCGGCGAGATCGCTCTCGAGGGTCTGGAGGTCCGACCGGCCTCGAACCTGCCGTTCGTGTTTTTCATCTCGGGCGCGCTCCGGCTCGTCGTCTCGCTGAGCCTCCTGCGGTCGTTTCGCGAGGCCCGCAGCGTCGAGCCGATCTCCCACCGCGACCTGGTTGGGGAGCTGCCCCTGATCAAGCCACTGACCGAAGCCTTCGGCGGCGGCAACCGGCGCGATGCGTGAGAAGCGGCACGGGGCCTGGCTCGACTTCTGAGGCGTGCCTGGCCCCCTTCTTGTGCCGCTTGACTGCACCGGCCAGATCTCTACAATGCCCCATTGACTATGGGCCGACGTCCCCAACAATACAGCTGTTATGTGGTGTCAGCGCTGGCCGGCCTGCTGGTCGTCCTGCTCGCGGACTCTCTGCCGGCCGATACTTCCCAGACGTTCCATGAATGGCAGGTGCTGGAAGTCCGGACGGGCCGCCCGATCAGCTTCGAAGAGCTGGCTTCCCAACTCAGCGCCGCCGACGTGATCTACATCGGCGAGGAGCACCGCCACCGTTCGCACATCGAGGCCGCGCTCAAGATCATTCAAGCCCTGCTGGAGCGGAACAGGTTGCTGCTTTTGGGGCTGGAGATGTTCGGATGGGACGGACAGGCGGGTCTGGATCGTTATCTGGCCGATCCGGACATGGCGCGGGAACGGTTTCTCCAGGAATCCCGCTGGAAGGAGAACTGGGGCGGCGCCTACGACGAGTACGAGCCCCTCGTCAGCTTCGCCCGCGCGCATAAGCTGCCCGTCCTCGCGCTCAACCCGCCGAAGCCGCTGGTACGGCGCGTGGCGCGAGAAGGGTTGCTCCGGGCTCGCGAGGACCCGGAGATGATCCGGTGGGGTATGCAGGACGAGCCGCTCGCGGAGGATGCCGCGTACCGTGAGGTAATCCTCAAGCAGCTCCGGCTCTGCCATGGCGGTCTTTCAGACAATGCTTACCAGCGCATGTACGAAGGCTCTCTGTTCCGCGACGAGGGCATGGCCAAGACCATCGCCGAGTCACTGGCCCGACTTCCGGCCGGAGAGGGGCCGGTGGTGAGCTACACGGGTGGGGGCCACATCCAATACCGCTTGCCGGTCCCCAATCGCGTCCAACGGCGGCAGGGCAAACCCCTGCGGCAAGTCACGGTCTATCTTACATCGCTGGAGCGGGGCCATGAGGAGGATGTTCGTGCCCTGCTGCGGGAGTCCATCGCGGATTACCTCTGGCTCACGCCGCTCAGCGCGCACGGTCCTTCCCCCCGCTGCGGGTAAGGCTTCAAAGCGCGCATTACGCACCCGCCCGCCGGCCGACGGCCACCGCCACCCACTCGCTTGTCGTCGGTCCCGCTCCAAAGATGGCCCAAGGGGAGCCCCAAGCATAGGTGAACGTGCGTTTTCCGGGCGTGGAAGGGATCTCGACCGCAATAACCCAATGCGGCGCAATCATAATGATCCACTTATCCCGCCGCTGGATCTCGATCAGGCAATTACTGTGGAGCAGGGCAAAGGTCTGCTCCACTGAGTAGAAGACCGTGCCGGTCACGGCGCAACCTTTGACCGAAGCCTTCGGCGGCGTCAACCGGCGCGACGCATGAGAAATCAGGAGAGTGTGGTAGAATAAGACTTGGTGGAGGTGCCGCCAATGGCACGCGACGCCGGACATCCTGCCCAACATCGTCTGCTTGTCTGTCCCCCCGACCATTATCGGATCGCGTACGAGATCAATCCCTGGATGCGCTTGGAGCGGGCGGCCAATCCCCACGTCGCGCGGGTCCAATGGGATGCCCTCGCGACGGTGCTGGAAAAGGACTGCGGGGCGGTGCTCGAGCGGGTGGAGCCGGCGGCCGGTCTGCCGGACATGGTCTTTACCGCCAACGCGGGCGTGGTGGCGGGGCGGACGGTGATTCTGAGCCGGTTCCGCCATCCGGAGCGGCAGCCCGAGGAGGAGCGGTTTGCGCGATGGTTTGAAGCGCACGGCTATGCGGTCATTCGGCTTCCGCACGGCCTCCATTTTGAAGGAGCGGGCGACCTTTTGGGGAACCGGGATGTGTGGTTCGGGGGATACCTCCAGCGAACCGACCTCCGTACCTATCCCTTCCTCCAGGCGGCCCTCGATCGTGAGGTCCTGCCGCTGGCCCTCATAGACCCGCGGTTCTACCATCTCGATACCTGCTTGTGCCCGCTGACCGGAGGCGAGGTCATGTGGTTTCCCGATGCGTTCGACCGTCAGGGGCGGATGGTGCTCAGGAACCGGGTGCCCGTATCCCGCCGGATCGAAGTCCCGGAAGAGGAGGCGCTGCGGTTCGCCTGCAACGCGGTCTGCCTGGGGCGGCACGTCGTGATTCCGGAAGGATGCCCCGGCACGACGAAGAAGCTGGAAGCCCACGGCTATCAGGCGCATGCCGTCTGCCTCTCCGAGTTCATCAAGGCGGGCGGCGCGGCCAAGTGCCTGACCCTCGCGCTTGCTCCCCGCGACCGTTAGTGCCCCTCCCACGACCCCTCCTGCGCGCGTTACATTTGCGCCCGCACAGGGTTTTCTGTATCATCCTTCGATTACGCTGGGGGATCGTCTAGTGGTAGGACATCAGACTTTGGATCTGATTACCCAGGTTCGAATCCTGGTCCCCCAGCCAACCTTCCTTGGTTGATCCAGAGCGCCCATGTCGCGGATGTGGCACGGAAGGGGAAGAAGGCATGCCTCGAGGGAAAAGCCGTTCCGGTACCGAGCGCAAGCAGGGTCCGGACTTGTGCCGTCTTCCGGACGAGCGGTATCGGCGCCTGGTGGAATCGGCACAGGACGTGATCTTTACCCTTGACGCGAACGGGTCCGTCACGTCGCTGAACCTCGCCTTTGAGTCCGTGACCGGCTGGCCGCGCGCCGACTGGATCGGGAAGCGCTTTTCCTCCCTGCTGCATCCTGAAGATGTCTCCCTCGCGAGCCGCTGCTTTCAGCGCGTTCTGGCGGGGGAAGCGCAGACGCCGTTCGAATTGCGCATGGCTTCGAAGTCCGGAGACTATGTGCCGGCGGAATTCACGGCGACCCCGCAGACCCGGCATGGAGCCGTCATCGGCGTGGAGGGCATTGCGCGGGACGTCACTGCGCGCAGGCAGCGTGAGCAGAAAGCGCGGCAGGAAGACAAGCTGGCCGCGCTGGGCGTCCTGCTGGGCGGGGTGGCGCATGAGCTGAACAATCCGCTCTTCATCATCAGCGGGTATGCCCAGTTGGCCAGGGAAAAGCTCGAGCAGAAGCGCTACGAGGACCTGCCGGCCGATCTGGAGACGATCCGGGAGGCCGGGCAGCGGGCGTCGGCGATCGTGAACCGGTTCCTGGGCGTCACCCGTCGCGCCGATGTTCCGCGCGAGCCCTGCCGGATCGACATCCTGGTGAATCAGGCGCTTGACCTGCTGTCCGCCCAATTCACCCTTGACCGGATCGCGGTCCGGACGCGCGTTGACGCGAACCTGCCTCTGCTCGCGGCCAATGCCCAGGACCTGACCCACGTGTTCATGAATCTCTTCGCCAATGCGCGCGAGGCCATGGCGGACGCGCATGGCAAGGGAACGCTCACCGTCTCCGTGACCAGTGTCCCGGCAGGGTCAGGATCATGGGTCGAAGTTCGAGTGACCGATGACGGTCCCGGCATCGCCCCGGAGCATCTGTCTCGCATCTTCGATCTGTTTTATACCACCAAGCCGTTGGGGCTGAGCACTGGCCTGGGGCTGTCCATCTGTCACCGTATCGTCACGGAACTGGGGGGAGAATTGACCTGCGAGAGCGTTGTCGGACAGGGCGCCACATTCATTGTTCGCTTGCCGGCGTTGCCGTAGGGTGATGCCGAGGAGGGGTACGGCATGAGGAGACAGTTATGGCGACAATCCTGATCGTGGACGATGAGCGGTTGATCTGCGACCTGCTGGGGGCGGTGCTGGGCCGCCAGGGCCATGAGGTCATCACGGCCTCCAACGGCAGGGAGGGGCTCGAACTGTTCAAGAAACACAAGCCCCGCTTCACGCTGCTGGACCTCCGCATGCCCGAGATGAACGGCATCGAAGTGCTTAAGCACATCCGCGCGATCGACCCCAAGGCCGCCGTGATGATCCTCACGGCCTGGGGATCGGACGCGCTGGAGCAGCAGGCACGCCAGCTCGGCGTGATGGATTTTCTGAGCAAGGGCCTGGCCCTTGACGTGCTAGTGGCCGCGATGGAACGGGCGCTGCCGAAAAAGGCGGAAGCGCCCGCTGCGGCGCCGGCCGCGCCTCCCCCTCCGGCGGCGGCCGGAGCGGCCGCCGCCGCGGCTCCGGCGGTCCCTCAGCCTGCGCCCCCTGCCGAGGCCTCGCCGCCCGCGCCGGCCGCCATGGACTCGATCCTGGTGGTTGATGATGAGGCGCAGATCTGCGAGCTGATGCAGCGGTTCCTGTCGCTGCGGGGCTATCGGGTCAGGGCGGCTGCCGACGGCCCGCAGGCGCTGGCCGCCGTGGAGCAGGAGGTCCCGCAACTGGTCGTGCTCGATATGAACATGCCCGGCATGAACGGGGTCGAGGTCCTGCGGAAGCTGCGGGCGAAGCAATACGCCGGGGGCGTCATTCTCTTGACGACCGGCCAGGACGAGAAGCTGCTGCAAGAGGCGTTGGACCTGGGTTCCGTCGACGTCATGGGAAAGCCGGTGGACCTGGAGCGGCTGGCGCTGGCCATTCAGGTCGGCTGTATCCTCACGGAGCAGCGGAAGACATAGGTGCGCCACAGGGTTGATGTATGAGTGACGCTCGATGGCGGGTGCTTTTCGACACGGAACCGGACGCCGTCCTGGTCCTCTCGCGCGACGGGACGGTGCGCGAGGTGAATCCCGCCGGTCTTGTCCTGCTCGAAGCGGAAGGGCCGGAGGCCGTGGTCGGCACGTCGGTGTACGCCTACGTGGCGCCGGAGTACCGGGACGCCTTTCGGGCGTTCGCCGAGCGCGTGTGCGAGGGCAAGAAGGACGCGCTTGATGTGGAAATGGTGGGCCTCAAGGGAGTCGCGAGACTGCTGGCGGTCCACGCGGCTCCCTTGCGCGCCGAGTCGGGCGGGTGTGACGGCCTGCTGGCGGTCACCCGCGACGTCACCCGTCTGCGGGAGGCGGAGGCCGCTCTCGGCGAGTCCCGGAAAATGGCGGCGGTGGGGCACCTGGCGGGCGGGTTCGCGCATGACTTCAACAATCTGTTGAATGGGATCATGGGCGGTCTCTGGATGGTGGCCACCAAGCTGGGGCCCGACCATCCGGCTTCCCCGATGGTGGCTGCGGCCGGCCAGGCGGGACGGCGGGCCGCCGATCTCATCCGCCGGCTCCTGACCCTCGGCCGGAAGTCGAAAGGTGAAGCCCGTCCCGTGGCGCTCCCGCCCCTCATCGAGGATGTGGTCACGCACATGCGCCGGACGTTCGATCCCGGGATCGAGGTGGTCGTCCAGGCGGACCCCGACACCTGGCCGGTGAACGCCCATCCCGGGGAGCTGCGGCAGGCCCTGCTGCAGCTCTGCGAGAACGCCCGCGACGCGATGCCGCAGGGAGGGCGCCTGAAGATTGAGCTGAGCAACCTCGCGAAGGAAGACAAAGATTTTGTCCGTCTGGCCGTCAGCGATACCGGCACGGGAATCGACGCGGAAACCACCCTGCGCATCTTCGAACCGTTCTTTACGACGAAGCCGGAGGGGAAGGGCGTCGGCTTGGGGCTGACGGTCGTCCAGGCGATCGTCACCCGCCTGGGGGGGACCATTGTGGCGGAGAGCGAGCCCGGGCGGGGCACCCGATTTGTGATCGAAATTCCGAGGCGCGTTGAAGCCGAGGCTGTGCCCGAGCCTGCGCCACCTCCGCCCGCGGTTCAGAAGGGCCACGGCGAGGTCATCCTGGTCGTGGACGACGAGGAGATCCTCCGGCTCGTGGCGCGGGCGGCTCTGGAACAGGCCGGCTATGCGGTGCTCGAGGCCGAGGACGCCTGCAGCGCCATGGCCGTCTTTCAGCGGGAGCGGGCTCGCGTCGCGGCCGTCGTGACGGACGTGAAAATGCCCGACCGATCGGGTTTTGACCTGCTCGCCGATCTGCGTCAGCTCGACCCGACCGTGCGGGTGATCCTCTGCAGCGGCTCCCTGGCCGAAGGGACCAAGGTGGACCTTCCCCGGCTCGGCGCCAAGGCGTATCTGCCGAAACCCTATTCCGCCAGCGACCTCGTCACGGTCGTGGGGCAAGTCCTCGCCCAGGCGCCCGAGGGCTAGTTTTCGTCCGGGTCCGCCCGCCTGCTTACTCGGAAGCCCCCTGGCGGAGCGGGGCCTGCTCCTTTTCCAGATGGCGGTAATAGCGCCAGAGATAGTTGTGGTAGTCGTCGAGGGTGGCCAGCAGGTAATGCACCT
>CAYLLY010000027.1:0-25174 GCA_964384595.1 uncultured Nitrospirales bacterium
CTCCGGTTTCATCCATACACCTAACTCGGTGTCTTTGAAACCGGCAGCAGCCCAATATGCTGCCTGTCTCCGCTGATCCAGGGTTGGACCAAGCTGTGCAATCGTGCCCTCCCAACGTGGATCGATTATTTTAAGTTTCTCGTCGAAGAATAATTTGAAGATTCGAAACATTAAGTAGAAAGCTTGTATAACCACCAGAAAATAAAACCGGTATTCGTCAGGGTTGCGCGGGAACTGAAAATAGTGGAGTAACAGTTCGGTTTTATTGTCAGGTGCGGTTTTCGTTTCCAATCTGTGAAAGAACGAGCTTATGTCGGCGTGAGAACCAAACTCGCTACATACATCATGAATCTTTAACAGTTCCCGGGCCAACGGATATGCGGAATTGTTTTGCTTAATTTCGTTCTGTACGTTGCCTTTTATGAATTGGAAATACTTGTCTCGATTGACGTACGCTGTAGCCTGCTCTGGTTTAAAAATCAACACGTAAGCCGTAAGGGCGGCATCAATCGCCTTTCGCGCCGAAGATAGCGCCTCCGAAAGATGTGATCGAAGAATGCACGAAACAGAGAAATAGAGATGAAAATGTACAAATAGGTATAGCTGGGGAACAACCGCTTCATCTTCCGATACCGTTAACCTAATAAGTGGTTCTCGGTAAATTCGGTCCACATTGTAGAAAAGGTCGAATTCTTGTCGGAAATTAACAATGCTCGCGAGGATGTTCCGTTCCTCCATCCCGAGATAGTCGAGAAAGTCCTTGTCGTGGATTTTCATATCGTCAATCTACAGCACATTTGAGCCACCCCTAACTATTGATTATGCTGGTCGGCATTCCCACCCTCTTGCTTACAACGACTGCGGCGATTCTCTTGCGTTGTTGGCGACATGTCAAGGCACCTCCTATATTGCCGTTGACGAATAGTAAAGAGGGCGGGGCAAGCGCCGCCCCTACGTGAAATCGGTCAAGATGGGCGACCACGGGGGGGTCGCCCCTACATCAACCCCGTTCAAGACGGCGCCCAAGAAGGGGGACAGGCACCATTCAGAAATGGAGCCAGTCCCCCGGCGCCCGTCAGGGATAGATCTTATACAGCATGCGGGGAAAGGGGATGGTCTCACGAACGTGCTCGATGCCGCAGATCCACGCGACGGCCCGCTCGATGCCCATGCCGAAGCCGGCATGCGGGACCGACCCGAACGTACGCAGATCCAGGTACCACTTGAAGGCGTCTTCCGGAAGATGGTGCGCGTTCAGACGCGCCAAAAGCTTGTCGCGCTCATGGATGCGCTGGCCTCCCCCGATGATCTCGCCATAGCCTTCCGGGGCCAGCACGTCCATGCAGAGCGCGAGATCCGGGTTCTCGGCATCGTTCTGCATGTAGAAGGCCTTCAGCGCGGTCGGATAGCGGTGAATGATCACGGGGCGGTCGAATTCGCTGGAGAGGATCGTTTCCTCATCACCGCCGAAGTCATCGCCGGGCTGGATCGGATTCCCCTTCTTCTGCAGAATCGCCACCGCTTCGGCATACGTGAGCTTGGGGAACGGCGGCGCGACGGCTTCCAGCTTTTTGACGTCGCGCTCCAGGGTCTTCAATTCCTCGCGCCGGTGTTCCAGGACGCGCGCCACGATATGGCAGAGGAACTCCTCAGCCAGCGCCATCACGTCGGCGAGCTCCGCGAAGGCGATTTCCGGTTCCACCATCCAGAACTCCATGAGGTGGCGGCGGGTCTTGGATTTCTCGGCCCGGAAGGTCGGCCCGAAGCAATAGACTTTGCCGAAGGCCGCCGCCGTCGCCTCGTTGTACAGCTGCCCGCTCTGCGTGAGGTAGGCCTTCTCCCCGAAGTAGTCGGTCTCGAACAGCGTCGTCGTGCCCTCGCAGGCATTGGGGGTGAAAATCGGCGTGTCGGCCAGGATGAATCCTCGGTCGTCGAAGAAGTTGCGGCACGCCCTGATGATCTCGTGCCGGATTCTTAGAATCGCCTCCTGCCGGTGAGACCGGAGCCACAGGTGGCGGCGTTCCATCAAAAAGCCGGTCCCGTGCTCCTTGGGCTGGATCGGAAACTCCTCCTCGACCAAATGGATCACGTCCAGGCGGGAGACGTGCAACTCGTACCCCCCCACAGCCCGCGCGTCGGCCTGCACGGTCCCCGTCAACAAGAGCGAGGACTCCTGCGTCAGCCTGCCCGCCAGGGCGAACGCCTCGTCACCGACCGCCGCCTTGCTCACGACCGCCTGAATCTCGCCCGTGCCGTCCCGCACCACCAGGAACGCGATCTTCCCGCCGACCCGCTTGTGGCGCAGCCAGCCGCGCACCGTCGCCTCCCGCCCGGCGTGCTGCGCGATCTCATTGATGTAGGAAATCAGCATGAGCCGAGTCTATACCAGGGGCGCAGACGGCGCAAGACGCCGAGTTCCGGGTTGCACCCTCCCCGCCGACGCCGTACAATGCGGTCATCATGAACACTCCGACGTTCGCACTCCGGTGGTGTTCCGCCGCCCTCCTCCTGGCGATGGGGTCCGCGTGCCAGCCGGGAGAATCCCACCAGGCCCCTGACCTGTTCTACCTCTACAAGTCGATCGAAGTCGGCAAGAACCCCACGAGCGTCGTCACCGGCGACCTGAACGGCGACCGTTTTGCCGACTTGATTACGACCAACATCAGCGGCGACTCGCTGAGCATCCTGCTCGGCAACGGGGACGGGAACTTCAAGGACGCGATGACGCTGCGGATCTCGGAGCAGCCCCGGGCCGTCGTCCTCCAGGACTTCAACCGGGACGGCAAGCTCGATCTGGCCGTGGCGACCGCCGGCAACCACCGTGTGACCATTCTGCTGGGGGACGGGACCGGCCGCTTCACGAAGGGAGACAGCTATTCGGCGATCAAGTCGCCGGTCAGCCTGGCTACGGGGGACTTCAACCGGGACGGCAACGCGGATCTCGCCGTGGCCCTCCGGAACGATAAGCTGCTCATCCTGCTCGGGCGGGGAGACGGCGGCTTCCTGCAAAAGGGCGTCCATGAATACGGCGACACCCCGACCTCTGTGACCGCCGCCGACGTCAACGAGGACGGCCTGACGGACCTCGTGGTCACCCATAGCGGCAAAATGAGCAACAGCGTCGTGGTGTTCCTGGGCAAGGGCGACGGCACGTTCCAAACGCCGGTTCCCTACAAGACCGGCCACAGCCCTCTCAGCGTGTCGGTGCTGGACCTCAACCGCGATCGCCACATGGACCTGCTCGTCATCAACGGGGAACGGGACGACATCAGCGTCTTCTTCGGCAAGGGGGACGGGACATTCACGCCAGGGACGCCCTTCGGCGCGAACGCCGGCCCGATTTCGGCCGTGACCCAGGACTTCGACGGGGACGGCAAGACGGACATCGCCGTCGCCAACAACCTGTCGAGCGACCTGTCCGTGCTGCTCGGCAAGGGAGACGGCACGTTCTGGCAGCCGCCGCGCAGCTACCGGACCGGCACTGCCCCGTTCGCCGTCACGGCGGTGTCGTTCGGCCCGCAGGACCCGCGGCCCGGTTTGGTCACCGCGAACAACCTGGGCAACACCGTGTCGGTCTTCCTGGCCAAGAATCCCCGGTCACACCTGGTGCCTTCCAATTGAGGCGAATTCCGTAGGCTTGACAATCCAGGTCCCCACCGCTAGATTGGCTTTGGAGGTGAGGGACGCGTGAAGACATTCCTCTGGTGGTTCGTGACGGGATCTGCAACGACGCTGGCCGTGCTGATGGTCCAGGGAGGCGTGCAGGATCTGATCAGCGGCGACAAGAGCGCCACCAATTTCGTGCTCACTATCACCGGCGGCGGGCTGCTGGCCGGGTGCATCGCCATCATCATGAACCGGATCAAATGAGCGCGCCGCGCATCCGTTTTCCGCTTGACTCCCGCGGGACGCCATGCCAGAGTGTCGGCTATGACATGCCTGAAATGCCAGGGTTGCATGATGTTTGAGCGGCAGTACACGCTGGACAGCCGCCGTCTGTATGCCCGCTGCCTGAACTGCGGATTCTGGCTGGACCTGGCGGATTTGCTCCGGTTCTTCCATCGGGTACTGTCGGCCGGGGTGAAGGACCCGAACCTCAAAGTCACGATTCCCTCATGAACCTCGCCCGTGGCCGTCAGGTCGGTTGCCTGATCGTCGGCGCGGCGTTTCTCCTTTTCCCCGGTTCCCTGAGCGCCTCGGGCTCCCTGGCGGACAACTCCGCGCGTACCCATCGCATGTCCAAAGGGAAACCCGCGCAAGTCAAGACCCCGGCCATCTATAAGAAGCGCAAAGCCCCTCGGCGGCCCCTGCCGCCCGAAGGAATTTTGCTGAAAGACCTGCGAACAGGGCAAGTCCTACTCGAGCAAAACGCCGATCTGTCCATGGCGCCCGCCAGCCTGACGAAGATCATGTCGGCCATCGTGATTCTCGAGGAAGGCGATCTGGACGACCAGGTGACGGTGAGCCGGCAGGCGGCGGCCGCCCATAAGATCAAGCTCTATCTGAAGCCCGGGCAGGTGCTTCCGTTGCGGGGACTGCTGGAGGCCATGCTGATTCGCTCGGCCAACGACGCCTGCCTGGCCGCGGTGGAGCACGTGAGCGGGGATGAGGACTCGTTCGTCGTGAAAATGAACGCCAAGGCGGCGGCCATCGGGCTGACCCGCACCCACTTTCAGAATGCCTGCGGGTTCGATATGCCCGATCACTTTTCCACGGCCGAGGACCTGGCGCGGTTGACGGAATACGCGATGGGGCACGAAACCTTCGCGTCCATCGTCAGGGAACCGGCCGCGGTCATCCGCACCGCCGATCAACGCAAGAAATACGTCGCCCGCACGACCAACCGCCTGCTCGGCACCATGGATGGAGTGATCGGCGTGAAAACCGGCTATACGCGCGGAGCCGGACGCTGCCTGATCGCCGTCGTGACCCGGGACGGCCGGGAACTCCTGCTCGTCCTTCTCAACGCCCGCGCGCGCTGGTGGCGCGCGCATGAATTGATCGCCTACGGCTTGCGCGCTCCCGCCCCGGCGACGGTTTCGGCGTCACGCTGACCTGCCCCCGTCAGACCCCTGCGTTGAACTCCACCGTGATGTCGCGGCCGAAGAAGAGGATGACCAGCGTTCCCCCTTTGTAGTTCAACTTGGTGAACGTGGTCTGGTCCTCGGCGAATTCCTCCTTGCCGAGCAGCTTCCTGGCCTCGTCGATTCCCTCGCCCCGCAGCACCAGGCGAAAAACCCCCGCGGCCAGATGGGCGAACCGCTGGGTGATGAAAATATAGTCCACCTTGCCGTCCATCAGCCTGACGCCCGCCATCGCATTGCTGGGACTACGCTTATCGAACAGCATGACGTAGATGTCCTGTATATCCACCCGCACGCCGGGGATCTTGATCTTGATGAGGTTTTCTTTGACCTTCGCCTCAGAATCCCCAAGCTTGATACCGAACAAAGCGACATCAGGGGTATTGAACTGCGCAATATCCATGACTTCAGATTCGGTCAATTCGTATTTCTCGGCGCTCGCTGCCGGCGTAACCAGCATAACCAACGCACCGGCCCAGACGGCCGCACGCAGACCACTCCACCACTTCCCCATGCCGCACCCCCGTTCTAGGTTGTAGGACTTCAAAATCGCGCCATCGTAACCAACCCGCCCCCGAGATGCAAGCCTCCCCGACACCGTTCCCCGGGGCCTCATGTTCCTGATTCTCCCGACTCCTTCGCCCTTTCAACGAGCAGCCCCGCAAGCATGCCCAACCGACTGAAATAGGCGGCGGCGGCTTCTTCGAGGTCCGGCATCAGGCGGTCCAAGTCCGCCCTGCAATCCTCCAGAATGGCGACGCGCGACGGGTCCAGCGCGCCACCGGCGCTCAGGTAGAACGCCACGCACCCCCCGATGACTTCGTCCAGCACCAAGAGTTCGCCCATGCATTCACGCGGAACGTCGGGGATTTCCGTCAGCCGATGCGCCCGCCAGAGCGTCAAGATGTCGTTCGACATGAACCGGCGCTCACAATGCGCTCACGCCGTAGGCAAGCGTCGTCGCCAGGCTCACCAGCACCATACCCCATGCGCGGTACTCCCAGAACGGCCGCTTGAACCACCAGTCCAGCAAGGCCTCCCGCCGGCCCAGCGGGGCGCCGACCAGGAACAGCCCCTTAGCGATCCCCAGGCACCCGACCACGATCCAGACGATTCGGAAGGCCACGCCCCCCGTCCCGATCACCAGGATGAGGCTGATCACCATGCCGACCAGAATCAACACGAATTGCCGGAACTCGTCCGACATGAGCCGTTCGAGGATCTCGATGGTCCACGCCGGCGCAATGATCAACCCGAGTCCGATGGATAGCCACACCACCCCGATGAAACTGAAGAGAAACTCTTTCACGGATAGAGCCCGCGCGCCAGGTGCGCCTGACCGATCTTGTCGATCCCGCTCATGAGCGCAGCCATGCGCAAACTCACTTTCTTCGCCTGCGAGAATTCAAGGGTTCTCCGGAACGCGGCCGTGATGATCTCGTGCAGGCGATCCCTGATGTCCTGCTCTTTCCAGAAATACTTCTGGACGTCCTGGACCCACTCGAAATAAGACACGATCACGCCGCCGGAATTGGCCAGAATGTCGGGGATCACGAAGACGCCTTTCTCTTGGAGGATGCAATCGGCGGCCAGCGTCGTCGGTCCGTTCGCCCCCTCCGCCAGAATCCGGCAGCGGAGCTGTGCCGCGTTCTTCTCCGTGATCTGCTCCGAGAGCGCGGCCGGCACCAGGATGGTGCACTCGAGCTGCAGGAGATCGTCGTTGGAGATGCGCTCACCCACGCCGCACTCATGGAGCGGGCGCACGTGGCTCTGGTAGCGGGAGCGGAGGGCGGGAATGTCCAATCCGCGCGCGTTGTACACGCCGCCCTTGGCGTCACTCACGGCGAGGACCTTCGCGCCCGCCTCGTGCATGATCCGGGCCGTATGCATGCCCACATTCCCGAATCCCTGGACAACGACCGTGGCTCGTCCGATGTCAAGCCCCAGATGGCGTAACGCCTCCAGAGTAACGTCGGTGACCCCGCGTCCCGTCGCATCCTCCCGTCCCAGGCTGCCGCCGATGGCCAGCGGTTTTCCCGTCACGACGCCCGGGACGGCATAACCCATCTCCTGGCTGTACGTGTCCATCATCCAGGCCATCACCTGCGCGTTGGTCCCGACGTCGGGCGCGGGGATGTCTTTCTCCGGACCGATAAGGGGGAGGATTTCCGAGGTATAGCGGCGGGTGAGTCGCTGCAGTTCCGGGCGAGACAGCTTCTCGGGCGCCACCCGGACTCCTCCCTTGGCCCCGCCGTAGGGAAGCCCCGCCAGGGCGCACTTCCATGTCATCCACATGGCCAGCGCCGCCACTTCGCCCAGATTCACGGCGGGATGGAAGCGCACGCCCCCTTTGGAAGGCCCCAGGGCCGTGTCGTGCTGCACGCGATAGCCCATGAACACCTTGACGCTCTTGTCGTCCATCCGGACCGGCACGGACACGATCAGGGCCCGCTGAGGCAGCTTGAGCCGTTCGCGGAGGTTCCCGTCCAGGCCGAGACGTTCAGCCGCTTCCTCGAATTGGGCGACGGCCAGACGAAACGTCGGGGTTTCGAGTTCCTGGCTGAGGCTCGTCATGATGGTCGGGGTTAGGCTTGTTGGCGGGTCGGTTCGTCCGGCGGGAGGTCGGCCGCTTCGGCATCCTGAGCGGCCCGCTCCTTTTCCATCGCCAGCTGGAGCTTGGCATATTCCCGACGCCCCCGCACCGTCGCCTTGACTTGGAAGTTGTCCGTGTGGAAGAACCACCCGGCGTTGACTTCGACCCGGTAGGGCTGGCCGTCCTTGGAGAGCACGATATCGCCGCACAGAAACAGCTCGTTCAAGGCCTCGCGGACTTGCGCCCAATCGGCCTCCGCGATCTCGTTGAGGATGGCGACGTTCGTAGAGATGAGCTGCGACTCATGGGCCTCAACCAGATAATTCAAC
Source organism: uncultured Nitrospirales bacterium (assembly GCA_964384595.1). Classification (GTDB taxonomy): domain Bacteria; phylum Nitrospirota; class Nitrospiria; order Nitrospirales; family NS-4; genus SCTG01. The sequence goes on from CAYLLY010000027.1 coordinate 8,007, forward strand.
AGACGATACCTGATGACATCGCGAGGCTCCATTTCATCTTCCTCCGTTAAAGATCTCCGCGACACGCGCGTCCGCCAAGGCCAGGTTGAACACCGCCTGGAACGCCCGTACCACGGCTCTCTGCGCCTGGTCGCAGCCCACGGCGGAGCCCGCCTCCTGCGCCACCGACGTGACGCCGCATCCGGCAAGCCCGCAGGGGACGATGGCCGAAAAGGGGCTCAGGTCGTTCACGACGTTCAACGCGAACCCATGCCGCGTCACGCCCCGTGAGATGCGGACCCCCACCGCGGCGATCTTGCGATCCGCAACCCACACGCCGGGCATCCCGCTGCGGCGCGCTGAGGAAATTCCCAGCCCGGCCAGCGCCAGGATCACGGTCTCTTCCAGCCGCGCGACATAGGCCTTGGGGCCCGCGCAGTAATCCCGCAGTTTCAGAATGGGGTACCCCACCACTTGCCCCGGCCCGTGATACGTGACGGATCCGCCCCGGTCGGCGGCGTGGACCGGAATCCCCTTGATGGCCCCGCGAGCCCATCCTTGCCCGACATGTTCCGCGCGGGCCGTACGCCCCAGCGTATACACCGGCAGATGCTCGGTCAGCAACAGGGTATCGCCGATGCGGTCCTCCGCCCGCGCCTGGTGGACATTCAACTGGAGACGGCAGGCGTCCTGGTAATCGGTGAGCCCGAGATCAAGGACATGGCCGGTCATTTTGCCGCCGGCCGCCTGAGAAGGATTTTTTCCTGGGTCGCCTTCCGCACCACCGAGAGGCGGGCCACAGGCTCCGACCCGTCTTTGAGCAGCGCGTGCCAGAGGTCGGACATATTATAAATCTGCGTCACATCCACGGCCGTGATCACGTCACCCTCACGAAGTCCGGCCTGAGCTGCCGGCCCCCCCGGCTCGACCGCGAGGACCAGGACTCCCCGTTCCGCATCCAAGCCGAATGACGCCACGATGCTGGACGTCACCGTGACCGGAACAAAGCCCAACAGGGGCCTGAGCATGCCGCCCTGCACGATCAAGGACTGCGCGACGGGGACCGCCGCATCGATGGCGATGGCGTAGCTGATGTTCTGCGCGGATGGCGCCACCGCCGTGTTGATGCCCACGACCCGGCCCGAGAGATCCACCAGGGGGCCTCCACTGTTGCCGGGATTGATGGCCGCATCGGACTGAATCAGGCTGTAGAGGGTTTCACCGGTCGGAGGCACGATGGCGCGGTCGAGCGCGCTGACGACTCCCACCGAGACCGTCGCCCCACCCTTGATAGCCAGCGGGTTGCCGATCGCCACGACCGTTTCCCCGATCCGCAACCGGGAAGACGATCCCAGCTTGGCCGGAACCAGACCTTCAATTTCGACCTTGATGATGGCCAGATCGGTCAGGAAGTCCCGTCCGACCACACGCCCCGGGACGAGCCGGCCGTCGTGGAGACCGATCACCAGACGCGTGGCGCCGGCCACGAGATGATTCGAGGTCAGGATATGGCCGGGGTAGATGACGAAGCCGGACCCTGAGCCGGATGGGAGGACCGCCTGTGAAGGCGTCGCCCGGATCGGCCCATGGGCCATGACGCTGACGACGGAGGAAAGGACTTCCGCCACGGCGTCGGGAACGGAGAGGGTCTTCGGAGGAGCGTCGGTTGCGGCACCCACCGGAACCGGGAGTCCCACAAGTCCGAGAAGAAGGATGCCGCGCAGTACCCTCCGCGCCTCGAACAACTCACCCCACCCCATCAGCATCCCCCTTGATGTCCTATTGTCGCATAATCAGACGGACGGCGGAAGGGGACACGCCCCGCCGACGGGGGGTGGGGCGCAACGTTACAGAAGCGGTCGAAGAATCTGCTGAAATTCCGGGGCCCGCAATTTCATCAGGGCCTTCTCCTCGATCTGGCGGATTCGCTCGCGGGTGACGCCCAGGGTCCGGCCGACCTCCTCCAATGTCATCGCTTCGCCCTGGCCGATGCCGAAACGAAGGCGGATCACGGACGCTTCCCGCGGGCTGAGCGCGCCCAGCACCCTGGCGACCTCACGAGTCAGCTCCTTCAGCCCGACCTGGCTGTCGGCTTGCGGGGACTCCTTATCGGGAATGAAATCCCCCAGAAGAGTTTCCCCGTCTCCGATCGGGTGCTCCAGCGACACGACGTCCTGGAAGACCTGGATCGTCTGCGCGACACGGTCGCTCGTCGAGTCGACCACGCCGGCTACTTCCTCCAGCAACGGGGTCCGCCCGAGACGTTGCGCCAACCGCCTCGTCGCCTTGGTGACCCGCTGATAGGCTTCGGTCATGTGCACGGGGACACGAATCGTCCGCGACTGGTCCGCAAGGGCGCGCGTGATGCCCTGCCGAATCCACCACGTGGCATAAGTGCTGAACTTGAACCCGCGCCGGTGATCGAACCGCTCCGCCGCCTTCATCAGACCGATATTGCCTTCCTGGACCAGGTCCAGGAGACTCAACCCCCGTCCGTTGTAATGCTTGGCGATGTCCACGACCAGGCGCAGGTTGGAGAGGACCATGGCGTCCTTGGCCTTCTCCAGCTCGGCCCACCCTTCATAATAGTGCTTCAGGGCGGCTTTCACCTGCTTGGCTTTCGGCGTCGTCCGTCGGCTCGGCCCGCAGATGTCCTTGATCACCTTCTTGATGGCGAGGCTGCCCTTCTCAAGATCAGTCGCCGACAGCCCGCTGACGCCCAGCACCTCTTTGAGGTCGGCCTGGGAGGTTTTGAGGGTCTCCGACGCGCGAAACCCGCGGGCAACGGTCAGGACCGTCCGAAGCGCGTGCCGAACCTGGCGATCGCCCCCCTCGATCCGTTTGCCCAGGACAACCTCGCCCTCACGGGTCAGCAGGGCTTTCTTGCCGAACGATTGGAAGTACAGCCATTCCAGTTCAGCCAGATGCTCGCCGGCCGGCGCAGGGTCCTGGGAGACAGCAGTCTCGTCCTCATCCACGGACTCGTCGCCCATCTCCTCGCCCAGCAGCGTGTTTTCTTCCATCATGTCGTCCGTCATTTCGTCGGCCTCGGCAACAGGACCCTCTTTCATTCTTACGGACACGCGAACACCCTCAGATGTCTAATGGGCCGCTCTGAAAATTCCCTTGTCCACTTTTCCGCCCGCACAACTCATTGAATACACGGCGAACATTGCCGCAGGCGGAAAATTCACCCGGCCGTCTTTTCCGTCGTTTTTTCCAGGTAACCAGTGAAAGCGGCGATATCAAGGGCAAAGAGTGAAAAAATCCATGCGTTTCGAAGGGTTTTACTCGGACTTGGTCAGACGATTGAGGTCCTCCTGCTTGCCGACGAGGACCAGAATATCCCCTTTTTCAATGACATCGTCCAGCGCGGGGGTCACATTGAACACCTCCTCGGTGGTCATACGGCCCTTGACCATCCGCGTCACCTTCTTTCGAATCCCGATAATGTTGACATTGTACGTCTCCCTGATTTTGGCCTCGCGCAGGCGGAGCCCCGACATGTGGTCCGGAACGGCGAGCTCCTCCACGCTGAAGCCCGGCGCCAACTCGAGATACTCCAGCACGTTCGGCGAGATCAGCCGCTGGGCCAGCCGGACGGCGGCATCGCGCTCCGGGAAGATGACTTCGGTCACACCGAGGTTTTGCAGGATTTTGCCGTGCTGGGCGGTGACCCCCTTGGCGATGATCTGCTTGACGCCCATCTCCTTCAACGTTTGCACGATCAAAATGCTGGCTTCGATGTTCTCTCCGATGCTCACGACAGCCACATCCACGTTCTGCGCGCTGATGGCCTTGAGCGCCTTCTCGTCGGTCGCGTCGCACTGAACCGCAAACGTCGCCAGGTCACTGATTGACTGGATCTTCTCCGGGTCCGTATCGATGGCCAGGACTTCGCATCCTTCCTTGACGAGCGTTTCCGCCACCCCGTACCCGAAGCGCCCCAGCCCGATCACCGCCACTTGACGTTTCATAGCATCCCCTTTCTCTTCTACCCCAGCACCACCCGCGCTTCGGGATAGCGATACCGCAGATCCTCATGGGTCTTGACCGTGAACAGCCCCACCATAAGCGGGCCGAGACGCCCCACGAACATCGCCGCGATGATAACGCACTTGCCGAAATCGCTGAAGAGCGCGGACAGGCTCAACGCGCCGCCGTCCCCCGTCGACAATCCCACGGTGGCTGACGCCGACGCCACTTCGAACATCAGCCGCAAAAATTCCGCGTCCTCGGTATAGGACAGCAACATCGTTAGCCCGGTCACCATGCCGATCGCCATGGTCGCCAACGCATAGGACTTGAGCACCAGTTCGTGGGGAATCCGCCGGTGAAACATCGTCACGTCGGCCCGCCCCTTGAGCGTCGTCCAGATCGCGGCGCAGATGATCCCGAAGGTCGTCGTCTTGATGCCGCCCCCCGTGCTTCCGGGCGAAGCCCCGATGACCATCAGCAGAATCATGAGATACAGCGTGGGGATGCTCATGAAGTTGACGTCGACCGTGGAGAATCCCGCAGTGCGGGCCGCCACTGCATGAAAGAACGCGACCATCCACTGCTCACCGAAGGGGAGTTTCGCCAGCGTCCGGTCGTTGCGGATCTCCAGCCCCCAGAGCGCGAACGTGCCGAGAACCAACAGCAGGCCCGTCACCGTGAGCGCCAGCTTCGTATGCGTCGTCAGGCGAAAACGGGCCCCGGCAAGGTTCTCCAGGAAATCGCGGTAGACAAGGAACCCGAGCCCTCCGAAGATCGTCAGTCCCAAGACCGTGACGTTGACGACCACGTCGCCGCGGTACGAGAAAAGACTGTCCGAGAACAGGGCAAACCCCGCGTTATTGAAGGCCGAGAGCGAATGAAACACCCCGAAATAGACCGCGCGCCCGATCTCCATATCGGGGGCGAACCGGGCCGTCAGCACGATCGCGCCCACCCCCTCGATGGCAAAGGTGATCAACACGATGACCTTGACGAACCGTACGAGCCCCTCCATGCTCAAGGTATTCAGCACTTCCATCATCATCATGCGGTCCCGCAGCCCGATCCGTCGCCCCAGCGCCAGCAAAAGAAGCGTCGCGATCGTCGAATAGCCGAGCCCTCCCAGTTGGATGCCCAGGAGGATGACCAGTTGGCCGAAGAGCGTAAAGTCCTTCGGGGTATCCAGGACGATCAAGCCCGTCACGCAGACGGCCGACGTCATGGTGAAGAGCGCGTCAATGAAGCGGATGCCCTGCCCGGTGGTGGCGAACGGGAGCATCAGGAGGAGCGTACCGAGCAGGATCATTCCCAGGAACACCCCGATGACGATCTGGCTGCTCGTGTACCGGGACTCTCGAACCCAATCCAGGGCCTTTCTGGCCGCCCCGTGATAGATGAGCGTCTGCTCCATGAACGCGGAAGCTCAGGACTTCTTCATGGCTTGCAGGAAGGGCGCAATGATGTCGATCGGGACGGGAAAGATGGTCGTCGAGTTCTTTTCGGCCGCCACCTCCACCAGCGTCTGGAGGTACCGGAGCTGCAGCGCGATGGGGTTGCGCGCAATGACCTCGGCGGCTTCCGAGAGCTTCTGGGCGGCCTGGAACTCCCCTTCGGCATGGATAACCTTGGCGCGCCGCTCGCGCTCGGCCTCCGCCTGCTTGGCAATGGCGCGTTGCATCTCCTGGGGCAGGTCCACGTTCTTGACCTCCACGGCCGTGACCTTGATTCCCCAGGGCTCGGTCTGCTGGTCGATGATCCGCTGGAGCTCCACGTTGATCTCTTCCCGCTTGGAGAGCAGCTCATCCAACTGGCTCTGGCCGAGCACGCTCCGCAGGGTCGTCTGGGCGATCTGGGACGTCGAATAGAGGTAATCCTGCACGGCCAGGATCGCGCGCTGGGGGTCCACCACGCGGAAGAAGATGACGGCGTTGACCTTCACCGACACGTTGTCGCGGGTGATCACGTCCTGAGCCGGCACGTCCATCGTGACGATCTGGAGATTCACCCGGAGCATTCTCTGAACGACCGGGATCACGATGATAAGGCCGGGGCCCTTGACCTCCTGGAACTTCCCCAGGAAGAAGATCACGCCGCGCTCGTACTCCATCAGGATCTTGATGCTGTTGTAGATCACGGCGGCCACGAGAATCAGCGGAATCAGATACGGCATCATCAACGTCTCCTCCCTCGGCTTACTTGCGGTGAGGCCGCACGCTCAGCGTCAGACCCGACACGGCCTTGACTTCGGCCTCCTCGCCTTCGTGGATCGGCTCCTCGCTGACCGCATCCCAGATTTCCCCCTGCAGGAAGACCTTCCCGCGTGGGGCCAGCTCGGTCTTGGCGACGGCGATCGTTCCAACCATGCTTTCGGCTCCCGTCACAGGCCTCCGCATCTGGGACTTCACGGCCAGCCAGGTGACGGCCAGCAGGAGGGCCCCGAAGGTCACGACCGTAGGGATGATCACCGAAAGGGACACTTTCATGAACGGCGCATCAGTCTTCACGAGCAGGAGCGCCCCCAACACCATCGAGGCGATCCCACCCAGGCTCAGCAGGCCGTAGCTCATGACCTTGATCTCGAGAATGAACAGCACGATACCGAGAATGATGAGGGCGACACCCGCATAGCTGATCGGCAGCGTTTGAAGGGAATAGAACGCGAGGATGAGGCTGATGGCCCCGACGATGCCGGGCAGGATCGCCCCAGGATTGTACAGTTCCGCGATCAGCCCGATCGTGCCGATGGTCATGAGTATGAAGGCGATGTTCGGGTCGCTCAACGCCTTGAGCGCTTCGAGCCGCCAGCCCATCGGGATGTCCTTCAACGGCGTCCCCTTGGTCTTCAGCACGGCTTTGCCGGCCCCAGTCACGACCTCACGTCCGTCCACTGCCGCCAGCAGGGACGAGACATCCTCCGCGACCAGGTCGATGACTTTCAGGGACAGCGCCTCCTTCTCCGTCACCGAGACGCTCTTCCGGACCGCGTCTTCCGCCCACAGGACGTTGCGGCCTCGCTTCTCGGCGATGGATTTGATGTAGGCCGCGGCATCGTTCTCGACCTTGGCCTTCATCACGGCGTCCATCTCACCGCCGCCCATCGCCACGGGGTGGGCGGCGCCCACGTTCGTGCCCGGCGTCATCGCCGCGATATGCGCGGCGTACAGGATGAAGACGCCGGCCGAGGCCGCCCGCCCTCCGCTCGGCGCCACGTAGACGATCACCGGAATTGGAGAGGCCGTGATGTCCTTGATGATAAGCCGCATGGACGTGTCGAGCCCGCCGGGGGTATCGAGTCGGAGGACGACGGCCGCTGCGCCCGCTTCCTGGGCCAAGTCCAGCACGTGATTGATGTACTCGGCGGCCACCGGATTGATGACGCCTTCATAGGTGCCCACAAACACCGCCCCCCGGAGGGCCTCGTCGGCGCTGCCGGTCGCTGCCGAACCGCTCAGTACTAGGAAGAAGCCCGTGAGAAAAATAACGGTGAGAGTAATGCTCGGGAGGCGACCGTGGCCCTGTAATCTCAAGCGCATGGATCAGCTTAGCCTGCGATTATCGTAGACCCCCACCCCCCTACCCTGTCAAGGAAAGACCGGCGCGGCCTAGCGCTTTGCGGTCCGGAGCTCAGTGAGCAGCTCCTGGGCTCGTCTGGCGTCATCGGACGAGAACGGGGCCTGGCCGAAGCGCACCCGGTAGTAGAGTCCGGTCAGCGGCTCGACAACCCGCGCCGCCTCGCCCCGCTCACGCGCCACCTGCCGGGCGAATTCCAGCGGCGTCGTGCCCGGAGGCTTCAGCAAACCCTGGGATTCTAGAATCCGGAGCATTCGCTCGTACAGCTGGATCGCGGCGATCTGCCGGGCCGTGCGCGGGTCCGCATGCCGCGCCCCGCCGCTCCGCCCCAACCTGTGCCAGGCCAGAACCAACCCCGCAACAAGAGCGCCGGCCCCGAGACCTCCGACAAGATACCATCCGTAGGCACGCGCCGATTCCGCCAACCATGCCTTGACGGACGCCATGCGCCGGGTCAGCACGGACAGGAGGCCGGACACCTCCGCTCGCACCTTTTCGCCTCCTTCCCGAAGGCTCTTGGCGGCGGTCATCTGATCGCGGAAGCTGTACTGGATGACGTAGCGATCCCATTTCAGGCGGATCGAGTCCACGACCTTGCCGACCCTCCAAAAGACGGAAGGCGCCGTGACAGGCGCGGCCGGAGTCGGATCGAACGTCACCCACCCCGAACCGGGAAAATACGCTTCCACCCAGGCATGCGCGTCCTGCTGGCGGACCGAATAGTAATTGCCGAAATCGTTCCACACGCCGGGGAGAAAGCCGGTGACCAGACGAGCGGGGATGCCCACGGTCCTGAGCATCAGCACCATCGCCGTCGCGTAGTGCTCGCAGTAGCCGGTCTTGCGGGTGAAGAGAAAATCCTCCACGGGACTCTCCGAAACGGTCATCCCGACATCGAGGCTGTACTGGTAGTTCTGGCGGAGGTGCTGCTCGATGGCCCGGACCATGTCATAGGGCGTTCGGCCCGACCCGGCCACCTCGCGCGCCAGCGCCTCCACGCGAGGACTCATGTCAGGAAGTTGCAGAAAACGCTTTCTGACGAGGTCTGGATAACTGAAGGATGCCGCCGTCCGATCCGACTCCCGCAGGCGATCCGGGATGGAACGGACGCTGTACTGAAAACGCGCCGACGTCGGGTAGGGCAGGTACAGGCCGCCGACGCCGTCCACCTGTACGACGTGAAACCCGCCTTTGATCGATTCGACGAACGACGCCCCGAACAGCACGGTCGTATCGAGCGCCTCGATGAGGATCTCCTGGCGCAGGCCTCCGGACTCGGCAGCGGCCGCCGCCTGGGGCGTGGACACCAGAAAGACGCCGTCGGGCGTGCGTTCCAGCATCCGCCGGACCGACAGCCGGTTGGCCCAGGACCGGCCATCGTAGGTATCGTAGGCCGTGCCTCGGAAGTACAATACTCCCGCGACGGGGCCGCGCTGATCCGGGAACTCGACCCGCATGACCACGGTGGGATCGAGCTTGACCGCGCCGATGACTCCCAGGTCGACCTTCTCGGAAAAGCCGGAGGTGCGGATCAGCTCCGTCCGATTCTTTTGAAAGAAGCCGGCCCCGATGCGCGGGATGAGGAAGAAGATGACGAGCGTCAAGCAGAAGGACCCGACCGCGATGCCGTTCGTCGTCCAGAAGAACTGCGCCGTGACCGGCCTGGTGATCGGAGAGGACTCTTTGTGCGCTTCTTCCGACTCGTTGCGCAGGTGATAGAGGATGAGCGTCCAGATCGCCGCGAACACGTAAGCGATAAAGACCGCCGCGTACCAGAGGTCAACCGTGAGCGCGGCCGCGGCCAGAAGCTCCAGCAGGCTGATCGCGTACAACTGCAGAAAATCCTTGCGGTGCCGGAGGTGAAAGAGCTTGACGACCATCAGGAGGACAAGAAAGTGCACCGCCGCCGGCAGGATGTCCCGCGAGATCAGCAGCAGGTCGACGCCGAAGGACACGAACACCGCAATCAGCAGGGTGGTCCAGACGGATGCCGGCAGGCCGGTGATCCGGCCTACGAGGTGGTCGCCGCCCCAGCCGATCGTCCGGGCGATCGTCACCGCAAACGCCGCCAGCCCCAGCACGGTCAGTCCGACCGGAATCTCACCGGTCAGGACCAGCCCGATGAACGCCACGGCGGCCAGCAGAAGCGAGCAGAAGTGAAAGGCGCGCTCGAGGGTCATTGCGTCTCCCAGGCCGGAACCAGCCGGCTCGCGCCCCGGCAGGCGGCCTCGACGGCGGGATCCGGCCAGGGCATGACCACGATGGTCAGCTCGCCGCGCGCCGTCCGCTCTCCCAGCGTCCGAAATCCGTCCATTGCCGCCGCGTCCGACAGCCGGGCCGGACCCGGCTCGCAAAGCGCCAGGGCACGCAACAGACGGTAGAGTTGCGGCTCACCCGTCCCGTAAGGCACTTCTTGCTCTCCGACCAGCAACCGGACGGCGAAACCCTGCCGTTGAAAGTGCGCCGCCAGCGACGCCGTCAGGCTGACCGCCTGCTCGAAAAATTCAGGGACGCGGCCGTCCGGGACGGCCGTGGGCAGCGCGAGGGTGACCTGCCGCAGGTCCTCCGTCTCGGTTTCCCTCACGATCAGACGGGACTGTCGCGCCGAGGTCTTCCAGTGAATGGTCCGCGAGTCGTCGCCATGCTGGTAATCCCGGAGGTTGTAGAGACCGACGCCTGGCCCCCGCTTGGACACGGCCTGGTCATACCCCAGGACGGCGAGATCGTGGACGAGCCTCTCCGGCAAGGGACGGAGCGCGGGGTACACCACCAGATCAGAGCTCAGGAAGATGTTCGCGGCCTTGATGAACAGGCCGAAGGGAAACCGTGTCTGGAGTTTGATCCCGTCGATCCGGTGCCGGCCCCGGCGCGTGAACAGCACCGGGTACGACTGTGAGACCGACGCACCGGCCGGCAGGTGCAGGATATGGATGCCCCGGTCCACGGCCTTTCCTTCGATGATGTCCAGCACCCGGAGCGAGAAGCTCGGTAGCCTCGGCTGTCGGTTTGCGATGGACAACGTGACCATCGCCGGGCTGTTGGCGAAAATAGCGTCGGGGAGCACCCGCCGGATCGTAAGGTGCCGGAGGCATTGCTCCGACAGGATGCCGGACATGACGATGAGGCTGAGCAGCATCGCCAGCAGGAGATAGAGCAGGTTGTTGCCGGTGTTCAGGGCCGCCATCCCGACGGCCAGGGTCAACAGCAGGAACCGCACGCCCTCCGGCGTGAGGCGCAGCGATCGGTAACGGTAGAACCAACGGAAGAACTCGCGGATGCGCTCGAGACGCATGGCCGGCTACAGCGGGACGGGCACCGACTCCACAAGGTCCCTGAGGACATGCTCGGCCTCTTCGGAACGATGCCGCCTGGTGCCCTGGCTCGCGTGCAGCGTCACGCGATGGGCCAGCACCATCGGGGCCAGTTCCTTGATGTCGTCGGGCAGGCAGTAGTCGCGATCCCGGACGAGGGCCAGGGCTTTGGCCGCCTTATGGAGCGCCATCGCCCCGCGCGTGCTGGCCCCCAGCGCGATCAGCTCGCTCCGGCGGGTCTCGGAGATGATCGCCAGCAGGTACTCCATCAGGCTGTCGTCAAGGCGGACCTTCTCCACCCGATCCTGCAGATCAAGAACCTCCTGGAGCGTGAGCACGGGATCCAACTCGTCGGCCGGGTGAAGCGACTGCGGACGGTCCAGCACTTTCTTCTCGTCCGCCAGGGCCGGATACCCGATCCGGATCCGCATCAGGAAGCGGTCGAGTTGCGACTCCGGCAACGGGAACGTGCCGTGATGCTCCCAGGGATTCTGGGTGGCGATGACCATGAACGGATGGGGCAGCGGATAGGTCCGGCTGTCCACCGACACCTGAGCGTCGTTCATGGCCTCCAGCAGGCTGCTCTGCGTCTTGGGCGTGGTGCGGTTGATCTCGTCGGCGAGCACGATGTGGGCGAAGATCGGGCCCGGCTTGAATTCGAAGGCCTGGGTCTGCTGATGGAAGACCGACACCCCGAGGATGTCGGACGGCAGGAGGTCGCTGGTGAACTGGATCCGTCGGAAGGAGCAGCCCAGCGACCGGGCAAGACTATGGGCGAGCGTGGTCTTGCCTACCCCCGGCACGTCCTCGATCAGCAGATGCCCGCGGGCGAAGAGCGCCACCACGACCATTTCGACCACCGAGGGCTTGCCCTTGATGACCCGCTCGATATTGGCTCGGAGAGCCTGAATCTTCGACGCGTTGCTCATGGAGTGTTCAGTCTAGCAGAGCCTTATCTTAGGGGTCAATTTCCCGGCCGACATCGGACGAAAATCGCATTGACTTCACCGAGGGCCGACTCTATCATGCGATTACGTCCCGCCCGGAGAAACGGATTCAGTGACGCTTCAAGAACTCGGCCACTCCCTGAAGGACTGCCAGCGGTGCCGTCTCTCATCCGGGCGCACCCAAGTCGTGTTCGGCACGGGCAGTCCCAACGCCAGCATTATGTTCGTGGGGGAAGCGCCGGGATTTTACGAAGATAAGCAGGGCGAGCCCTTCGTCGGCGCGGCCGGGCGGCTCCTGAACGAGCTCCTGGAAGGCGTCGGACTGTCCCGGAAGGATGTCTACATCGCCAACGTCATCAAGTGCCGCCCGCCGGACAACCGTGATCCCCTGCCCGACGAGGTGGAGACCTGCAAGCCGTTCCTGTTCCAGCAAATTGAGATGATCAAGCCGAAAGTCGTCTGCACCCTCGGCAACTTCGCCATGCAGACCCTGCTCGGCAAGAAAATCGGCATCATGAAGGTGCGCGGCCAATCCTTTCAGGTCCAGGATTTCTTCGTCTTTCCGATGCTCCATCCGGCGGCCGCGCTGCACCAGGGCGGCCTGAACGAGCCCCTGCGCGAGGACTTCCGCAAGCTGAAGGCCTTTCTCGACCGCCGACCCGAGCCCGCCACGCCCATCGAGCAGATGAACCTCTTCGGGTAAGCCCTCCCCCTCCCGCTTGACAGGGCCCTGTTCGAGACTTATCTGAATGGCATGCAGCCGACCAAACTGCCACGGACATTGACAATTGATGAAAAGAGGGCCGCGGACGCGGCCTTCAAGGGGCTCCCCTTTGACGTTCGATGGTCTCCTTCAGCCCGCGCCGTGTATGACGGCATTTGCGGCGCGTTGGGCGTCCCTGCTCTCTCAGAACCGGGACCTACAGCGGAACCTGTCGAATCTGACGCCACGCGTGATCCGCATCCGGCCAAAACGGAATCGGACGAAACGGCTCCGATCTTCACACGAGAGCAGGCCATCCAGGCTGGATTCCTGATCGATGTGACTCCTATCGCCCAAAGCGTGGGGCTACCGGTGCCTGTTTCCCTCAGCAAGCCCCTCTGGGTGCTGGGCATTACGGCTTCCGACACGATTCCCGAGGAGCAGCGCGAAGCCCGCGTGCGCGACGTGCTGATGGCGCTCCGTCTCCGCCTGGCGAACGGCCGCGTCGCCCAGCCGGGAATCGAGTTCCCGGCGATGCTGACCTTTCCCCCCGATCCCGTGCCGCAGTTGCTGTCTCTCTACACGATCGCGCACGGCGACCAGGCCACACCCTATACACTGACCGTCCTGCTGTCCAACGAAGTCATGGCCATCATCCGGCCGGCGAACAACTAAAGCCGGCTCACCGCGACAGGATTTCCAGGATTTCGTCCAGCGGGCGGATGGTGCCGAGGAGCGTCGGGTTGCCGAACTGCTTGTTGTGGCGGTTCTCCTTGACCCGCTCCAGCGCGATGATCAGGTTGTTGAAGTCGTCGAGCTTCGCCGTCTCGAAGTACGTGATGAAGTCGAGATCGTCCAGCCCGCTCGCGTGGTAGAGCTTGCGCTTGACCGTCTTGAGGTAGGCGACCGTGGCGTCCGTGTGCTCCTTCATCATCGCGCTGCGGCCGTCCTGCGCGGTGATCCACCACTCCGCATCCTTGCGGATCGGCACGACGATCGCGTAAGGCTTCGGGCCGGGGTCCGGCGGCGTTTTCAGGGCCGCCTTGAGATCATCCGGAAAGCCCGGCACATAGTTGGCCTTTTTCGTGATCCCGTTGAACGTATGGATGTTCGACAGATGCCTGCCGAGCGACGTCCCCATCAGGTCCACCAGAAAATTCTGGTTGTTCTGCATCTCGGTGGAATGGACCCGGACCCAGAAGTCGGCCTTCTCCATCAGCCCCCGCAGCAGATAGGTATCCGTGGTGACATTGTCGCCATGCTTCTGGAACAAGGCCTTCACCTCGGCCGCCGCCGAGGCCCGCGCCGCCTTGTCCTTCTTCCACCAATCCTCGTCCACCTTGAACACCGCAAACGTCCCATAGACGCCGGGCTCGGACAGCAGTTTTTCCCGATCCGCCGCAGCTTCGGCAACGCCAGGCCAGCACCACGTCAGCAGACCGATAGTGACGATCGCAAAGACAGCTTTGCTACGCATGAGACACCTCCCTTTTCCCCTATTCTCCCGCCACCGTCATCTCGGCGATCTTCACCGTGGGGCTGGCGATGCGCCCGCGAAAGACGAGGTCGTTGCCGATCGCCTCGACGTGCATCCACATGTTCTTGAGGTTGCCCGCGATCGTGATTTCCTCGACCGGATAGGTCAGCTCGCCGTTCTCGATCCAGAAACCGACCGCGCCGCGCGAATAGTCGCCGGTCACCATGTTGATCCCGAAGCCGATCAGCTCCGTGACGTAGAGCCCGCGCTTCACCGACCGGACGATCTCCTCCGGGCTCACGGTGCCGGGCGCGAGGTAGAAGTTGGTCGCGCCGGCCGAGGGCGCCTCGCCGACGCTGCGGGACGCACTGCCGGTGGAAGCGAGATTCAGCTTGCGCCCCGCGTATGTGTCCAGCAGATAGGTCTTGAGTATGCCCCGCTCGACGACGACGTTCTTCCTGGTGGCCAGCCCCTCCCCGTCGAACGGCTTGGAGCCCAACCCGCCCGGCATGCGGCCGTCATCGTAGATCGTCACCGTCTCGGGCGCGATGCGCTCGCCGAGACGGCCGATCAGGTACGACGCGCCCTTGTAGATTGCGTAGCCGTTCACGGCGCTGCAGAGATTGCTCAGGAAACTGCGGGCCATTTCCGGGTCGAAGACCACGGGAACGCGGCAGGTGGAGACCTTGCGGGCGCCGAGGCGGCGGACGGTCCGACGCCCGGCTTCTTTCCCGACGGCTTCGGGCGACTCCAGGGCGGCGAACTTGCGGCCCACGGCATACCAGTAATCGCGCTGCATCAATCCGTCCTGGACGGCGATGGGCGACACCGCGGTGGAAAAACTGGAACTCGCAAACTCTCCGTAGAAGCCGTGGCTGTTGGCAAAGACCGTCCGGCCGTCGGACGTATTAAAGTCCGCTCCCTCGGAGTTCGACAGCCGCGGGTCCACCGCCAGCGCCGCCTGCTCGGCACGCGTGGCCAGCTCGATCATGCGGTCCATGGGCAGCGTCTGGCCGTCGTAGAGGTCGAGGTCGGGGCTCTCCTTGGCCATGGCCGTCACGTCCGGGAGACCCGCGTGCGGATCTTCGACAACGGCCTGAGCCAGCGCGCAGGTGGTCTCGACCAGATCGTCCAAAGCCGCCGGAGAGAAGTCCGAGGTGGACGCGCCGGCCGAGCGATTACCGGAATAGACGCGCAAGCCGAGCCGCTTTTCTTGCGCCTTGGAGAGTTTGTCCACGGCCCCCAGCCGCACCTGCACCGAGGCCGAATCGCCCTCGACGGCCACCACGTCCGCCGCCGTCGCGCCCCTGCGCTTCACCTTGGCCAGCAGCTCGTCCGTCAAGTTCCGATCGATCGCCCTCATACCTGCGTCCCGCCGACGGTGATCTCGTCCACTTTGATCGTCGGCAGCCCCACGCCCACCGGCACGGACTGGCCGTCCTTGCCGCAGGTGCCGATCCCCTCGTCCAGTTGCATGTCGTTCCCCACCATCGACACCTTCTTGAGAACCTCCGGCCCGCTGCCGATCAGCGTCGCGCCCTTCACCGGCGTCGTCACCCGGCCGTCCTCGATCAGGTAGGCCTCGCTGGCCGAGAACACGAACTTGCCGTTGGTGATGTCCACCTGCCCGCCGCCGAACGACACCGCGTAGAGCCCGCGCTTGACCGATCGGATGATGTCCTCGGGCGCGGACTCGCCCGGCAGCATGAAGGTATTGGTCATGCGCGGCATCGGGATGCACTGGAAGCTCTCGCGGCGGCCGTTGCCGGTCAGCGGGATGCCCATGAGGCGCGCGTTGAGCTTGTCCGTGATATAGCCGCGCAGCACACCCCTCTCGATCAGCGTCGTGCGGCTTGTCGGCGTGCCTTCGTCATCCACGTTCAGCGAACCCCGGCGGAACGCCAGTGTGCCGTCATCCACGATCGTGCAGAGCTCTGAGGCCACCGCTTGTCCGACACGGTCCGAGAAGGCCGAGGTCTTTTTGCGATTGAAATCCGCTTCCAACCCATGCCCGATGGCCTCGTGCAGCAGGATACCCGGCCAGCCCGCTCCCAATACCACCACCATGGGACCGGCCGGCGCGTCCACCGCCCTGAGATTCAGGATGGCCTGCCGGGCCGCTTCCTTCGTATAGCGCTCCCACCGTCCCTCTTCCAGAAAGAACGAGAACTCACCCCTGCCGCCGCCGCCGTAGGTGCCCATCTGCCGCTGGCCGTTCTCCTCGGCAATGCAGGTCACTTGCAGCCGCGAGAGGGGTTGCACGTCCCCCACCAGCTTGCCGTCCGAGTCGGCGATCAGGACGATCTTGTACTCGGTGCTGAATGAAGCCATGACGTTCTTGATCCGGGGATCGCAGGCGCGCCCCATTACATCGATCTTTTGCAGCAACTCGACTTTCTCGCTGGTCGCCACCTCGGTGGCCGGCAGGGCCACGGGATACAGGTTCCGGCCCGGCGGCCCGACCCGGATCGCCGGCACCGTTCCCTCTCCGGCCGGCGAGCGGGCGATGTAGCGGGCCGTCTCCGCCGCCTGCTCCAGTTGCGTAAGCGTGATCTCGTCGGAGTAGGCATAGCCGGTCTTCTCCCCGGCCGTCGCCCGGACCCCCGCCCCCTGGGAGATGCTCTTCGACGCCCGCTTGACCAGGCTCTCTTCCATCGAGATGGACTCGGCCACGGTGTGCTCAAAATAGAGGTCCGCGTAGTCCACGTCCCGGACCTTGACGCGCCCCATGGCCGCCAGGACCTCGCGATCGGTCACCCCGAACCGCTCAAGGTAAAAGTTCATGCTTTCCTCCGCTTGCGCATCTCTTCTTCGAACGTCTTGCGGTACAGCGTCTCCCACTCAGGGGAGCCCTCCGCCAGCGGGCGGGAATAGGAGGCCAGGCGGCGGCGGACGAGGGCGTCCGCTTCTTCATCCACCCTCAGCTCCGCGGCGAGAATGCGCTTGATCTCGCGCAGGACCGTGACCTCTTCCACTTTCAGACGCGCGCGGGCCGGATCCTTGAAGTGATTCAGGATCAGATGCGACAGGTGGCTCACCTTCTCGTCGCTCAGGCTCATCAGAGGATCGCGCCTTTCTCCTTCACCAACTGCTTCTTGATCATCAGAAAGACCTGATGCTCGTCCATCCGGCCCTTAGCGATCTCGGTTTCGTACTTGCGCATCAGCTCCTTGGCCTCGACATTGATGCGGTCTTCGACGCTG
>CAYLLY010000028.1:0-24738 GCA_964384595.1 uncultured Nitrospirales bacterium
TGCTGCGTGACGAACACGTCCAGCGCCGACCCGAGGACGACGGCGCCCAACGCGGCGGACACCATCGCCTCCGCCAGTGAGAAGCCGGCGGCGTTCATGACGCCGCTCCGCTGAACACGGGATTGGCCTTCCGCATGCCCAGCCGGATCGTCCGCGGTTGCCCCCCACGGCCTGACCACTCCGCGCTCACCCTGATCAGCGCCCCCGGGGAATCCGCCAGGTTCGGCCGATCCGAAACCACCGTCCATGTCAGCACGATTCCGTCGATCGTCTGATTGCCGCTCAAAAGACTGCAGTAGGGCAGCGCCCGCAGCCGCTCCATTCTCGATTCCGCCAGCGCCATCGCCTCAAGGCTTTTGGCTCCGCCCGAGATGCCGTCCTGGGCCGCCGCGAACTTCCCGGCCGACCCGAGCAGACTGAGCGAGAGCACCACCATGGCCACCAGCGGCTCCACCAACGACACCCCGCTTTCCGAAAGGTCCCGTCGCCGTCTCATCGCGACCTCACCGCGCCCTGACGATGCCCGTCAGGCTGACCGTGACCACCCGCTGGTCGCCCCGCCGGCCTTCCAGGATCAAGGTCGTCGGCGTCGCGCTCGTGCCCCGCGGATGGAACGACAACAGACGCCCCCCGCTGGAACGGATCATTCGCACACCCCTGTCTTTCAGGTTGCGGGTGGGCGCGACCGGCCGCGCCGAGTCGCCCGACCGGAACAGGGTCACGCCCGGCTGTTCAGCGTCGACCGCTACCTGGACCGGCTCCCCTTCACGCACCGCCATGGTCCGCGCGTACCGGAGATCGCCGACCACTTCGGCCACCGCCGTGTCGAGATAGACGCGGTCCGCCATCGCCTCCAACCCCGTGCCCATGAACAGGGACAGCGCTCCGGTGATCGCCAGCGCGATCACCAGCTCCACCGTGGTCATACCCCGCTCGCCTCCGATGCTCCCTTGATCCGTCCGTATCCGCATGGCCCCCTCCTTCGTCCTACGGTCAGGCTCGTGACCAGTTGACGGCAATCACGTGATTTCCGGAGAACACGATCTCCACGATCCAGCGATCGGACGACGAGTAGATCCATCGCTGCGTCCCCCGATTCTTGAACTCATGGCGCGGGTGTCCGGCCCGGCTCAGGACTTCCGCCTTGGTCATGCCCGTCGAGAGCATCCGCAGCGTTTCGAACGAGACCTCGCCCGCGGCGCGTCCCTTGAAAACAGACGCCTTACGCTCGGGGACAAGCGGGCGATGGGAATGCTGGCCGTACCGCCAGAGCTCGGCCTGCGCGACCCCGATCCCGAGAAGCCAGAGACTGCCTCCCACCATGAACATGATCCCGATTCTCTTCATAGGGCACCTCGCGTGATGGTTGATGCGGTTCCGACCGCGTGAACTCAATGCACGAGGGAGAGAGCAGGAAGAGTGCCAGCGGCCGGCCAGCCGGATTCCGTTGTCGGCAAATCAGCCGGCAGCCGCTGTTGGTGCGGGTATTCTCACTGCAGCCACGCAAGAGACAATCGGAGCGAAGGACCGCAGGCGGAGCCGACCCGTGAACGCCCGTTCACAGGGATGGCACAACCGTTCAGGGGCAGAGCAGGCTGTCTAGGGAGCGAAACCCAACACCCAGATGCTTGAGGATAAGATACTGCCGGTCGAAGCGGTTGTCCGCCAGGGCGATGTCCCGCAGACTCACACCGCTTCCCCGTCCCCGCCAGGGCCAGTGAAACACCAGGTGGGGATAGTCGGTGCCGAACAGCAGGCGGTCATGCGTTTCCGGATAGCGCCGCAACCGCAGCAGCATCCCGAAGCGGTTGGGAAGCGTCAAGGCCGAGACATCCGAATAGAAATTCGGATAGCGCCGCACCAGGTTCAACAACGTGGGGATGTACCGTTCGTAAAAGACCAGCCCGGAGCTGCAGCCGTGGGCGGCGATGACCGTCACGCCCTCGTCCAGGGCCACGCGCAACTTGTCGGGATCGCCGGCGGATTGGTCCTGCCCGGTCAAGGTGAACTCATGCCCGACGTGACTGAGCAGCGGCATCTTGCGCTGAGCCAGCTTCTTGTAGAACGGAATATAGCCGCGGTTGCCGGGATCGAACCCTTGCGCATTCGGCAGCACCTTCACCAGCGCGGCGCCGGCTTCGGCGCAGCGCTCCAGTTCCGCCACGGCGTCCCGACGTTGCGGGTTGATGGAGACGCCCGGCAGGAACTCACCCGGATGCGCTCTGGCGAGATTCAGGACGTAATCGTTGCCGACCAGAAATTCCGTCCTCGCTTGGTCCAACGCGCCGTTTGCGCCGTAGACACCATCCATGCCGAGGAGGACGGCCTTCGTGACATGCCGGGACCGCCGGAGCTCCGAGAGCAGATCTTCCACGTACTTCCGGTTGGACCGCGCCGCGTCCTCGATCGGCAAGCCATGCTTCCAGCTTAAGAATCGAAAGAGGGGGCTGTTGAGGAGCCTGGGAGAAATGTAGCAGCCGTTGTCCGTGGTCCTGAGCGCGGCCAGATGGACGTGGCAATCAATCACGGCGGGGCCGGCCGCTCCGTCTCAACCTTGCGCAACCACCGATAGGTCCGGCCGAGGATCCGGGCGGCGGCGGTTTTATTGCCGCTGTGCTCTTGGACGGCCCGCTTGATCAGGGCCCATTCAATGCGTTTGAGCAGATCCGTGAGCCCTTTCCCGCCTTTTAACGCCTGGACGATCAGCGACCACTCGACCCGGTCCACCAAATCCTCGAGCCCTTCGGCCGTGATGGTTTCCCGCATATCTCGAAGCGACTGCGGCAGAAGATCCGGTCCGATCTCGGGCACCGAGGGCCCGGCCAAGGCGACGGCGCGTTCGATGACGTTCTCGAGCTCGCGAACGTTCCCGGGCCAGCGGTATCGCATCAAAATATCGAGGGCCTCGCCGGTAAAGCCCTTGAGAGGTTTTTTCTGCGCCGAGGCGTGCCCGGCGAGCAGATGCCGGGCGATCAACGGAACATCTTCGGTGCGCTCTCGAAGAGGCGGGATATGGAGCGGAAACACATTGAGCCGGTAAAACAAGTCCTGGCGGAACTTCCGCTCGGCGACGAGGGCGGGGAGATCCTGGTTGGTCGCCGCCACGATCCGGACATCCACCTTGACGTCCTCATGGCCGCCGACCCGCTGGAACTCCCGTTCCTGGAGCACCCGCAGCAGCTTGACCTGCATGGCCGGCGAGACCTCTCCGATTTCATCCAGAAAGAGCGTGCCGCCGGCCGCCTGCTCGAACTTCCCTTTCTTCTGCGCGACCGCGCCGGTAAAGGCCCCCCGCTCGTGACCGAACAATTCCGACTCCAGCAAATTCTCCGCCAGCGCCCCGCAGTTGATCGCCAGAAACCGGCCGGCGCGGCGCGGGCTGCACTGGTGGATCAGACGGGCCGTTTGTTCCTTCCCGGTGCCAGTTTCCCCGGTGATCAGGACGTTCACCTCGGACTGCGCAACGCTCCGCGCCAGATTCAGCAGATCCTGCAGAGGGCGGCTCTTGCCGACCAGACCGCCCGTTTCCTCCGCGCCATACAGCTCTTCCCGAAGATACTTATTCTCCTCGCTCAGCTCCCGGTTGCGCATGAGGATGCCGAGGACCCGGCGCTGGGTGGCCTGCAACCCGGCCAGGTGGTCGAAGAGCAGGCGGGAAATCACCTCCTTGGGCGTCCCCCCGGCCACGTTTGCCGGATCCCGCCGGACAGATTCCGCAGCCGGGCGCTCCTGCCACCGGAAGCGATACCGGGTGTACGGCGCGTCATAGATCGCGCCCTCGCGCAACGCATACGCCAACGAACCCGCACGCAACATCCCCCCGCGCTCGATCCTGACCGCTCGACAACCCTTGTCGGACCGTTCGGCCTGCAGATCTGGCGCCAGGGCCCGGCCGCCTTCCCATCCGGCGGCCGGTTCAAGCCCCAGCCCGCATGACCGGGCCGTCGCCACGGTGCGGCCCGTCGCGCGCTCCTTGATCGCCCACTTGGCCGCAGCGCCTTTGGCTCCGTCCGGCTTCAAGAGGTAGGCCCCGCCGAATTCCTCCACAATCGCGGCCAAGCAAAGTTGCGAGTACTGCTCCTCGCAGGAGACGGACGCCACAAACGGATAGAGCTGGGAGAAACCTTCGATGTTGCCCTTGACCAGGAAACTATTGCCGATCAACGGATCAACGGGCGGCATGAACCGGACCAGGATATACAGCGTCCGGGGCTCTCCAGGGCGGGCAAAGGCTTGCATCCGGAGGTAATTGCTGTAGGCCGTGGCCCACATGCCGGAACAGCGGACGACCGCATCCACATCGCCCAGATATTTGGCGACGGTTTCGATCAGCGTCGGCTGTCGCCCCTCGGTGGACGCGAAGAACGCCAGCGACGCGCGATAGGTGACGTCCTTGGAGCCGCTGGCTTCTTCGCTTCGGCGGATCAGCTCCCGCAACACCGCGTGAGGGACCCAGTTGTTCGTGTCGAGGAGAAAGGCCTTGGGATCGCGAATGTGGCCGAATCCTTCCACCACCCCCATGACGCGGTGATAGTCCATTTTCCCGGAGGCCCCGTCGAGGCCGTCCAGGTACCGGATCACCATTCCGGTCAGAAAGCACGTGACCCAGGGGTCGGGAGCCGCTTCTTCACTCCTTGTCGAGGCCATAGTCCTTGATCTTGGTGAGCAGCGTCTTGTAGCTGACCTGGAGGATCTCCGCCGCCTTGGACTTGTTGCCCCCCGTGTCGCGCAGCACGCGCGCGATCATTTGCGACTCCACGGCGCGAGACGCCGCGCTGCTCGCCTCCTGGAGGCTCCCGATCGGCGACAGGTCTTCCTCGAGCGGACGCTCGCCCGGGTGCAGACCGATATGTTCCGGCAGGATCGTGCGGCCGTCGCACAGGATGACGGCCCGTTCGATGCAGTTCTGCAGCTCGCGGACGTTGCCCGTCCACGAATGCTTCATCATGATCTCCATCGCCTCGGAAGACACCTTCAGGCCTTCCCGCTTCAGTTCCCGGCAGTACAGCGCGAGGAAGTGCTCCACCAGCAGCGGAATGTCCTCGCGGCGATCCCGCAGCGGGGGGATGACGATCGGGAACACGTTCAACCGGTAGTACAGATCCTCACGGAAAACCTGCTTGGCCACCGCCGTCTGCAGGTCCTTGTTGGTGGCCGCCACGACGCGGACGTCCGCTTTGACCTTGGACGTTCCTCCTACCCGCATGAATCGGTCGCCCTCGAGCACCCGCAGCACCTTGGCCTGAAGGCCGTGGTCCATGTCGCCGATTTCATCGAGAAAGATCGTGCCTTCATCGGCCAACTCGAACTTCCCGATCTTGCGCCCCGTCGCGCCGGTGAACGACCCGCGTTCATGCCCGAACAACTCGCTCTCGAGAAGGTCCTTCGGAATCGCCGCGCAGTTGATGGCGACGAACGGGCCGTTCTTGCGCGGGCTGAAGTCGTGGATCATCCGCGCGAAGAGTTCCTTGCCGGTGCCGCTTTCGCCCAGCAGGAGCACGGTCGTCGTGCCCGACGCGACCTTCTTGGCCTTCTCCAGCGCTTCGGCGAGCGCGCGGCTCTGGCCGACCAGCTTCGCCGAGCGGGTTTGCGACAGCTCCTCCTTCAGGAGCAGGTTCTCGGTTTCGAGATGGCGCTTTTCCAACGCCTTGCTGATCGTGACCAGCAGCTTCTCCGGGTCCACCGGCTTCTGAAGAAAATCAAAGGCTCCGTCCTTGACCGCCTTGACCGCCGTTTCGATCGAGCCGTGCGCGGTCATGACCACGACCGGGATCATGGGATTCTCGTCCTTCACGGCCTGCAGCACTTCCAGCCCGGACTTTTCCGGCAATTTGAGATCGGTGAGGACGAGATCCACCTTGTGGAGTCGGAAGGCCTCCAGTCCAGCCGCCCCATCCAACTCCAAAATCACGGTGTGCCCCTCGAGCTCCATATGCTGGGCCAGCACCCGCGCCATGCGTTCATTGTCTTCAATCAGCAAGATGGTGCCCACGCTCGCTCCTCACCCGACCGGAAGATACATATGAAACGTCGTCCCCTTGCGTTCCTGGCTGTCCACTTCAATCCGTCCGTTGTGCAACAAGACGATCTTGTGGACCAAGGCAAGTCCCAGGCCGGTCCCCTTCGTTTTCATCGTGAAGAACGGGAGGAAGATCTTGGGCAGCCGGTCCTTGGGGATGCCCACGCCGGTATCGGCGACCGTCACCTCCACTTCGCGGCGGCGCCCCTGCGGCGCCCGCACACCGGCCGACACAATCAAGTCCCCGCCCGCCGGCATGGCTTCAATGGCGTTCTGGACCAGATTGCTCAACGCCTGGCGCATCAGCACCTCGTCCATGCGGATGACGGGCAGGTCCGGAAAACAGACCACGTCGACGCGGGGATGCGGCGCGGGCGCCTGTTCGACCACCTGCTCGATGACCCGCTTGAGCCACGGCTCCAGCGCCACCGGTTTGAGATCGGGCTCCGTCTTTCTCGCAAAATTGAGGAGCTGCGTGACCAGGTGGTCCATGTCCGCAATCACATGCGTGATCGTCCGGACGCTTTCATGGGCGGGACTCCCGGAAGGCAGTTGCCGGGCGATCAGCTTGCCGGCGCCCAGGATGGTCCCCATCAAGTTGCGGAACTCATGGGCGATCCCGGCGGACATTTCGCCCAGGACCAGCATGCGCTTGCGCAACTCCACCTGCTCCTGGAGCGTTTTGATCTCGGTGAGGTCGGTGCAGACGAACGTGGTCCCGATCAGGCCGCCGTCGTGATCCTTCAACAGCGACGTGCTGACGCCGACCCAGATTTTCCCGCCGTGGGGGATCTCCAACTCGAACTCCTCCCGCGTGATGACGTCCCCGTGGGCCAGCGCGCGCTCCAGCAGGCGCGCGACCACGCTTTGCGCGCCGAACACCTCGGCGCATGTTTTGCCGATCACGTCCTCCCGCCTGAGTCGCAGAATGCTCGCGGCCGCGTCATTGAACGTGGTCACCGCCCCGTCCCGGTTGAACGTGATGACGCCGCTCGAGACGCTGCGCAGGATGTTCTCATTGTAGCTCTCGATTTCCTGCGCCCGCTCCTCCGCAACCGACCGCAGGCGCTCGAGTTCCTGTTCATTTTCCCGCAGGCGCCGGACGACGTCGTGGAACGCGTCGATCACGACGCCGGTCTCCGCCGGCCGGCCTCGCCGCGTCACCCTGGAAAAGGCGGCGTACAGAAGGAGCAGCACGAAGAGCCCCCCCAGGACCTTCAACAGGAGATCGGTGGCGGTCTGCGCCCCGCCGCCGTGCAGGGTGGGCGCGCGCTGCGCCACTATCAGATTGAACGCCAGCGTGATCAAAAAGAGGACGAGCAGCAGGACCGAAACCGCGACGAGAGGATTATTCCGAGGTCGCAACGCCACGGTTCACCTCCCTTCCGACAGGAGAGACCCGTACCAGCCCAGAAGCTCTGCTCCATACAGCATCGCCGCTACCGTTCCCACGCATAAGTAAGGACCAAACGGAATATGTTGGTGTCGCCCAAGCTTGTGTATGGCTATAAGTGTCAGCCCTACGATCGAACCAAGGCTCGCTGCCAATATGATGATAACGATGACAAGCTTCCAGCCTACGATCGCGCCAATCATAGCGAGCAGCTTGACATCGCCCATGCCCATCCCTTCTTTCTTGAAAAGGTACGGGCTGATCACCATCATAAAATATAAATACCCGCCTCCCAATAAAAATCCGGAAATGCTTTCCCACCATCTCGGCAAGATCACCATGCCGGATATAAGGCCCAGCACCATGCCCGGATAGGTGATTGCGTTCGGAATGATCATATGATCCAGATCAATGAAGCTGACCACGATGAGGGCCGAGAGCAGCGCGGCGTACACAAGGGCCGTCGGGCTTGCCCCGAAGCGCCACGCGATGAATCCATACCCCGCGGCGTTCAGCGCTTCCACCAGCGGATAGCGCCATGTGATGGGGGCCCGGCAGCTTCGGCACCGGCCCAGGAGCCACAGATAACTCAGAATCGGCACATTGTCGTGCCAGGCGATCGGTGTCTTGCACCCGGGACACCGGGACGCCGGCCGCACGAGGGACTCCCGGGCCGGCAGGCGATAGATGCAGACGTTCAGAAAGCTGCCGATGACGGCGCCGAAAAGGGCGGCCACGTGCCACTGCTCGATCATTCCACCTCCCCAGGCGGACTCTCCCGCGCGATCATCCGCGGGCTCATTGTACGTGAAGGCCCTACGGGGAACAAGGCGGCGGCGCCGCCCCGCCGACTTTTGCTATTTACAGCAATTACTTGGTTATGTAATACTAATGGTGTTACTGGTAGGGCGGATATGGAGAACGACAAGGAGCGAGTACCCCCATGGATAGAAAAAAGAAAAACGGCGTGACGTCCCTGACGGACCGCGAGCAGGAAATCCTGCAGCTGATCTGGAACGGGCTGAAGAACCGTGAAATCGGGACCCGCCTCAAGATCAGCGTGAAGACCGTCGAAGCGCACCGCGCCAACATGATGAAGAAGCTTCGCGTCTCGAACGCCGCCCAACTGCTCAAAGCCGCCATCGAAGAAGGGTTCATCCGGGTCAGGCGCGCGTGAACTCGCGCGTGCCGGCTCGCTGCCTCAGGATTTCATACAGCACGATGGCGGTCGCCACCGAGACGTTGAGGCTCTCCACTTTCCCCCGCATCGGGATGCGGACCGTGCCGTCGCACCGGCCGGCGACAAGGGGACGCATGCCCCGGCCTTCCCCGCCCACCACCAGCGCCACCGGCCCCCGGTAATCCACCTCCGCATAACTGCGGTTCCCTTTCGCATCCAGCCCATAGATCCAGAACCGGGCCTCTTTCAGCCGCTCGATGGCGTGCGAGAGGTTCACGACGCGGGCCACGGGGAGATGCTCGATGGCGCCCGCTGACACCTTGGCCACGGCGGCGGTCAGGCCGACGGCGCGACGGGTCGGCAGGATGATCCCCTGCGCGCCGGCCGCCTCGGCCGTCCGCAGGATCGCGCCGAGGTTGTGCGGATCCTCTATGCCGTCCAGCACGAGCAACAACGGCGCCTCGAGCCCGCTGACCGATTCGAGGAGGTCGTCAAGCGACAGATACGCCTTGGCCGCGGCGACTCCGACCGCGCCTTGATGCCGGGCGGTGCCGGCCCGCCGGTCCAGACCGTCGCGAGGTTCAAACGCCACGGGCACGTGGCGCGCCCTGGCCAGTTCGAGTATCTCCTCCACCACGCGCCCCCGGCGACCCTGCTCCAGATAAATCCGGTGCAGGCCGCAGTCCTTCGCACGGAGCGCTTCGACCACCGGATGCAGGCCGTAGAGCAGATCGGTGGGCCCGGTCCGGCTCATCGCTTCCAACGGGTCGTGCCGTCGGGCCGGTCTTCAAGAATGATGCCTTGCGAAGCGAGTTCTTTCCGAATGACGTCGGCCTTCGCAAAATCCTTTTTCGATCGAGCTTCGTTCCGCTCGGCAATCAGTCGTTCAATTTCGCCAGCACCGAGGACGGCATGACTCTCCTTGAACTCCCACTCCTTGACCGACACCTGGAAGAGACCCAGCACCTGGCCGAATCGCAGGAAGATGGCACGCGCCTCGGTCTTTGCTTCATGCGAGAGTCCGGCCTGGAGCCTCGTGTTCAGCTCGCTCCGCAAGCGCTGAAACTCCGCGAGGGCCACGGGCGTGTTGAAGTCGTCATCCATCGCCTGCTCAAACGCCACCGCGAACTTCGACAAGAGTTCTTTGACGTCGCCGTCGGTAGTCTCTTTCGACGAGGTCTTTTCGTCCAGGCGGAGCAAGAGGTCGTAGAAGTTGTTGAGCCCGGCCCGCGCCTGCCGTAGGGCCTCGTCCGAAAAATCAATCGGGCCGCGGTACTGCGTTGAGAGCAGGAAGTGGCGCACCACTTCGGCGGTGACCTTCTCGGGCGCCGGAAACTTCTCGAAAATCTCCTTGACCGTGAAGAAGTTCCCGAGCGACTTGGACATCTTCTCCTGGTTGATCTGCACGAAGCCGTTATGCAGCCAATAGCGGGCGAACTCCTTGCCGGTCGCCGCGCAGGACTGCGCGATTTCATTCTCGTGATGGGGGAAAATGAGATCGGCGCCCCCGCCGTGAATGTCGAAGGTCTCGCCCAGATGGCGGATCGACATGGCCGAACATTCGATGTGCCAGCCGGGCCGCCCTGGCCCCCAGGGACTCGGCCAAGCCGGCTCTCCGACCTTAGCCCCCTTCCATAGGGCAAAGTCCATCGGGTCCCGCTTCCGCTCATCCACCTCGACGCGGGCACCCGCCTGCATCTCGTCGAGCTTGCGCTTGGAGAGCCGCCCGTATCCGGGAAACTTCCGGACCTCGAAGTAGACGTCCCCTTCGACATGATAGGCGACGCCTTTCTCCAACAGCTTGCCGATGAGCCTGACAATGTCGTCCATGTGCTCGGTGGCCTTGGGCTCTTGCGTCGCCTTGAGCACCCCCAACCGGCCCATGTCACGATAGTAGGCGTCGATGTACCGTGTCGTCACCTCCTGCCAGGGAATGCCCAACTGGGTGGCCCGGTTGATGATCTTGTCGTCCACGTCCGTGAAGTTTTTGACGAACGTGACGGTGAACCCGGAGTGCTCGAGATACCGCCGAATCATTTCAAAGACCAGGGCGCTACGGGCGTGGCCGAGATGGCAGTCGTCGTAGACCGTGACACCGCACACGTACATCCGGACCCGGCCTGGTGCCAGCGGTTCGAACGGCTCCTTGCGGCCGGTCAGGGTATTGAAGACTTTCAGCATGCGTCCGCGCTCCACGCGAAGGCGCCGATGAACGGGACGAATACGCAATCGCCCAAGTCGCTCACGACCATCTTATCGCGTTGCTTGACCCCCAGTTGCAGCACCTGCGTGTTCCGGTCGCCGACCGGGATCACCAGCCGCCCCCCTTCCTTCAACTGCTCAACGAGCAGGGACGGGATGGCAGGCGACCCGGCCGCCACCAGGATGGCGTCGAAGGGAGCGGCCTCGCCCCACCCGTACGTCCCGTCGCTGTTCCGGACGGCCACGTTCCGGTACCCCAGCCGGTCGAGCCGCTCGCGGGCCTGCAGAGCCAGGGATTTCACCCGTTCGATGGAATAAACGCGGGCGGCCAGCTCGGCCAGGATCGCCGTCTGATACCCTGACCCCGTCCCGATCTCCAGGACCCTGTCGGTTGCCTGAAGCGCGAGCGCCTGCGTCATCAGCGCTACGATGTACGGCTGCGAAATGGTCTGTTTCTCGCCGATCGGCAGTGCCGAATCGTCATAGGCCCGATCGCTCAGCGCCTCTTCGAGAAACAGATGGCGCGGGACCTTCCGCATCGCCTCCAGCACGCGCGCATCGGTGATGCCCCGGGCGGCGATCTGCCCCTCGACCATTTTCATCCGGGCCCTGTCGGGATTGGTCATCTCAGGAAGGGAAGCGGTATTGAATATCCGCCGCATTTGATTGAAGCGGCGGTACGAGCTAGCTTGGTTTGGTCGGGGCGGCGGGATTTGAACCCACGACCACTCGCACCCCAAGCGAGTGCGCTACCGGGCTGCGCTACGCCCCGAACCGTTTGGATCATGTGTCCTGTATCGGCGAGCGGTTACTTTTGCTCCCCGAGCACCTTCAGCATCTCATGGATCTCGTGCTTGACGCGACGCACCACGTCGGCCGTCGCGCGGGAGGGACGCCGCTCCTGTGTGCCCTCCCTGGTATGCCAGCGTCGTTTGAGTCCCTCGATCGTGTAGCCCTTATCGTAACGCATTCGCTTGATCTGGAGGAGGGTCTCAATATCCTTGGGCGTGTACTTCCGCTGGCGGCCGCGGGTCTTTTGGGGACGCAGGAACCCGAATTCTGATTCCCAAAACCGCAGCACGTAAGCGGGAAGGCCGGTCAGCCGGCTGACCTCGCCGATCTTGTAAAAGAGCTTCTCGCCGACCGCTGCGCTGGTTTCGGCGGATCCTGATGCCCCGGTAGCCATACGAGCAGACGCGGGCGGCTAGTTCACGTATTTTTTAAAGATTTGGCTCGGACGGAAGGTCACGACGCGTCGCGGGGTGATCCCGATCTCTTCACCAGTCCGGGGGTTCCGACCCTTCCTAGGCCCCTTGCTCCGGACGACGAAATTGCCGAAGCCGGCGATTTTAAAAGATTCGCCCTTCTGCAGTATCCCTTTGATCGTATCGAGCACCAACTCTACGAGGTCGGCAGCTTCTTTCTTGGAGACGCCAACCTTTTCATATATTTCGGTCGCGATGTCCGCCTTCCTCATCCCGCCACCCTCCGATTCGCCTCAACAGGCAAAATCCCTTGCGAGATCACTACGATACGAAAGCCGCCCCAGGAAGTCAAGCAGAACCGTCCTTTAAAGAACGTCGATCTTTCACCATCTTATATTCAATGCTGTCGGCCAGCGCCTGCCAGCTCGCTTCCATGATGTTCTCGGACACCCCCACCGTCCCCCACTTGTCCTTGTGATCCCCTGATTCGATCAACACGCGGACCCGCGAAGCAGTCCCCTTGTTGGCGGCCAGGACTCGGACTTTGTAATCCAGCAGCTTCACCTCCCGCAACTGCGGGTAGAACTTCTCAAGAGCCTTGCGCAGCGCATGGTCCAGGGCATTGACGGGTCCCGTGCCGACGGCCACCGTATGCTCCACCGTGGCGCCGACCTTGACCATCACCGCAGCCTCCGAGATCGGCTCCTCATCCGCGCGTCGCTTCTCCACAATCACCCGGAAGCCCATCAATTCGAACGACGGCTTGAGCTTCCCGACCATGCGGCGCATCAACAGCTCGAACGAGCCTTCGGCGCCCTCGAACTGATAGCCCTGATTCTCCAGATCCTTGAGCGTCGCCAGCAGTTCCTGGGCCTTGGGGTCTTTCTTGCGCAGCTTGATGTGAAACTCCTCGGCCTTCGCCGCCAGGCTGCTCTTCCCGGCGTAGTCGGAGATGAGCATCCGCTGGCGATTGCCGACCGCCTCCGGCCGGACATGCTCGTAAGTCATCGGGTTCTTCCGGACCGCGTCGATATGCACGCCCCCCTTGTGGGCGAACGCCGAGTCTCCCACGTAGGGCTGGTGCTTGTTCGGCACCAGGTTGGCGATCTCGGCCACGAAGTGGGAGACCTCGCGGAGATTGCGCAACTGGTCCGGCGTCACCGGCGGCAGCTTCATCTTGAAATTCAGGTTCGGGATGATCGAGGACAGATTGGCGTTGCCGCACCGCTCGCCGATCCCGTTGATCGTCCCCTGCACCTGGAGCACCCCTTCCTGGATCGCGACCAGCGAGTTGGCGACGGCCATCTCCGCGTCGTTGTGGGCATGGATGCCCAGCCCCACGCCGATCTCCCTCGCGACCTCCGCGACGATTCGTCTGACTTCCCACGGCATCGTCCCGCCGTTCGTGTCGCACAGGATGATCCGCTCCGCGCCGGCCTCCTGCGCTTTCAGGAGCGTGTGCAGCGCATACCCCGGATCGGCCTTGTAGCCGTCGAAGAAGTGCTCAGCATCGTAAAACACCCGGCGGCCCTTGCCCTTCAGGAAGGCCACGGAGTCCTCGATCAGCTCGAGATTCTTCTTGAGCGAGATCCCCAAGGCGTCCGTGACGTGCAGGTTCCAGCTCTTGCCGAACAGCGTTACATAGCGGGTATCCGCGTCGAGCAGGGACTTGAGGACGGGATCGTTGTGGACGGTGTTCGTGGCCCTCCGCGTCGAGCCGAAGGCCACAACCTTGGCCTGCTTGAGGGGCACCGTCTTGATCATGCGGAAGAAGTCGATGTCCCGGGGATTGGCGCCGGGCCACCCCCCCTCGATGAAGTGGGCCCCGAGCTCATCGAGCTTCCGGGCCACGCGCACCTTGTCCTCGGCCGAAAACGAGACGTCCTCGGCCTGGGCGCCGTCGCGCAGCGTCGTGTCGTAGATCTCGATGTGCTTCGGCGTGGACATTACCCCTTCTCCAGCCCGAACGCCTTGTGTAGCGACCGGATGGCTTGCTCCATGGACTTCTCCTCGATGACGCATGAGATTTTGATCTCGGAGGTGCTGATCATCATGATGTTGATGCCTTCGCCGGCCAGGGTCTCAAACATCCGCGCGGCGACCCCGGAGTGGGACCGCATGCCGACGCCGATCAGCGAGACCTTGGCGATCTGGTCCTTGACCTCCACGCTCTTCGCGCCGATGTCCTTGGCGATGCGGTTGGCGAGATCCACCGCCTTGGGGAGATCCGCGCGGGGGATCGTGAACGACAGGTCGGTCAGATCGCCCTGGCCGACGTTCTGGATGATCATGTCCACCAGGATATTGGCGGAGCCTATCGCCCCGAAGATGCGGGCGGCGATCCCCGGCCGGTCCGGCACCCCGATGAACGTCACCTTCGCCTGGTTGCGATCTCCCGTCACGCCGGAGACCACGACTTGCTCCATGTCCTGATCCTCCTTGGTTACCATCGTCCCACGGCCGTCGACGAAGGTGGACTTGACCACCACCGGCACCCCGTACTTGGCGGCGAACTCGACCGAGCGGCTCTGCAGCACCTTCGCCCCCAGACTCGCGAACTCCAGCATTTCCTCGTACGAGACCTTGTCCAGCCGGCGCGCCGACGGGACCACGTTGGGGTCCGCCGTGTACACGCCGTCCACGTCGGTATAGATGATGCAGCCCTCGGCCTTCAACGCGGCGGCCAGGGCCACGGCGGTGAGATCCGAGCCCCCGCGTCCGAGCGTCGTCACATCGTTCTGCTCGTTGATGCCCTGGAACCCCGCCACGACCGGGATGATGCCCTTATCGAGGGCATGTTGGATCCGGTCGGCCGCGATGCGTTCGATCCGGGCCTTCGTATGCGTGCTGTCGGTGATGATCCCGACCTGCCGCCCGGTATAGGAACGGGCTTCGAATCCCATCGCGCGCAACGCCATCGCCAGCAGGGCGATCGTCACGCGCTCCCCGGTAGAGAGCAGCATGTCCATCTCGCGCTCGTCCGGACAATCGGCGACGTCGTGCGCGAGCTTCACGAGACGGTCCGTCTCGCCGCTCATGGCGGAGAGCACCACCAGGACGGTGTCGCCCGCCCGCCGGCTCCTGGCGACCAGCCCCGCCACATGCTTGATCCGATCGACGTTCGCGACCGAAGTCCCGCCGAATTTCTGAACGACTAACGGCATCGTCCGTCACTTCCCCAACAATTTCCCGATCAGCTTCGTGGCATCGGCCAGCACCGTCTTCGTGGCTAGGGCGTCCGCCTCGTTGAAGCCGCGGTCCGCCTCGGTGCGATCGCGGGAGGCCGGCCCTTCATAGAGGGCGAACGGGACCGGCTCATTCGTATGGCACCGGAGCGCCACCGGCGTGGCATGGTTGCACACCGCCAGCACGCGATGCGGTCCCCGCTTCGGCAATCCTTTCAGCAACGTTCCCACCGTGTGCTCGTCGAACGCCTCGATGGCCCGCACCTTGGCCTGCACGTCTCCCTGGTGGCTCGCATCATCCGTCGCTCCCAGATGGACGTATACTAGATCCCGCTTCTCCAACTCCTTGAGCGCGCACTCGGCCTTCCCGAGATAATCGGTGTCCACGGAGCCCGTGGCCCCCTCCACTTTCACCACCTCGAAGCCGCACGTCAGACCCAACCCCCGCGGCAGGTCCAGCGCCGCGACCATGGTCGCGGACAGGCCGTAGCGCTCCGTCAGCTTCGGCAACTTCGGCGCCTTGCCGTGGCCCCACAGCCAGATGCCGTTCGCCGGCGGCTTGCCCGCTTCGATCCGGTCCTGGTTGATCTGATGCGCGCGCAGGATCGCCAGGGCCTCGTCCATCAGCGCGCGCAGGACCTTGTCGCCGTCCCCTTTCGGCAGAAAGTCACCCACCGGCTTGCCCGCGATGTCGTGGGGAGGCGTCACCGTGACGCGGTGCTTGCCCTCCGCCCAGACCATGAGATTCCGGTACGACACGCCGGGATAGAACTGCACGACTTCGGTGCCCAATTGTTCATTGACGTCGTAGATCAGCTCCTTGGCTTCCAGCGACTCGATCTGGCCTGCGCTGTAATCCTCCATCACGGCGTGGGGGCCCAGCTTCTTCACGTCGTACCCGCCGGTATCCACCCGCAGGGTGACCAGGTTGCACCGGTAGGCGACGTCGTCCGGATTGAGCGCCACGCCGAGGCCGGCCGCTTCCAGCGGCGCGAGTCCGGTGTAATACTTTTTCGGGTCATAGCCCAGGATCGCCAGTTGCGTCACATCGCCGCCCGGATAGAACCCATCCGGTGTGGTCTTGACCAGGCCCAGCTCGCCATGACGGGCGAGGAAATCCAGGTTGGGAGTCTTGGCCGCCTGCAGCGGCGTCCGCCCTCCGAGTTCCGCCAACGGATGGTCGCCCATCCCATCCCCCAGCAGGATCACGTATTTCATGCGAACCGGATGCGCCCTCCCCGCGCAAGACTGGTAGTTAATAGCCCAACACCCTCACGACGTCTTCCATGTTGGCCTGGATCGTCGTCGGCTTCTGCGACACCGAGATCGCGATGTCCACGTCCTTGAGGCCATGGCCGGTCAACGTGCACACGGCCGATTCGCCGTCCTTGAACAGCCCCGCCTTCTGCATTTTGATGACCCCGGCGACCGACGCGGCGGAGGCCGGCTCACAGAAGATGCCTTCCAGGGCTGCCACCATCCGGTACGCTTCCACGATTTCCTCATCCGTCACGAGGTCGATCTTGCCGTTCGAGTCCTGCATGGCCTTCACCGCCTGCACCCAACTGGCCGGGTTGCCGATGCGGATGGCCGTCGCGATCGTTTTGGGCTTCTCCACGACGTGGCCCAGCACGATGGGCGCGGCACCCGCGGCCTGAAACCCCATCATGCGCGGCAGCCGGGAGCATTTGCCGGCCCGGTGATACTCCTGATACCCTCGCCAATACGCGGTGATGTTGCCGGCGTTGCCCACCGGCAGGAAATGGTACAGCGGCGCGTCTCCCAGTTGATCGCAGACCTCGAACGCCGCCGTCTTCTGGCCCTCCAGCCGGTAGGGATTGACCGAGTTCACCAGGATGATCCCGTACTTGACCGAGATCTCCTTGACGATCGTCAGGGCCTGATCGAAATTCCCCTGGACCTGGAGCACCGTCGCGCGGTGCATCATCGCCTGCGCCAGCTTGCCCAGCGCGATCTTGCCCTCGGGGATCAGCACGAAGACTTGCAGCCCCGCCCGGCCGCCGTACGCAGCCGCCGCGGCCGAGGTATTGCCGGTGGAGGCGCAGATGACCGCGCGCGCGCCCTCCTCGACAGCCTTGGAAATCGCCAGCGTCATCCCCCGGTCTTTGAAGGAGCCGGTCGGGTTGGCGCCCTCGAACTTGAGGTAGAGATCGAGCCGCGGCGCGATCGCTTCCGCGAGGCGGGGCGCGCGCACCAGCGGCGTATTCCCCTCTCTCAGCGTGACCACCGGCGTGGACGCGCTCACGGGCAGATAGGCCCGGTACTCCTCAATGATCCCTCGCCAGGCGCCCATGCTACCGATCCTCGCCTTCGATGCGCACCAAGGTGGTCCGGCCCGACACGAACGGGAACGCCGCGATTTCCCTGAGCGCCGCCTGCATATTGCGCTCGACCGCCAGATGCGTCGTCATGACCACAGGGACGGTCTGGCCATCCTGGCGCCCCCGCTGCAGGACCGACGAGATGCTGATCCCGTGCTTCCCCAGCACACCGGACAGTTGGGACAGGACGCCGGGCTTGTCCAGCACCATGAATCGCAGGTAGTAGAGGCTGCCGACCTCCTCGATCGGGCGGATGCGCAGCGGCCGCCGCTGATCCGCCTGAAACGCGCAGGACGGGACACGCCCGACGGACCCCGCGAGGATGTTCCGCGCCATGTCGATGACGTCGCTTACCACGGCGCTGGCGGTCGGCAGCGAGCCGGCGCCGCGGCCGTACAGCATGATGTCGCCCACGGCGTCTCCCGTGACCTGGATCGCGTTATACACGCCGCCCACCCGCGCAATCGGCGCATCGTTCGCGATCATGGTGGGGTGGACCCTGGCTTCGACTTCCGCGCCGTCCCGGCCGGTCGCGCCCTCGTGCCGTTTGGCGATCGCCAGCAGCTTGATCGTATAGCCGAACTCGGTCGCATATGCGATGTCCATCGGGGCGATCCCGGTGATGCCTTCGACATACACGTCCTTGAAATTCACCGGCGTCCCGAACGCGAGGTTGATCAGGATCGCCAGCTTGTGGGCCGCGTCCGTCCCGGCGATGTCGAAGGCCGGATCGGCTTCCGCATAGCCCGCCTTCTGCGCTTCCGCCAGCACCTCGTCGAACGGCCGGCCGGCTTCGGTCATCCGGGTCAGGATGTAGTTCGACGTGCCGTTGACGATGCCGTACAGCGACAGGATGCGGTTCGCCGCGAGCCCTTCGGTCAGCGCGCGTACGATCGGAATCCCGCCGCCGACGCTGGCCTCGAAGCCGATGTCCACCTTCGCGCGCGCGGCCGCCTGGAAGAGCTCCTCGCCATGGACAGCGAGCAAGGCCTTGTTGGCGGTGACGACGGATTTCCCCCGTGCCATCGCGTCGAGCAGGAACCGCTTGGCCGGATCGTAGCCGCCGATCAGCTCGATGACGATGTCGATCGTCGGATCGTCGAGAACCGCGCGCGCGTTCGAGGTCAGCACTCCCGGCGGGAGGGTGACGCCGCGATCGGTTGTGAGGTCAAGATCGGCGACCTTGACCAGCTCCAACGGCACGCCGAGCCGCTGGCGGATGAGACCGGCGTTGGACGTGAGCACCTTGGCGACGCCGGTCCCCACGGTGCCGAACCCGATCAAGCCGACTGCGATGCGGTCTTTCACGGAGTCGGCCGCCTATTCTTCCCCGCCGGAGAACTTGAGCGCCTTCCTGATGCCGCGGATCGCCTGTCGCGTGCGATGCTCGTTCTCGACCAGACCGAACCGGACGTGGTCGTCTCCGTACTCGCCGAACCCGATCCCCGGCGACACCGCCACTTTCGCCTCGTGCAGGAGCAGCTTGGAGAACTCCAGCGACCCCAGGGAACGGTACTCATCCGGGATCGGGGCCCAGACGAACATGGTCGCCAGCGGCTTCTCGACCTTCCACCCGATCCGATTGAGCCCCTCCACCAGCGTATCGCGGCGGTCCCGGTACAGTTTGACGGTTTCGCGGACACAGTCCTGCGGTCCATTCAACGCGATGATCGCGGCGATCTGGATCGGCTGGAAGATGCCGTAGTCGAGGTAGCTCTTGATCTTCTGGAGCGCCCCGACCATCTTGGGGTTGCCGACGCAGAAGCCGACGCGCCAGCCTGGCATGTTGTAGCTCTTGGAGAGGGTGAAGAACTCCACGCCCACGTCCTTGGCGCCGGGCGCCTGCAGGAAGCTCGGCGCCTTGTACCCGTCGAAGACGATGTCCGCATACGCTAAATCGTGCACCACAAAGACGTTGTTCTCCTGCGCGAACGCCACGACTTTCTTGAAGAACGCCAGGTCCACGACGGCGGTGGTGGGGTTGTGCGGGAAGTTGAGTATCAGCATTTTGGGACGAGGCAGCGTCCGGCGGTAGGCCTTCGTCAGGTCCTCGAAGAAATCGCTGTCCTGGCGCAGGGGAATGCCGCGCACTTCGCCCCCCGCGATGATGACGCTGTACGGATGAATCGGATAGGTCGGCGTGGGCGTCAGCACCACGTCGCCGGGAGTCACCATCGCCAGTGCCAGATGCGCCAGCCCTTCTTTGGAGCCAATGGTGACGATCGCTTCGGACTCGGGGTCGAGGTCCACGCCGTAGTTGCGCTGGTACCAGGCCGTGATCGCATGACGCAGCTTGGTGATTCCCCGCGAGGCGGAATACCGATGATTGCGCGGATTCCTGGCGGCCTCGATGAGCTTGTCCACGATGTGCGGAGGCGTCGGCTCGTCGGGATTGCCCATGCCGAAGTCAATGATGTCCTCCCCACGCCGACGTGCCTGCAGCTTGAGCGCCTGCACTTCATTGAACACGTAAGGCGGTAACCGATTGATTCTAAAGAAGCTCTCGTCCAAGCCTCGCCTCCTCCTGGAACGTTGAGATTCTATGTCACATGACCGATTTTGTCAAATAATCTCAAGCGTTCGGCGGGTTCCTGTGAGACTGGCGGAAACGTATCGAAGGGAATTCAGCGGCGGCGAAGATCCTCGTCCGCCAGCCACAAGAGCTCGTCGGCGGTTACCGGAGGGTTCTGACTGCCGGCCACGCCGATGGCGCACTGGACCGACAACGGGAGCCCGCGACGCGCGGACAAATCGGCCAGCTTCTCCTGCGCCCGGGCGACAATCACGCCGGAGTGATCCGGCCCGGCGTCCACCAGCAGGGCGGCGAATTCGTCCCCGCCGAGGCGCGCGACGAGATCGGTGGTGCGGGTCGCTTCCTTGAGGGCGTCGGCCACGGTCCTCAAGACCTCGTCTCCGATCATGTACCCGAAGCGGTCGTTGATCGTCCTCAGGTGCAGGACGTCCAGAACGAGCATGAGCACGCCGCTGCGGCGGCGGCGGGGGCCGGCCGACAGGCGCTGGTAATGGTCATAGAGCGCCCGACGGCCCACGAGGCCCGTCAGCGGGTCCGGCGCGTAGCGGGCGAGCAGGCGGTCCGCGTTGTAGAGCCTGAGGGCCAGCAGTCGCAGCACACTGAGAGAGACGTCCGGCGACAGCCGGAGGACCTGCATGAAACCCTCCAGAGAGAGCGCCAAGCACCGGGTGTGTTCCACGGCCACGAGCGTCGCCGATCGAGGCTGGTCCGTCAACATGCTCAGCTCGCCGAAAATATCTCCGTAGACGAATTCCGCCAGCACCTGGCCAGCCAGCGGGCTCTCCGTCGTCGCCTGGATGGCGCGCACCTGCCCGGAAAGCACGACGTAGAGGAAATCAGCGGGCTCCCCCTGACGGAAGATCACGTCCCCTGTAGTGAAGACCCGTTCGGTGGCCGTCGCAACCAGGCCGAGGAGTTGCTGCCGGTCGAGCGGCCGGAACAGCGACATCATGGCAAGCGTATCGGCGTAACCCGCCTCCACGGCGATTTTCCTGGTGCCCCTGGCTTTCGCGCCGGCCGCGAGATCGGCCGCGCGCCGCCCGTCCCTTGCACGGGCGGGGGCCTCGCCGGGCACGGGGCTGTCCGACACGGTGGCGCGGGTCAGCCAAGCCAGCACCCGCGTCCGCAGCATCGGCGGGCTGAACGGCTTGGCGAGGCAGTCCACGGCCTCGACGCTGCCGACGCACACGTCATAGGCGGCGTCCGTTTCCCCGGTGAGCAGGATGATCGGCAGATCGGACCGTTCCGCGCGCGCCCGCAAGAGCTGAACCAATTCCGCCCCCCCGCCTTTCGGAAGGTTCCCGTCGATAATGGCCAGATCGGGACAGGCCGCGAGCGCGCCTCCCAGCGCGGTCTGCATGTTGGGCGTCGGGAGCATCACCAGGTTGTCTTCCGCCAGCATCTGGCCGATCGCTCCGATTTCGGTCTCGCTGGAACTCACCACCAGCACGCGCTTGCCGGCAACGGGCGGATGCCGGAGGGCCGACACCGCCGCGACGGGGGCCCCCCGTCCGCTCCCGCGCACCTCCAGCTCAAGGCCTTCCGCGGCCGCAAAGACTTCCAACGCCCGACTACGCGCAGCGGCATGGGCCCGCGCCGTCGCCTCCAGCGCCGCCACCGCCTCGTCGTCATGCGCAGGATCGTGATGGAACAACGCCAACCGGCCGCTCCCGGCGGCCAAGGCCACATCCGCGGCATATTCCACGGTGCTGTGCCCCCACCCCACCTTGCCGGCATATTCCTCGGCGCTGTATTGGGCATCGTGGATGATGAGGTCGGCGCCTTCCAGGAACGACATGTGGCGCTGATCGCCGGGATGGCGAAGCCCGCCGTGCGCCGGCTTCCAGAAGGGCTCATGATCCGTCACGTAGGCGACCGTCGACTCGCCGTCGAAGATGCGATAGGCCAGCGTGGGCGCGGTGTGGTTCAGATATTGCGTCTGGACCAGGACTTCACCGACGCGGAAGAACCCTTCCTCCAATTCGGTGAAGTGGATGCGGCTGCGCAGGTCGCGGAGCGTGACGGGGAAGTAGGAGTATTGCATCTGTCCCGCGATGGCGTCCTCCACGCGGCGTTGAAAGCCCGAGGGCGCATACACGTTCAATTCCGTGTCCGGGAGGAACGCCGGCCTGAAGAAGGGGAAGCCCTGGATGTGGTCCCAATGGGTGTGGCCGATGAACAGGTGGAGACGCAGAGGACCGGACGCGGAACGCAGGAGGTGCTGCCCCAATTCCCTGGCGCCCGTTCCGCAATCCAGGATGATCGCCGTCCCGTCCGAGGCCCGGATTTCAACGCAGGAGGTGTTGCCTCCGTATCTGGTGGTCCGCTCACCCGGGACGGCGATGGACCCGCGCGTTCCCCAGAACCGTACGTGCATGACCGGCCTCCCGCTCAGGGCGTGGCCCGGAAAGTGCGCCGACGCTCAAGCACCCGTCCCACCAGTACTGGCTCACGGGGTATGCCATGGTATTTCAATCACTAACAGCGAATCAACAGGAAAATCGTCAGCTCTTCGTCCGGCGGAGATTCTGGTCGGCGGCCCAGATGATCTCGTCGGCGTTGTCGGGAGGCTCACCGGTGACGACCATGCCGCTCTGGTAGCGGGCATCCGGCGGGAGCCCGCGCCGGGCCCTCTGCTCTTCGAACTTCTCTCCGGCGCGGTTCAACAACTGCTCCGCGCTTTTCTGATCGGCGTCCACCAGGAGCACGGCGAACTCGTCCCCGCCGTAACGGGCGACGAGGTCCTTCGCGCCGACCCCCCCCGTGAGGACGTCCGCCATTGCCCGCAACACTTCATCGCCGGTGTCATAACCGTACCGGTCGTTGATGGCTTTCAGGTGGACGACATCGAAGAGCACGAGGACCACCTGGCTGTGATGGCGGCGCGCCCCCGCCACCAGACACCGGTATTGATCCTGGAATGTCCGGCGCCCGGCCAGTCCGGTCAGCCCGTCCGGCGCGAAACGGGACAACAGCCGGTCGGCATGGTAGTGCCTCTCGGCGACCACGCGCAGCAACGCGTAGGACAGCTCCGGCGAACTCTTCAACACCTGCAAAAAGTCCTGCTGGGGCAGGACCAGGCAGCGTGTGTGCTCCACCGTCAAGACCGACGCCACTCGGGGCTGGTCGATGAGGATCCCGAGCTCCCCGAAGATTTCCCCATGCCCCATCTCGCCCAGAAACCGTTCCATGAAGGGCGTATCCTGCGCCGCCTCGACCACCCGCACCCTCCCGGAAAGGATCACGTACAGTTGCTCGGCGATCTCGTCCTGCCGGATCACGACGTGTCCGGGCGGATAGACCTGCTCGACCGCCCGCGCCGTGAGAGCCAGCAACTGCTCTCGTCCGAGCGATCGGAAAAGGGGCAGTTTCCCGAGCAGGTCGGCAAGCTTCGCCCCGCTCGCCGCAGACTTCGGGCTTGACGCGCCGTCGGGCGCCGCCGGCCCGGCCTGGCGGGGCCTGGACTCCTCCTCCGACCGCGCCCGATCCAGCCACGCCCTGAGACGGGTATGCAGCATCGGCGGGCTGTACGGCTTCGCCAGGTAATCGACCGCGCACGCGCCTTTCTCCGGAACAACCGCCTGGAGGTCGGCGCCTTCCATGAGCATCACGATCGGCAGCTTCTCCCATCCCAGGCACGCCCGCAACGGCTGGATGAGCGACCGGCCGTCTCCGTCGGGCAGGCGCGAATCGATGATCGCCAGATCCGGCGACACCTCGGGAGCGCGCTCCAGGGCCGTGCGCTTGTCGGGCACGGGCACCAGCATCAGATCGTCCTCGGCCAGCCGCTTGCCGATGGCGGAGACCTCCGGCTCATTCGCGCTGACCACCAAAATCCGCCCGCCGGCGATCGTGCGTCGCCGCATCGCCGACACGCCCGCCGCCGTGCGGGCAAGGCCGTTCCCTTGCACGGTCAACTGCATGCCCTCCGCCGCGGCGAACACGTCCACGTCCCCGCGGCGATCGGCGACCCGATCACGCGCCATCTGTTCCAGACGCGCCATGGCGTCGTCGTCATGGCCCGGATCATGATGAAAGAGCGCCAGGCGCGGGACGCCCGCCGCCATGGCGATATCCGAGGTGTATTCGATAGTACTGTGCCCCCAGCCGATCTTGGATCGGTATTCCTCGTTGGTGTATTGGGCGTCGTGAATGACCAGGTCCGTGCCCTTGAGGAACGCGATGTGCCGCTGA
This sequence comes from uncultured Nitrospirales bacterium, assembly GCA_964384595.1. GTDB lineage: Bacteria > Nitrospirota > Nitrospiria > Nitrospirales > NS-4 > SCTG01. The sequence goes on from CAYLLY010000028.1 coordinate 24,254, forward strand.
TCGCCGGGATGGTGAAAGCCCTTGCCGTCCGGCATCCAGAAGGGTTCATGATCGGTCACGTACGCAATGGTGGTCCCGCCGCCGGAGATCCGATAGGCGACGGTGGGCGCCGTGTGGTTGATGTATTGCGTCTCGACGGCCACATCGCCCACGCGGAAAAACCCCTCCTCGAGCTCGTTGAAATGGATGCGGCTCGACAAATCGCGCAGCGTCACGGGGAAATACGGAAACTCCATCTGACCGGCCAGGGCATCCGCAACGCTGCGCTGAAAGCCCAGCGGCGCATAAATGTTCAGCTCGACATGGGGCAGAAAGGCCGGCGTGAAGAAGGGGAAGCCCTGGATGTGGTCCCAGTGCGTGTGCCCGATCAGCAGATGGATGCGGAGGCGCTTCTCCTGGCTCTTGAGCAGGTGCAGCCCCAGATCGCGCACCCCCGTGCCGCAGTCCAGGATGATGAGCGTCCCGTCGTCGCTCCGCACTTCAAC